>NZ_CP009438.1:4988750-5304375 GCF_000761215.1 Streptomyces glaucescens | reverse complement strand
CGAGGAGATCAACATCAACGGCGACGGCACGCCGCTGCGCTACATGGACAAGCCGAGCAAGGACGGCTCGTCGAAGGACAACTGGTACTCCGGTATCGGCTCGATCGACGTGCACTACTCCTCCGGCCCGGCGAACCACTTCTTCTACCTGCTGAGCGAGGGCAGCGGCGCCAAGACCATCAACGGCGTCAGCTACAACTCGCCCACCGCGGACGGGCTGCCGGTCACCGGCATCGGCCGGGCCAAGGCGGAGCAGATCTGGTTCAAGGCGCTCACCACCAAGTTCACCTCCACCACCAACTACGCGGGCGCCCGCACCGGGACGCTGGCGGCCGCGGGTGAGCTGTACGGCACCACGAGCGCCGAGTACAAGGCGGTGCAGGACGCGTGGGCGGGCGTCGCGGTCGGCTCGCGCTCCGGCGGCGGCGGTGGCGGCACGTCGTTCGAGAACACCGCCGACGTGGCGATCCCGGACCGGGGCGCCGCGGTCACCTCGCCGATCACCGTGACGGGCCGCACCGGCAACGCGCCGAGCAACCTCCAGGTCGCGGTGGACATCGTGCACACCTACATCGGTGACCTCCAGGTGCAGCTGGTCGCGCCCGACGGCACGGCCTACACGCTGAAGGGCTACGGCACCGGAGGCAGCGCGGACAACCTCAACACCACGTACACGGTGAACGCCTCGTCCGAGGTGGCCAACGGCACCTGGCTGCTGCGGGTGCAGGACAACGCGGCCGCCGACACCGGGTACATCAACAGCTGGAAGCTGACCTTCCCGTAAACCGGGAGCGGGCAGCGCGCGGGGCGCCGTGCCGGGGGCAACTCCCCTGGGGCGGCGCCCCTTTCGTATACCCGCTTTACCTTCCCGAAACGTTTTCTTGGCAGTCGGTTTTCGGCCAACATCACTTCAGGGTCCTGACATGTACGCACCACCGATGCCAGGCTTCCCCCACCCGCCGCACAGCTTCCCCGCAACCCCCACCAAGGAGTTTGTGTGTCCCCCACGCCCTCCCGTCGTTCCGCGCGTCACCGGCGCACCACCCTCGCGCTGGCCACCGCGGTCGCCGCCGGAGCCCTCCTCACCACCGGTCTCACCACCGGTGCCGCCACCGCCCAGGACTCCTCCGCGGTGCCGGCCGCCCGCGCCGCCACCCCGCTGGCCCTCTCCCCCGCCACCCGCACGGCCCTGATCCGCCAGGCCGACGCCGCCACCGAGCGGACCGCCGACGAGATAGGCCTCGGCGCCCGGGAGGAACTGGTCGTCCGCGACGTCGTCAAGGACGCCGACGGCAGTCTCCACACCCGCTACGAGCGCACCTACGCCGGACTCCCCGTCCTCGGCGGCGACCTCGTCGTGCACGAGAGCCCGGCCGGGAAGACCGAGGGCGTCACCAAGGCCGTCAAGGCCCGCATCGCGGTCGCCGACCTCACCCCCGAGATCAGCGCGGCCGGTGCCGAGAGCCGGGCCCTCAAGCGGGCCAAGGCGCTCGGCGGCACCCGGCCGGACGCCGCCAAGGCCCCGCGCAAGGTGATCTGGGCGGCGGACGGCAGGCCCACCCTCGCCTACGAGACGGTCGTCGGCGGCTTCCAGTCGGACGGCACCCCGAACGAGCTGCACGTCATCACCGACGCGGCCACCGGCGAGAAGCTCTACGAGTACCAGGGCATCGAGACCGGCACCGGCAAGGGCCTCTACAACGGCACCGTCACCCTCGGCACCTACCTGTCGGGCTCGGCGTACCAGCTCTACGACCGCTCGCGCGGCGGCCACAAGACGTACAACAAGGCCCGCTCCACCAGCGGCTCGGCCGGCACCCTGTTCACCGACGCCGACGACACCTGGGGCACCGGCACCGCCTCCAGCTCCTCCACCGACCAGACGGCCGCCGTCGACGCCGCCTACGGCGCCCAGGCCACCTGGGACTACTACAAGAACACCTTCGGCCGCAACGGCATCAAGAACGACGGCAAGGCCGCCTACTCGCGCGTCCACTACGGCAACGCCTACGTCAACGCCTTCTGGTCCGACAGCTGCTTCTGCATGACGTACGGCGACGGCGAGGGCAACACCAAGCCGCTCACCTCGCTGGACGTCGCCGCCCACGAGATGACCCACGGCGTCACCTCGAACACCGCGGGCCTCAACTACTCCGGTGAGTCCGGCGGCCTCAACGAGGCCACCTCCGACATCTTCGGCGCGGCGGTCGAGTTCTCCGCGGGCAACCCCTCCGACCCGGGTGACTACCTCATCGGCGAGAAGATCGACATCAACGGCGACGGCACCCCGCTGCGCCACATGGACAAGCCGAGCAAGGACGGCGCCTCGGCCGACTACTGGTCCGCGTCGCTGGGCAGCCTGGACGTCCACTACTCCTCCGGCCCCGCGAACCACTTCTTCTACCTGCTCAGCGAGGGCAGCGGCGCCAAGACCGTCAACGGCGTCAGCTACAACTCCCCGACGTACAACGGCTCCACGGTCACCGGCATCGGCCGCGCCAAGGCCGCGGCGATCTGGTACAAGGCGCTCACCACGTACATGACGTCGACCACCAACTACAAGGGCGCCCGCACGGCGACCCTGAACGCGGCCTCGGCGCTCTACGGCGCCACCAGCACCGAGTACAAGACGGTGGCCGCGGCCTGGGCGGCCGTCAACGTCAACTGACCGGCGCACCGGATCAGCCGGACGGCACCCGGCGGGCGGACGACGCCGGGTGCCGCACCAGGGGGTGTCCCGTCGGCCGGGCCCGGCAGCCCGGCAGGACCGACGGGACGCCCCCTAGGCTGGGGCGCATGTCTCTTGGGGAATTCACCTACGCGGACGTCGGCGCGACCCGCGAGCCGGGTTTCTGCCCGCCCGGCTTCCACCGCATGGACGTCCGCACCCGGATCGGCGAGGGCCACGAGATCTTCCGCCGGGCCGCCGAGGCGGTGTGCACCTGGGAGATGCACCGGGCGATGGGCGTCGGCATCGACGCGAGCGCCGGCCGCGCCGCCCCGGACGTGACGGTCACCGTCACACTCGCCGGACTGGTCAAGGCCCCCTGCCGGATCGTCTGGACCGTCGACGAACCCCGCCGCGCCGGCTGGGCCTACGGCACCCTGCCCGGCCACCCCGAGTGCGGCGAGGAGTCCTTCGTCGTGAACCGCACCGGCGACGGCACGGTCTGGCTGACCGTCTCCGCCTTCAGCCGCGCGGCCCGCTGGTACGCCAAGGCCGGCGGCCCGGCCACCCGTGGGCTCCAGCACGCCTACGCAAGGCGGTGCGGGAAGGTGCTGCGCGCCCTGTGCGGCCGGGACCCGGAGGGCTGAGCCCTACCGCATCAGCACCCCCGCCGCCTCCCGCACCTCGTCCGTCGGCACCGCCAGCAGGCCCGCCTCCGCCCCGGAGGCGAGCAGCCGGTGGGCGGGGAGGATGCGGACGGTGTAGCCGAAGGGGCCGGTGCGGTCCAGGCAGAGCGGGCCCTCGTAGAGCCAGCGGCCCTCCATGTCGGGGCCGCCGGCCGGCTTGAGCGGCACGGACGAGGCGCCGGCGATGCGGTCCTCGGAGTCCACACGCCCGGACACCGCCTGCACCTCGACGTCGTCGGGCGCCAGCTCGCCGAGCCGGACCCGGACCCGCAGGGTGAGGGTGGTGCCGAGTTCGGCGGTGGCCCGGGTCGCGGAGGTCTCGACGTGATCGACCGCCACCGCGTGCCAGGCCGAGCGGACCCGGGCCTTCCACTCGGCCAGCTCCCGCGCGGAGTCCGGGTCCATCGCGCGGTGCGAGAGGGCGGCGGGGGCGTACAGCCGCTCCACGTACTCCCGGACCATCCGGCCCGCCAGCACCTTCGGGCCGAGCCGGCCGAGCGTCTGCCGGACCATCTCGATCCAGCGGTCGGGAAGCCCGTCCTGGCCGCGCTCGTAGAAGCGCGGGGTGATCCGCTGCTCCAGCAGGTCGTACAGGGCTGCCGCCTCGATGTCGTCCCGCCGGTCCGGGTCGGTGTCGTGGCCGTCCGCGGTGGGGATCGCCCAGCCGAAGTCCGGCTGGAACCACTCGTCCCACCAGCCGTCCAGCACGGAGAGGTTCAGGCAGCCGTTGAGCGCCGCCTTCATGCCGCTCGTCCCGCACGCCTCCAGCGGGCGCAGCGGGTTGTTCAGCCAGATGTCGCAGCCCGGGTAGAGCTTCTGCGCCATCGCCATGCCGTAGTCGGGGAGGAAGACGATCCGGTGCCGCACCCGCGGGTCGTCCGCGAACCGGACCAGCTCCTGGATCAGGCGCTTGCCGCCGTCGTCCGCCGGGTGCGCCTTGCCCGCCACGACGATCTGCACCGGCCGCTCGGGGTGCAGCAGCAGCTCCGTCAGCCGGTCGCGGTCGCGCAGCATCAGCGTCAGCCGCTTGTAGGAGGGGACGCGCCGGGCGAAGCCGATGGTCAGGACGTCCGGGTCCAGCACACCGTCGATCCAGCCCAGCTCCGCCGTGCCGGCGCCGCGCTGCCGCCAGGCGGTGCGCAGCCGTTCGCGCACCTCCGTCACGAGCTGCTCGCGCAGAGTCCGGCGCAGCTCCCAGATGTCCTGGTCGGGGATGTCGGCGACGGCGTCCCAGCGGTCTGAGGCGCCGGTGGTCAGGGCGTCCTCGGTGCGCTGGACGCCGATCTGCCGGGCACCCAGCCGGAACACCTCGGGGGCCACCCAGGTCGGGGCGTGCACCCCGTTGGTGACGGAGGTGATCGGCACCTCCTCGGGGTCGAACCCGGGCCACAGCCCGGCGAACATCTCCCGGCTCACCCTGCCGTGCAGCAGGGACACCCCGTTGGCGCGCTGGGCCAGGCGCAGGCCCATGACCGCCATGTTGAACAGGCCGGGCGCACCGCCGGGGTAGGTCTCCCTGCCGAGCTGGAGGACGCGGTCCACGTCGATGGCGGGCAGTTCGGCGTCGGCGCCGAAGTGCCGGGCGACCAGCTCCCGGTCGAAGCGGTCGATGCCGGCCGGGACGGGCGTGTGGGTGGTGAAGACGGTGCCGGCCCGCACCGCCTCCAGCGCCGAGTCGAACTCCAGGCCGTCCGCACAGAGTTCCGCGATCCGCTCCAGGCCGAGGAAGCCCGCGTGTCCCTCGTTGGTGTGGAACACCTCGGGCTCCGGGTGCCCGGTGAGCCGGCAGTACGTCCGCACCGCCCGCACTCCTCCTATGCCGAGCAGCATCTCCTGGAGCAGCCGGTGCTCGCTGCCGCCGCCGTACAGCCGGTCGGTCACACAGCGCTCGCCGGGTTCGTTCTCCTCGACGTCCGAGTCGAGCAGCAGCAGCGGCACCCGGCCGACCTGGGCCAGCCAGATCCGGGCGCGCAGCGACCGGCCGCCGGGCAGCGCGAGGGCGACGTGGGCGGGCGTGCCGTCGGACTCCTTCAGCAGGGCGAGGGGCAGCTCGTTGGGGTCGAGGACGGGGTAGTGCTCCTGCTGCCAGCCGTCGCGGGACAGCGTCTGGCGGAAGTAGCCGTGCCGGTAGAGCAGGCCGACGCCGATCAGCGGCGCGCCGAGGTCGCTGGCCGCCTTGAGGTGGTCCCCGGCGAGGATGCCGAGGCCGCCGGAGTACTGGGGGAGGGCGGCGGTGATGCCGAACTCGGGTGAGAAGTAGGCGACGGCGGCGGGGAGTTCCCCGGACCGCGTCTGGTACCAGCGGTCGCCGGTGACGTAGTCGTGCAGGTCGTCGGCGACCGTGGTCAGCCGGCGCAGGAACCGGCGGTCCTCGGCCAGCTCGGCGAGCCGGGCGGGCGGCACGCTGCCCAGCAGCCGCACCGGATCACCGCCCGAGGCGGCCCAGCGGTCGGGATCGACGGACTGGAATAAATCACGCGTCTCCGCGTGCCAGGACCAGCGCAGGTTGCGCGCCAGGTCGCTCAGCGGCCGGAGGGGTTCGGGGAGAACGGGACGGACGGTGAATCGACGGATCGCCTTCACGGTTCCACCTTGTCGCTGCGCTGACGGACGCGATGTGCGTTGTTTGTCCCTGTCGACGGTAGTGGCTACCCGGCCTCGGGGTGGCCAACTCGAAGGACCGTGGCGCCCGCACCTTCCCGCGCCGATATGGCCGATTCCGCCCCCACGGGCCGCCCCCGGGCCACACGCCGCACGTCGTCCACCACACGCCGCATGCCACCCGCCCCACGCGGTCCTTCCCCGGGCCGGACCGGCCGACACGCCGCTGCGCCCCCCAACTGCGGGACGGCGCGCCGCCGCGGCGCGGACCCGGGCGCGGCGCCGGGCGCCGGGCGCCGGGCGGGGTCCGGCCACGGTGCCGCGCGCCACGGCCCTTTCGGACGGCGTCCGGACCTGCGCGGGCGGCGCCGGACGAACCGCCGCCGGAGGCGGACCGGCACGGTCCGGCAAGCAC
Source organism: Streptomyces glaucescens (assembly GCF_000761215.1). Classification (GTDB taxonomy): domain Bacteria; phylum Actinomycetota; class Actinomycetes; order Streptomycetales; family Streptomycetaceae; genus Streptomyces; species Streptomyces glaucescens_B. The sequence goes on along the minus strand of NZ_CP009438.1, from coordinate 5,298,005 downwards.
GCATTTCCGGCCAGACTTCAGGGCCCCGTGAGGGCCCGGAAGGCCCCCGCCACGGGCGGTACCGGACCGTGCGGGGCACGCCGCCCGCCACCGCCACGGCGCCGCGCCGGCCCCCTCCGCGCCGGCGCCGCCCCCGCCCCGGCGGCCCCTGGCCGCGGCGCCGCCGGGGCCGCCCGCTCGGTTCCGCTCCGCTCCGCGCCTGACGTAACCGCACGTCAGCGGTGCCGCGGCACCCGGTGAGGGCGCACCTGCCGGGGCCGTCGCGGCCCGGTCGCGCGGGCGCCACGAGGGGCTCGGGGACCGGCGAGCCGTCCGGCGGAAGGCTCCGTTCACCGAACGGACTTCTCCAGGTACCGCGGGCTTGATGGCACAGTCCGGCCACCGGCCTCATCCTGCTGCCGCGGGGCCGGACTTGTGTGTAGACATACGCGTGAGTAGTTAACAAAGTGCCGGATTGCCCACCCGAATAGGGTGGGAAGGCTCCTGCGGTACACCTCACAGGCACCTCACGCAGAACCCACCTCCCCACAGCAATCCGCCCACCCACGTTGACGCGGACAGGAGCGGTGATGCCCGCCACGCACCACTCGCCAGTGACCCCGACCACCAGCAGCACCGGCTCGCCCCCGGTGCGCCCGGCCGACAGCGGTCCACCGGCCCCGGAGCCACCCTCCGCGGGTGTGGTGACCGCCGTCGGGCGCATACCGGTTCTCGACGTCCGCCCGGTCGTCCAGCACGGCCGGCGGCCCGCCAAGGCGGTGACCGGGGAGCGCTTCGAGATCTCGGCCACCGTGTTCCGCGAGGGCCATGACGCGGTAGCCGCCAATGTCGTGCTGCGCGACCCCGAGGGCCGGCCCGGCCCATGGACTCCGATGCGTGAACTGGCCCCCGGCACCGACCGCTGGGGCGCCACCGTCACCGCGGGAACGCCCGGCCACTGGACCTTCACGGTCGAGGCCTGGGCCGACCCCGTCACCACCTGGCGCCACCACGCCGGCATCAAGATCCCGGCCGGGATCGACACCGGTCTCGTACTGGAGGAGGGCGCCCGGCTGTACGAGCGGGCGGCCGACGGCATGCCCGACCGGGAGCGGGAGCCGGTGCTGGCCGCGGCCGGAGCGCTGCGGGACGAGTCCCGCACGTCCGCCGTCCGGCTGGCGGCGGCGCTGACGCCGGAGGTGGAGGAGGCTCTCGCCCGGTATCCGCTGCGGGAACTGGTCACCGCCTCGGACCCGATGCCGCTGCTGGTGGAGCGGGAGCGGGCGTTGTTCGGGTCGTGGTACGAGTTCTTCCCGCGGTCGGAGGGCACGCGGGAGGTTCCGCACGGCACGTTCCGCACGGCCGCGCGGCGGCTGCCGGCGATCGCGCGGATGGGTTTCGACGTGGTCTACCTGCCGCCGGTCCATCCCATCGGCACGACCTTCCGCAAGGGCCCGAACAACACGCTGTCCGCCGGCCCGCGGGATGTGGGGGTGCCCTGGGCGATCGGCTCGCCCGAGGGCGGCCACGACGCCGTCCACCCCGAGCTGGGCACGATCGAGGACTTCGACCGGTTCGTGGAGGAGGCCCGCGGCCACGGCCTGGAGATCGCCCTGGACTTCGCCCTGCAGTGCTCGCCGGACCACCCTTGGGTGCACAAGCACCCGGAGTGGTTCCACCACCGCCCCGACGGGTCCATCGCCCACGCGGAGAACCCGCCGAAGAAGTACCAGGACATCTACCCGATCGCCTTCGACCGGGACATGGACGGCCTGGTCGCCGAGACCGTGCGCATCCTCAGGTTCTGGATGGGCCACGGAGTGCGGATCTTCCGCGTCGACAACCCGCACACCAAGCCCGTCGTGTTCTGGGAACGGGTCATCGCCGAGGTCAACCGCACCGACCCGGACGTGATCTTCCTGGCCGAGGCGTTCACCCGCCCGGCGATGATGCACACCCTGGCCCAGATCGGCTTCCAGCAGTCGTACACGTACTTCACCTGGCGCAACACCAAGCAGGAGCTGACGGAGTACCTGACCGAGCTGTCGGGCGAGGCCGCGAGCTACATGCGGCCCAACTTCTTCGTCAACACCCCCGACATCCTGCACGCCTACCTCCAGCACGGCGGCCGCCCGGCCTTCGAGGTCCGCGCCGTCCTCGCCGCCACCCTCTCCCCCGCCTGGGGCGTCTACTCCGGCTACGAACTGTGCGAGAACACCCCGCTGCGCGAGGGCAGCGAGGAGTACCTCGACTCGGAGAAGTACCAGCTGCGGCCCCGCGACTGGGAAACCGCCGAACGCGAGGGACGCACCATCACCCCCCTCATCACCCGCCTCAACGACATCCGCCGGCGCAGTCCGGCCCTGCGGCAGCTGCGCGACCTGCACTTCCACCACGCGGACAAGGAGGAGGTGATCGCGTACTCGAAGCGGCACGGTTCGAACACGGTTCTGGTGGTCGCCAACCTCGACCCTCACCACACCCAGGAGGCCACGGTCTCGTTGGACATGCCGCAACTCGGCCTGGACTGGCACGAGTCGGTGCCGGTGCGCGACGAGCTCACCGGCGAGACCTACCACTGGGGCAGGGCCAACTACGTGCGCCTGGAACCCGGCATCCGGCCGGCGCACGTGCTCACCGTCCTGCGACCGTCCAACCCGCAGACCGGAGGGTCACCCACACCATGATCGTCAACGAGCCCGTCCCGGACACCTTCGAGGACACACCCGCCCAGGACCGTGACCCGGAGTGGTTCAAGCGTGCCGTCTTCTACGAGGTCCTCGTCCGTTCCTTCCAGGACAGCAACGGGGACGGCGTCGGCGACCTCAAGGGCCTGACCGCCAAACTCGACTACCTGCAGTGGCTCGGCGTCGACTGCCTCTGGCTGCCGCCGTTCTTCAAGTCGCCCCTGCGCGACGGCGGTTACGACGTCTCCGACTACACGGCGGTGCTGCCGGAGTTCGGCGACCTCGCCGACTTCGTGGAGTTCGTCGACGCCGCCCACCAGCGGGGCATGCGGGTCATCATCGACTTCGTCATGAACCACACCAGCGACCAGCACCCGTGGTTCCAGGAGTCCCGCAAGGACCCCGACGGCCCCTACGGCGACTACTACATGTGGGCCGACGACGACAAGCAGTACCAGGACGCCCGGATCATCTTCGTCGACACCGAGGTCTCCAACTGGACCTTCGACCCGGTGCGCAAGCAGTACTTCTTCCACCGGTTCTTCTCCCACCAGCCCGACCTCAACTACGAGAACCCGGCGGTGCAGGAGGAGATGATCTCCGCGCTGCGGTTCTGGCTCGACCTCGGCATCGACGGCTTCCGGCTGGACGCCGTGCCCTACCTGTACGCCGAGGAGGGCACCAACTGCGAGAACCTCCCGGCGACCCACGAGTTCCTGAAGCGGGTGCGCAAGGAGATCGACGCCCACTACCCGGACACGGTCCTCCTGGCGGAGGCGAACCAGTGGCCGGAGGACGTGGTCGACTACTTCGGCGACTACGCCAGCGGCGGCGACGAGTGCCACATGGCCTTCCACTTCCCGGTGATGCCCCGCATCTTCATGGCCGTGCGGCGCGAGTCCCGCTACCCGGTCTCGGAGATCCTGGCCAAGACCCCGGCCATCCCCTCCCACTGCCAGTGGGGCATCTTCCTGCGCAACCACGACGAGCTGACCCTGGAGATGGTCACCGACGAAGAGCGCGACTACATGTACGCGGAGTACGCCAAGGACCCGCGCATGCGCGCCAACATCGGCATCCGCCGCCGGCTCGCCCCCCTGCTCGACAACGACCGCAACCAGATCGAGCTGTTCACGGCCCTGCTGCTGTCGCTGCCGGGCTCGCCGATCCTCTACTACGGCGACGAGATCGGCATGGGCGACAACATCTGGCTCGGCGACCGGGACGCCGTACGCACCCCCATGCAGTGGACACCCGACCGCAACGCGGGCTTCTCCACCTGCGACCCCGGCCGCCTCTACCTGCCCACGATCATGGACCCGGTCTACGGCTACCAGGTGACCAACGTCGAGGCGTCCATGGCCTCCCCCTCCTCCCTGCTGCACTGGACCCGGCGGATGATCGAGATCCGCAAGCAGAACCCCGCCTTCGGACTCGGCTCCTACACCGAACTTCAGTCCTCCAACCCGGCGGTGCTCGCGTTCCTGCGGGAGCACGGCGACGACCTCGTGCTGTGTGTGCACAACTTCTCCCGCTTCCCGCAGCCCACCGAGCTGGACCTGCGCGAGTTCGCCGGCCGCCACCCGGTCGAGCTGATCGGCGGGGTGCGCTTCCCCGCCATCGGCGAACTGCCGTACCTGCTGACCCTGGCGGGCCACGGCTTCTACTGGTTCCGGCTCCGCAAGGACACCCTCTAGAACCCGCGGCGGGGCGGTTTCCACCGCCCCGCCCGGGGCACGCATGCCGTAACCCCCCGAACACTCCGGGCAACCCCCGACCACTTCCGGGGAAAGGACGCAGCCCATGTCGGAAGCCGTCACCCACCCCGTCCGCGCGGCCGGCCCCGGCCTCCTCGCGTCACTGGAGCCCCTGCTCAGAGAATGGCTGCCACGCCAGCGGTGGTTCGCCGGCAAGGGGCGACCGGTCACCGGGTTCTCGCTGGTGGCGGCCACCGAACTGATGCCACCGGGCGGCCGGCTCGGCCTGTACCACCTGCTGGTCCAGGTCCATCAGCCGCTCGTCCCCGTCCAGGGCGCCGTCTCGGCCCCCGGCGACTGCTACCAGCTGCTCATAGGCGCGCGCGAGGCGCTGCCGCCCCGGCTGGCGCCCGCACTGATCGGTCATGTCACCGAGGGCCCGCTCGCCGGACGCACCGTCTACGAGGCCCTGTACGACCCGCGGCCCGCCGACCTGCTCCTGGAGGCCCTGCGCAGCCAGGCCCGCATCGGCGGGCTGCGCTTCGAGCGCGACCCCGGCCAGGAGATCCGGCCCGGCCTCGTCGCCCGCGCGGTGACCGCCGAGCAGTCCAACTCGTCCGTCATATACGGCGATACGTTCATCCTGAAGCTGCTGCGCCGGATCGTGCCCGGGGTCAACCCGGACCTGGAGCTGCCCCTGGCGCTGGCCCGCGAGGCCTGCCCCCGGGTGCCCGCGCCCACCGCCTGGCTCCGCGCCGAGCTGGGCGGGGAGCCCTACGTGCTGGGCGTGCTCCAGCCGTTCGTGCAGGGTGCCGCCGACGGCTGGGAGCTGGCGCTGCGGGAGCTGGCCAAGGGCGAGGACTTCAGCGCGGAGGCGCGGGCGCTCGGGCGGGCCACCGCCGAGGTGCACACCGCGCTGGCCCGCGCCCTGCCGACCGTCACCCTCGGCCCGGCGCAGCTCCAGCCGCTGGTCGACGGCATGGTCCAACGCCTCGACGCCGCCGCCCAGGCGGTGCCCGCGCTGCGGCCGTTCGCGCCGGGGCTGCGCACCGCGTTCGAGGCGGTGGCCCAGCTCGGCGTGGAGGGCCGCATCTGGACCGCCCAGCGCATCCACGGCGACCTGCACCTCGGCCAGTGCCTGCGCTCACCGGCCGGGCAGTGGACGCTGATCGACTTCGAGGGCGAGCCGGCCAGGCCGCTGGCCGAGCGGCGGATGCCGCAGCCCGTCCTGCGGGACGTCGCCGGGATGCTGCGCTCCTTCGACTACGCCGCCCATTCCGTGCGGCCCGGGGTGCCGGGCTGGGCGGAGACCTGCCGGGCCGCGTACTGCTCCGGGTACGCGGAGGCCGGCGGGGGCGACCCGCGCCACGACCCGGTGCTGTTGCGCGCCTACGAAACGGACAAAGCGGTGTACGAAGTGGTCTACGAGGCCCGGCACCGCCCCGACTGGCTCCCGGTGCCGCTGTCGGCGATACACCGGCTGGCCTCGAACCCGTCGACCTGACCTTCCCTGATCCCTCCCAGGAGGCCCCGCCCGTGACTCCCCGCACCCCGTCCAGCGGTCCGGACCCGAAGCAGACGGCCGAGGACCGCTCCGCCCAGGACCGCTCCGCGCAGGAGACGGCGGCGAAACAGACGGTCCCGCGCCAGGCCGGCGCGAAGAAGGCGGCCGCCGCGAAGAAGGCCGCGAAGACCCCGGCCCAGAAGGCCGTGGCGAAGAAGGCGGTCGCGAAGAAGGCGGTCGCCGAGACGGCGGCGAAGAAGGCCGTCGCGAAGAAGGCCGCGGCCCGGCAGGCCGCCGCGGAGACGGCGATCGTGAAGAAGGCCGTGGCGAAGAAGGCGGCCGGCCGGCGGACCGCGGCCGGGGCGCCCGCCGCCGAGGCCGTCGCCGCGGCGGTTCCCGCACCGCCCGTCGTCCTCGACGCCGCCGACCGGGAGCGGCTGCTGTCCGGCACCCATCACGACCCGCACTCCGTGCTCGGCGCGCACGCGGTGCCCGGCGGGGTCGCCTTCCGGGCGTTCCGGCCGTACGCCCGGTCGGTCACCGTCGTCTGCGGCGAGGTGCGGGCCCGGCTGCGCGACGACGGGCAGGGCTTCTTCTCCGCGCTGCTCCCCCTCCAGGCCGTGCCCGACGGGTACCGGCTGCTGGTGGCGTACGGGGAGACGGTGGTCGAGACGGAGGACGCGTACCGCTTCCTGCCCACCCTCGGCGAACTGGACCTGCACCTGATCGGCGAGGGCCGGCACGAGGAGCTGTGGCGGGCCCTGGGCGCCGAACCGACGACCCACCAGGGGGTGACGGGCACCCGCTTCGCGGTCTGGGCGCCGAACGCCCGCGGGGTGCGGCTGGCCGGCACCTTCAACCACTGGGACGGCGCCGCGTACCCGATGCGGTCGCTGGGCGGCTCCGGGGTGTGGGAGCTGTTCGTGCCCGGGATCGGCGAGGGCGAGCTGTACAAGTTCGAGATCACCCGGCCGGACGGTTCGCGGACGCTGCGCGCGGACCCGATGGCCCGCCGCACCGAGACCCCGCCGAACACCTCGTCGGTCGTCCACGCCTCGCACCACGAGTGGGGCGACGCGGAGTGGCTGGCCCGCCGTGCGGAGCGGCCCGCGCACGAGGCGCCGTTCTCGGTCTACGAGGTGCACCTGCCGTCCTGGCGGCCCGGACTGACCTACCGCGAGCTGGCGGAACAGCTCCCGGCCTACGTGAAGGACCTCGGTTTCACCCATGTGGAGCTGATGCCGGTCGCCGAGCACCCCTTCGGCGGCTCGTGGGGCTACCAGGTCACCGGGTTCTACGCGCCCACCGCCCGGCTCGGCACCCCCGACGACTTCAAGTACCTGGTCGACAGGCTGCACCAGGCCGGCATCGGCGTCCTCATGGACTGGGTGCCGGCGCACTTCCCGCGCGACGACTGGGCGCTGGCCGAGTTCGACGGCCGGCCCCTGTACGAGCCGGCGGACCCACGGCGGGCCGCCCACCCGGACTGGGGCACCCTGGAGTTCGACTTCGGGCGGCGCGAGGTGCGCAACTTCCTGGTCGCCAACGCCGTGTACTGGTGCGAGGAGTTCCACATCGACGGGCTGCGGGTGGACGCGGTCGCCTCGATGCTCTACCTCGACTACTCCCGCGAGCCGGGCCAGTGGGTGCCGAACGAGCACGGCGGCCGGGAGAACCTGGACGCCGTGGCGTTCCTGCAGGAGATGAACGCGACGGTCTACCGGCGGGTGCCGGGCGTGGTGACCATCGCCGAGGAGTCGACGGCCTGGGACGGCGTCACCCGGGCCACCCACCACAAGGGCCCGAGCGGCTTCGGCGGGCTGGGCTTCGGGCTGAAGTGGAACATGGGCTGGATGCACGACTCGCTCCGGTACATGACCAAGGAGCCGGTGCACCGCAAGTACCACCACCACGACATGACGTTCTCGATGGTCTACGCGTACAGCGAGAACTACGTCCTGCCCATCTCGCACGACGAGGTGGTGCACGGCAAGCGGTCGCTGGTGTCGAAGATGCCGGGCGACTGGTGGCAGCAGCGCGCCAACCACCGCGCCTACCTCGGCTTCATGTGGGCCCACCCGGGCAAGCAACTGCTGTTCATGGGCCAGGAGTTCGCCCAGGGTGCCGAGTGGTCGGAGGCGCACGGCCCGGACTGGTGGCTCCTCGACCCGGCGTACGGCGCCGCGGCCGACCACCGCGGGGTCCGCGACCTGGTCCGGGACCTCAACGCCGTCTACCGGGCCACTCCGGCCCTGTGGGAGCGCGACATCCACCCGGACGGCTTCCAGTGGATCGTGGGGGACGCCGCCGAGGACAACGTGCTGGCGTTCCTGCGCCTGGACGCGGAGGGCGCTCCGCTGCTGTCGGTCAGCAACTTCTCACCGGTCGTGCGCCACGACTACCGCCTCGGCGTCCCCGACGACATCCCCGCCTGGCACGAGGTGGTCAACACCGACGCCGCCCGCTACGGCGGCAGCGACGTCACCCGTCCCGACCCCGTCAAGCCGGAGGCCCAGGGCTGGCACGGCCGTCCCGCGAGCATCCGGCTGACGCTGCCCCCGCTGGCTACGGTGTGGCTGCGGCCTGCCTGAGCCCGTCCGGGAGCTCCCCGGTGTGCAGGATGCCGAGGCGCTGGGTGGCGCGGGTGAGGGCGACGTAGAGGTCGCTGGTGCCGTACCGGGCGGGTTCGACGACCAGGACGGAGTCGAACTCCAGGCCCTTGGCCTGGCGCGGGTCGAGCAGGACGACGGTCCGCGTCAGGTCGGGTTCGGCGCCGGCCGTCACCCCGTCCAGGCGGGCGGCCAGGCTCCGGTGCAGGTCGCGCGGGGCGATGACGGCGAGCCGGCCCTCCGCCGGGGTGAGTTCGGCGACGGCCCGCCCGACCGCGCCGGGCAGGTCGTCGGTGGCCCGCACCCAGGGCCGTACGCCCGTCGACCGCACCGAACTCGGCGGTGCGAAGTCCGGGTTCCCGGCGCGGACGACGGCGGCCGCCAGGTCCATGATCTCGGCGGGGGTGCGGTAGTTGACGCCGAGCCTGGTGTGCTCCCAGCGGTCCTCGACGTACGGCTGGAGGATCTTCTCCCAGGAGCCGACACCGGCCGCCTCCGCGGTCTGCGCCGGGTCGCCGACCAGCGTCATCGAGCGGGTCGGGCTGCGCCGCATCAGCAGCCGCCACGCCATCGGCGACAGCTCCTGCGCCTCGTCGACGATGATGTGGCCGAACGCCCAGGTCCGGTCGGCGGCGGCGCGCTCGGCGGCGCTGCGGTGGTCGTCCTCCTCGTGCCGCTCGGCGAACCGCTCGGCGTCGATGATGTCGTGCGCGGACAGCACCTCGGAGGCCTCCGGGTCGTCCTCCTCCTTGTCCTCGAACTCGTACGTCCGCGAGGCGAACGACACGTCGAGTACGCCCTGCGCGTACGCGATCTGCGTCTCGCGCTCCCGCTCGGCGCGCGCCCGCGCGGCCCGGTCGTCCTCGCCCAGCAGCTCCGCCGCCTCGTCCAGCAGCGGCACGTCCGCGACCGTCCAGGCCCGGGTGACCGGGCGGCGGATCGCGGCGGCGTCCTCGTCGGGGAGGTATCCCTCGGGGCCGGCGAGGAAGTCGGCGACCAGCCGCTGCGGGGTGAGCACCGGCCACAGCCGGTCGATCGCGGACCACACCTCGGGGTTCTCGGCGAGGTCGTCGCGGATCTGGGTGATGTCGGCGGGGTCCAGCAGGCTGGAGCCGTCGTAGGGGTCCGTGCCGATGCGCTCGGCGTACAGCTCGGTGAGGGTGTTGAGGATGTGCCCCTCGAAGTGCTCGCGGGCCGCGTTGTGCGGCAGCCTGGTGGCCCGGGTGCGCTCCCGGGCCACGCTGACCAGTCCGTCGTCCAGCATCAGGACCTCGCGGTCGTGTTCGATCGCGATGACCGGGTCGGGCAGTGCCTGCCGGTCGCGTACGACGGCGGCGAGCACGTCGGCCATCTCGGCGCGGCCCTTGACCGCGGCGGCCTCCGGGGAGTCGGTGGCCGTGGCCCTCACCCCCGGGTACAGCTCGCCCACGGTCGCCAGCAGCACACCGGTCTCGCCGAGGGAGGGCAGCACCTCGCCGATGTAGCCGAGAAAGGCCGGGTTGGGGCCGACGATCAGCACGGCGCGCTTGGCGAGCAGCTCCCGGTGCTCGTAGAGGAGGTAGGCGGCGCGGTGCAGGGCGACGGCCGTCTTGCCGGTGCCCGGGCCGCCCTCCACCACGAGCACTCCGCGGTGCGGGGCCCGGATGATCTCGTCCTGCTCGGCCTGGATGGTCTGCACGATGTCGGTCATCCGGCCGGTGCGCGCGGAGTTCAGCGCGGCGAGCAGCACGGCGTCGCCACTGGGGTCCTCGTGGCCGGTCCGTTCCCGGTCGCCGACGTCGAGGAACTCGTCGTGCAGGGCGGTGACCGTCCGTCCCTCGGTGGAGATGTGCCGGCGGCGGCGCAGGCCCATCGGGGTGTGGCCGGTGGCCAGGTAGAAGGGCCGGGCGACGTCCGCGCGCCAGTCGATGAGGATCGGTGTGCGCTCGGCGTCGTCGGCCCGCAGCCCGATCCGGCCGATGTGGTGGCGTACGCCGGAGGCCAGGTCGATGCGGCCGAAGCAGAGGGAGCCGTCCACCGCGTTCAGCGCGGCGAGCAGCCCGGACCGCTCGGCGACCAGGATGTCCCGCTCCAGCCGGGCCTGCATCGGCTTGTCGCCCTGGGAGAGAGCGTCCGTCACGGAGGACTCGGCCTCGCCGCGGAGGATGTCGACGCGCGCGTAGAGCTCGTCGATGAATTCCTGCTCCTGACGCATTTCGACGTCTGGAAAATCGGAGTTTGACAATTCCGCTCCCGCCCGGATATACTGTGCTCACTGAACTTCTCCGCGACCTCGTTATGCGAAGTCGCGAACCATTGAATATACGCAGAGAAATCCCCCGGGCGCAATTGCCCGGGGGATTTCTCTTTTTGTGGCGCGGTGGGCGGCGGGTCCCGCCCGCCCGGCTCAGAGCACTTCGGAGATCTCCTCCAGCAGCCGCCGCTTCGGCCGCGCCCCCACCATCGACTTCACCGGCTCGCCGTCCCGGAAGACCATGAAGGTCGGCATGGACAGCACCTTGTACGCGTTGGTGGTGTCCGGGTTGGTGTCCACGTCCAGCTGCACCACCTTCAGCCGGTCCGCCTCCTGCGCGGCCACCGCGCTGAGCACCGGCCCCATCTGCCGGCACGGCGGGCACCAGTCGGCGGTGAACTCCACCAGCACCGGCAGCTCCGCCCCGATCACCTCGGTGGCGAAGTCCGCGTCCGTCACCTCGGCCACTCCAGCCGCTCTGATCACAGCCCCTGCCCTCCCAGTTCGCACATCGGATCCTCGGCCAGCGCCAGCCGCACGCCGATCTTCGCCCGCACCGCCTGCAACTCGCCGATCAGCGCGTCCAGCTCGTCCAGCTTGCGCCGGTAGACCGCGAGCGAGGCCGGGCACACGTCGCCCTCCGGATGCCCGGCCCGCAGGCACTCCACGAACGGCCGCGTCTCCTCCAGGTCGAACCCGAAGTCCTGCAACGTCCTGATCTGCCGGAGCAGCGTCAGATCGGACTCGTCGTACGTCCGGTGCCCGTTGCCGTCGCGCCGCGCGGGCAGCAGCCCCCGCGTCTCGTAGTACCGCAGCGTCCGCGTCGTGGTCCCGGCCCGTGCGGCCAGCTCGCCGATTCGCATGGACAGGACCGTAAGCCTTGACGCCGAGGTCAAGGCAAGCGCCCGGAAAAGGGGCGCGCGGGGGACCGCCCGCCGGGCCACGGCGTACCCGCGGCCGCGCGACGAGCGGTCCCCCGCCACCACGAGGGCCCTACACCTTGGCCGGCTCCACCCGCCGCTCAGGTGCCTCCTCCGGCGCGGCGGAACCGTGGTCGTCCAGCAGCGTCCTCTCGTCGAACGGCGCCCGCCCGGCCAGGACCTCGGCGACCCGCGCCTTGTCGATCTCCTTGGTCCAGGTCCCGATCAGCACGGTGGCGACGGCGTTGCCGGCGAAGTTCGTCAGCGCCCGCGCCTCGCTCATGAACCGGTCGATGCCGACGATCAGCCCGATGCCGTCGACGAGGGCCGGCTTGTGCGACTGGAGACCGCCCGCGAGGGTGGCGAGACCCGCGCCGGTGACGCCCGCCGCGCCCTTGGAGGCGACCAGCAGGAACAGCAGCAGGGGGATCTGCTCGCCGACCGACATCGGCGTGCCCATGGCGTCGGCGATGAACAGCGACGCCATGGTCATGTAGATCATGGTGCCGTCGAGGTTGAAGGAGTAGCCGGTCGGGACGGTGATCCCGACGACCGGCTTGCTGACGCCCAGGTGCTCCATCTTCGCGATGAGCCGCGGCAGCGCGGACTCGGAGGACGAGGTGGACAGGATCAGCAGGAACTCGCGGCCCAGGTACTTGAGGAACGTGATGATGTTCAGACCGGACACGACCCGCAGCAGCGTGCCGAGGACCAGGAAGACGAAGAGGAAGCAGGTCACGTAGAAGCCGAGCATCAGCACGGCGAGGCTCTTCAGCGCGTCCAGGCCCGCCGAGCCGGTGACGGCGGCGATGGCACCGAAGGCGCCGATCGGCGCGGCCCACATCACCATCGCGAGGATGCGGAAGACCAGCCGCTGGATGTGCTCGATGCCGCGCAGGACCGGTGCCCCGGCCGGCCCCATGGCCTGCAGGGCGAACCCGGCGAGCAGCGCGACGAGCAGCGTCTGCAGCACCTCGCCCTGGGTGAACGCGGAGACGATCGTGGTGGGGATGATGCCGAGCAGGAACTCGGTGGTGTCCTTCGCCTCGCCGTCGATCTGCGCGTGTCCGGCGTCCTTCACCGCGTCGGTGACGGCGAGCCCCGTACCGGGCTCCAGGATGTTGCCGACGACCAGGCCGATGGCCAGCGCGACCAGTGACATCGCCAGGAAGTAGACCAGGGCGATACCGCCCACGGCACCGACCTTCGCGGCTTTGCGCACCGACCCGATACCGAGCACGATCGTGCAGAAGATGATCGGCGAGATCATCATCTTGATCAGGTTCACGAAGCCGGTGCCGATCGGCTTCAGCTCGACCGCGAAGTCCGGGGCGGCCAGGCCCACGGCGATACCGAGGGCCACCGCGATGATCACCGCGATGTAGAGATAGTGGGTGCGGTCCCGCTTCGCGGCAGGCGCGGGGGCTGCGGCAGGTGCCGTTTCGGGTGTGCTGGTCACGGCTGCCCTCCTTGACGACGTCGTCGGCATCACCGGCGTGCGGCTCACGTCCGGGGGAAACATGCGGTCGGTCCCCGGAACGGATCCGGGGACCGGCCGGGGAATGCCGTGACTATCTCCCGCCCTGTGAGGGCGGTCACCCTTCCGTTCATTTAGTTCACGCTCGGGCGCGGAGGCAGACTGAGCGCATGCGCATCCCGTCCCTGTCCCGGCCCCGCAGCCTGGCCGGCCAGCTCTTCGCCATGCAGGCCGTGCTGATCGCCGTGGTCGTGGCCGGGTACGCGTTCTTCACCTACGTCAGCGACCGCCGGCAGGCCGAGGAGGCGGCGGGCCGCCAGGCCGCGGCGGTGGCCCGCGCGGTCGCCGACTCCCCGTCCGTCCGGGACGCGATCCGCACCCCCGACCCGACGGCCGCGCTCCAGCCGTACGCGCTGCGGGTCATGCGCGACACCGGGGTCGACTTCGTCACGATCATGGACCCCGGGGGCATCCGCTGGACCCACCCCAACGCGCACGAGATAGGGCAGCGCTTCCTCGGGCACACCGAGCGTGCGCTGCGGGGCGAGACCTTCACCGAGACCTACACCGGCACCCTCGGTCCTTCGGTGCGCGCGGTCACCCCCGTGGCCGGCGCGGAGGGCCGGATCGTCGGCCTGGTCAGCGCCGGCATCCGGGTGGAGGCGATCAGCGAGCGGGTGCGGGGCCAGCTCACCGCGCTGCTCGGCGTCGCGGCGGGCGCGCTGGCCCTGGGCGCGATCGGCACCTACGTCATCAACGCCCGCCTGCGCCGCCACACCCACGGCATGAACGCGGCCGAGCTGAGCCGGATGCACGACTACCACCAGGCCGCGCTGCACGCCGTACGCGAGGGCCTGCTCATGCTGGACGGGCAGTTCCGGGTGGCCCTGATCAACGACGGCGGCCGGGAGCTGCTCGGCGCGTCGGGGGACGTGGTCGGCCGCTCGGTGGCGGACCTGGGACTGCCCGCGCCGCTGACCGGGGCGCTGCTGGCGTCGGAGCCGCGCGTCGACGAGGTGCACCTGACCAACGACCGGGTCCTGGTGGTGAACACCTCCCCGGTCTCCGGCGGCGAGCGCCGCGGCACGGTGGTGACGCTGCGGGACGTCACCGAGCTCCAGTCCCTGATGGGCGAGCTGGACTCCGAGCGCGGCTTCACCCAGGCCCTGCGCTCACAGGCGCACGAGGCCGCCAACCGGCTGCACACCGTCGTCTCCCTGATCGAGCTGGGGCGCTCGCGGGAGGCCGTGGAGTTCGCGACCGCCGAGCTGGAACTGGCGCAGGCGCTGACCGACCAAGTGGTGGCGGCGGTGAGCGAGCCGGTGCTGGCCGCGCTGCTGCTGGGGAAGACGGCGCAGGCCAACGAGCGGGGCGTGGAGCTGGAGGTGTCCCAGGACAGCCGCCTGGACGACGGGGTGCTGCCGGCGGACTTGCCGTCGCGCGAGCTGGTCACCATCCTCGGCAACCTGATCGACAACGCGGTGGACGCGGCCCAGGGCGGTGTGCCGGCGCGGGTCACGGTCGCGGCGTACACGGAGGGCGGTGAACTGGTGCTGCGGGTGTCGGACACCGGCCCGGGCGTGGACCCGGCCCAGGAGGACCTGGTGTTCCAGCGCGGCTTCTCGACCAAGCCGGCGGCCGCCGGGCCCGGCGGCCGGGGCCTCGGCCTCGCCCTGGTCCGCCAGGCGGTGCACCGGCAGGACGGAAGCCTGACGGTGACGCAGGCGCCGGCCGGCGGGGCGCAGTTCGAGGTGCGGCTGCCGCTGCGCCCGGCGCCGGTGCCCGGGGGTGCGGCGTGACGCGCGCGAGACCCGAGCAGCCGATCCGCGTCCTGATCGTGGAGGACGACCCCGTCGCCGCGGACGCGCACGTGATGTACGTCGGCCGGGTCCCCGGCTTCGTCGCCGTCGGCACCGCCCGCACCGGCGCGCAGGCGCGGCGCGCCCTGGAGCGCACGCCGGTGGACCTGCTGCTGCTGGACCTGCACCTGCCGGATGTGCACGGCCTGCAGCTGGCCCGCTCCCTGCGGGCCGCCGGGTACCACGCGGACGTGATCGCGGTGACCTCGGCGCGGGACCTGGCGGTGGTGCGGGAGGGCGTCTCGCTGGGAGTGGTCCAGTACGTGCTGAAGCCGTTCACGTTCGCGACCCTGCGGGACCGGCTGGTGCGGTACGCGGAGTTCCGGGCCGCGGCCGGGGAGGCGAGCGGGCAGGACGAGGTGGACCGCGCGCTGGCGGCACTGCGGGCACCGGGCCCCGCCGCGCTGCCGAAGGGGCTGAGCGCGCCCACGCTGGAACGGGTGACGGCCGCTCTGCGCGAGGCGGAGGAAGGCCTCACGGCCGCGGGAGTGGCCGAGACCGTGGGCATCTCCCGGATCACGGCCCGCCGGTACCTCGAGCACCTGGTGGACGCGGGCCGGGCCGGCCGGAGCCCGCTGTACGGGCAGGTGGGGAGGCCGGAGCTGGTGTACCGGTGGGGGCGGGAGGCCCGGTGAGGGCGGTGCCGGACGCGGGCCCCGAAGCCTCGTGCCGCGCCCCGGCCGTTCCCGGCGGCCCGCCCGCCTCCCGCGGGCCGGGCCGGGGCGGTCCGGCCCCGGCGGAACGCACGACGGGCTGCGCTCCCGCAAAGGCATGGCGCCGGGCCGTCAAGGAGTGACCGGCCGGTAATGATCCGGCCGAGGCCAAAACCGTACGTTCCTACGATCTGTGATCGTGGCCGAACGGACCGTAGTCAGCACGGTTCACCACCCGTACCTTGGTGCACCGTGCGCCGACCCTCAGCTCAGCCGAACCAGCCCGCCCCGCCCTTCAACGCCCTCGCCGCCCGCCGGCTGCGGGCCGCCCTCGGCATGGGGCCCGAGCACGTCGCCTACGGCCTGCGGGCCTCCTACGGGCTGCCGTACGTGACCCCGGATCTCGTGATCGCCTGGGAGCGCGGGGTGGCCAGTCCCAGCAGTCCGGAGCTGACCGCGCTCGCGGGCGTGCTGTGGTGCTCCCCCGGGGAGCTGATAGGCAGCCCGCGGACGCTGAAGGAGCACCGCATCGCCCGCGGGCTCGCCCCGGAGGACGTGGCCCGGGCGGTCGGCCTGGAACTGCTCGCGTACCTGCGCATGGAGGACCACGAGGAGTGGCGCGGCACCGACCGGCAGTCCGCCGCCCTCGCCGAGCTGCTGGACCTGGACCTGCCCGCCTTCGTCACGGTGACCGGGCGGGAGGCGAAGCTGGCCGAACAACTGCGCAGCGCGGTGACGACGCGCTGGCAGGCGTACGTGCGGCCGGTGGCCAAGGTGGTGCCCCTGGACCGGACCGTCCTGGAGAGCACGCTCCAGGAACTGCACCAGGACTACCAGGGGCACATGACGGCCACCCTGACGTGGGGCGGCGGCGGCCGGGACTCGGACGCGTCCGGGCAGGACTTCCTGGACCGGATCGTGGAGTACTTCTGGGCGGCCGTACGGCGGCGCACCCCCTAGCCGTACGGCGGCACATCCCCCGGCCGTACGGCGGCGCGCCCCCTGGCCGCCCCGCGCGCACCGGGGC
Organism: Streptomyces glaucescens; assembly: GCF_000761215.1. Classification (GTDB taxonomy): domain Bacteria; phylum Actinomycetota; class Actinomycetes; order Streptomycetales; family Streptomycetaceae; genus Streptomyces; species Streptomyces glaucescens_B. The sequence continues at coordinate 5,281,360 of NZ_CP009438.1, read as the reverse complement.
CTAGAAGACGGACTCCGCCTCGTCCATGCGGTCCTTCGGGACCGTCTTCAGCTCGGTCACCGCCTCCGCCAGCGGCACCATGACGATGTCGGTGCCGCGCAGCGCGGTCATCTTGCCGAACTCGCCGCGGTGGGCGGCCTCGACGGCGTGCCAGCCGAAGCGGGTGGCGAGGACGCGGTCGTAGGCGGTGGGGACGCCGCCGCGCTGGACGTGGCCGAGGATGACGGGCTTGGCCTCCTTGCCGAGGCGGCGCTCCAGCTCGTGGGCGAGGGCGGTGCCGATGCCCTGGAAGCGCTCGTGGCCGTACTGGTCGATGGCGCCCTTGCCGTAGTCCATGGTGCCGTCGGCGGGGTGGGCGCCCTCGGCGACGCAGACGACGGCGAACTTCTTGCCGCGGGCGAAGCGCTCCTCGACCATCTTCACGAGGTCCGCCGGGTCGAAGGGACGCTCGGGCAGGCAGATGCCGTGGGCGCCGGCGGCCATGCCGGACTCCAGCGCGATCCAGCCGGCGTGCCGGCCCATGACCTCGACGACCATCACGCGCTGGTGGGACTCGGCGGTCGTCTTGAGGCGGTCCATGGCCTCGGTGGCGACGCCGACCGCGGTGTCGAATCCGAAGGTGCGGTCGGTGGACGAGATGTCGTTGTCGATGGTCTTGGGCACGCCGACCACCGGCAGGCCCGCGTCGGAGAGCATGCGGGCCGCCGTGAGGGTGCCCTCGCCGCCGATCGGGATGAGGGCGTCGATGCCGAAGTCCTCAACCATGTCGCCGGCCCGCGAGCAGGCCTCGCGCAGCCGGTCGCGTTCCAGGCGGGAGGAGCCGAGGATGGTGCCGCCGCGGGCGAGGATGCCGCTGACGGCGTTCAGGTCCAGGACGCGGTAGCGGCGCTCCAGGAGGCCCGCGTATCCGTCCTCGAAGCCGATGACCTCGTCGCCGTAGTTGTCGACCGCTCGGTGCACGACCGACCGGATCACTGCGTTCAGGCCGGGGCAGTCGCCGCCTGCGGTGAGGACTCCGATACGCATCGTGCTGTGTCTCCTGCTCGCTGTGGATACCGGTGAGCCAGTACCGATTCTTTCACGTCCCACACCTCGGTGCCGCGCCCTCTTCCTGACGGGCGCCTTATCCACCGGGAGGGGTATTGTCAAGAGGGTTCCGCTCACCTCGATGGGCGATTTTTGCGACCCTGGAGTGACCTGGGCGCGGCCAGGGCACTGTGACGGACAGCCCGGCACCGGCGAAGTCGCCAGGACCCCCGACACCCCGATCACCGACGATCACCGACGATCACCCCGAGATGAAACGGAGAGCACACGTGACGCGCAGCGTGTACGTGACCGGTATCGACCGCGGCGACGGCCGCCAGGTCGTCGAGCTGGGGGTCATGGAACTCCTGACCCGGCAGGTCGACCGGGTGGGCGTCTTCCGGCCCCTCGTCCACGAGGGACCCGACCGCCTGTTCGAGCTGCTGCGCGCCCGCTACCGGCTCTCGCAGGACCCGGCGACCGTCTACGGCATGGACTACCAGGAGGCCTCCGCGCTCCAGGCCGAGCGCGGCACGGACGAGCTGGTCGCCGCCCTCGTCGACCGCTTCCACCTGGTGGCCCGGGACTACGACGTCGTCCTCGTCCTCGGCACCGACTACGCCGGCACCCAGCTCCCCGACGAGCTGTCCTTCAACGCGCGGCTCGCCAACGAGTTCGCCGCGTCCGTGATCCCCGTCGTGGGCGGCCGGGGGCAGTCCGCGGAGTCGGTGCTCGCCGAGACCGTCAACGCCTACCGGGCCTACGACACCCTGGGCTGCGACGTGCTGACCATGGTCGCCAACCGGGTGGCCCGCGAGGACCGCGACGAGATCGCCGGGCGGCTCGCCGACCGGCTGCCCGTGCCCTGCTACGTGCTCCCCGACGAGCCGGCCCTGTCCGCGCCGACCGTCTCCCAGATCGCCCACACCCTGGGCGCCAGGGTGCTGCTCGGCGACGACTCCGGGCTGGCCCGGGACGCGCTGAACTTCGTCTTCGGCGGCGCCATGCTGCCGAACTTCCTGGGCGCCCTCACCCCGGGCTGCCTGGTGGTGACCCCCGGCGACCGGGCCGATCTGGTGGTCGGCTCGCTGGCCGCGCACAGCGCCGGCACCCCGCCGATCGCGGGTGTCCTGCTCACCCTCGACGAGGTGCCGAGCGACGACGTGCTCACCCTCGCCGCCCGCCTCGCGCCCGGCACTCCCGTGCTGTCGGTGCCGGGCAACAGCTTCCCCACCGCCGAGCAGCTCTTCTCGCTGGAGGGCAAGCTGAACGCGGCCACCCCCCGCAAGGCGGAGATCGCGCTCGGCCTGTTCGAGCGGTACGCCGACACCGCCGACCTGAGCAAGCGGGTCTCCGCGCCGAGCAGCGACCGCGTCACCCCGATGATGTTCGAGCACCAGCTGCTGGAGCAGGCCCGCTCCGGCCGGCGCCGGGTCGTCCTGCCGGAGGGGACCGAGGAGCGGGTGCTGCGCGCCGCCGAGGTGCTGCTGCGCCGGGGCGTGTGCGAGCTGACGCTGCTCGGCCCGGTCGACCGGATCCGCAAGCGGGCCGCCGACCTCGGCATCGACCTCGGCGACACCCAGCTGATCGACCCGGCGACCTCCGGCCTGCGCGACGCGTTCGCCGAGAAGTACGCCGCGCTGCGCGCCCACAAGGGCGTGACGGTGGAGCTGGCGTACGACGTGGTCTCCGACGTGAACTACTTCGGCACCCTGATGGTCCAGGAGGGCCTGGCCGACGGCATGGTGTCGGGGTCCGTGCACTCCACCGCGGCGACCATCCGGCCCGCCTTCGAGATCATCAAGACCAAGCCGGAGGCGTCCATCGTCTCCTCGGTCTTCTTCATGTGCCTGGCCGACCGGGTGCTGGTCTACGGCGACTGCGCGGTCAACCCGGACCCGGACGCCGAGCAGCTGGCCGACATCGCCGTCCAGTCGGCGGCGACCGCCGCCCGGTTCGGCGTGGAGCCGCGCATCGCGATGCTGTCCTACTCCACCGGTACGTCCGGCTCGGGCGCCGACGTCGACAAGGTGCGCGAGGCCACCGAGCTGGTGCGCTCCCGGCGCCCGGACCTGAAGATCGAGGGCCCGATCCAGTACGACGCCGCCGTGGAGCCCACCGTCGCCGCCACCAAGCTGCCCGGCTCCGAGGTCGCCGGGCAGGCGACGGTCCTGATCTTCCCGGACCTCAACACGGGCAACAACACCTACAAGGCCGTGCAGCGCTCGGCCGGCGCGATCGCCGTCGGCCCCGTGCTCCAGGGTCTGCGCAAGCCCGTCAACGACCTGTCCCGGGGCGCGCTCGTCCAGGACATCGTCAACACCGTCGCCATCACGGCCATCCAGGCCCAGTCCCCGATCGAGAAGGCTTCCGACCAGTGAGCTCGACCCGTGTCCTCGTCCTCAACTCCGGCTCCTCGTCGGTGAAGTACCAGTTGCTCGACATGCGCGACAGCAGCCGGCTGGCGGCGGGCCTCGTCGAGCGGATCGGTGAGGAGACGTCCCGCCTCAAGCACACCCCGCTGCACACGGGCGGCGGGAGCCGGGAGTGGACGGGGGCGGTCGCCGACCACGACGCCGCGCTGAAGGCCGTCGCCGCCGAACTCGACAAGGACGGCCTCGGCCTGGACTCGCCGGAGCTGGCCGCGATAGGCCACCGGGTGGTGCACGGCGGCCGGCGCTTCACCGAGCCGACCGTCGTCGACGACGCCGTGCTCGCCGAGATCGAGCGGCTGATCCCGGTGGCCCCGCTGCACAACCCGGCCAACCTGACCGGCATCCGCACGGCGATGGCGCTGCGCCCGGACCTGCCGCAGGTCGCCGTGTTCGACACCGCGTTCCACACGACGATGCCGGAGTCGGCGGCGCGCTACGCGATCGACGTTGAGACGGCCGACGCCCACCGCATCCGCCGCTACGGCTTCCACGGCACCTCGCACGCCTATGTCTCCCGGGCGACGGCGAAGCTGCTGGGCAAGGCGCCGGAGGAGGTGAACGTGATCGTGCTGCACCTGGGCAACGGGGCGTCCGCCTCGGCGGTGCGGGGCGGACGGTGCGTGGACACCTCCATGGGGCTGACGCCTTTGGAGGGGCTGGTGATGGGTACCCGCTCCGGCGACATGGATCCGGCCGTCATCTTCCATTTGATGCGCGTCGGCGGAATGTCCGCGGACGAGATCGACGCCCTTCTCAACAAGAGGAGCGGACTGATCGGTCTGTGCGGTGACAACGACATGCGGGAGATCCGCCGCCGGGTGGACGAGGGTGACGAACAGGCGCGACTCGCCTTCGACATCTACATTCACCGCTTGAAGAAGTACATCGGCGCCTATTACGCCGTGCTCGGCAAGGTGGACGCGGTCGCCTTCACCGCCGGGGTCGGCGAGAACGCGGCCCCGGTGCGGGAGGCGGCCGTGGCGGGCCTGGAGGAGCTGGGCCTGGCGGTCGACGCGGAGCTGAACGCCGTACGCGGCAGCGAACCGCGGCTGATCTCCCCGGAGTACGCGCGGGTCGCGGTGGCCGTGGTCCCGACGGACGAGGAACTGGAGATCGCCACGCAGACGTACGCGCTGGTAAATGGCTCATCGAATCTCACCTGAGCGGCATCCCGCCCTTTTGTATTTTCCGCCAGCCGGAATATTCCGCAGCGAAACAAACCGATAGGATCGCCCCATGCGCCGTTCGAAAATCGTCTGTACTCTCGGCCCCGCGGTCGACTCCCACGAGCAACTGGTCGCGCTGATCGAAGCCGGCATGAACGTGGCCCGCTTCAACTTCAGCCACGGCACCCACGCCGAGCACCAGGGCCGGTACGACCGCGTCCGGGCCGCGGCCGAGGAGACCGGCCGGGCCATCGGTGTGCTCGCCGACCTCCAGGGCCCGAAGATCCGCCTCGCGACCTTCGCCGAGGGCCCGGTCGAGCTGGTGCGCGGTGACGAGTTCACCATCACCACCGAGGACGTCCCGGGCGACAAGACGATCTGCGGCACGACCTACAAGGGCCTGCCCGGTGACGTGGCCAAGGGCGACCAGATCCTGATCAACGACGGCAACGTCGAGCTGAAGGTCACCGAGGTCGACGGCTCCCGGGTGAAGACGATCGTCATCGAGGGCGGCGTCATCTCCGACCACAAGGGCATCAACCTGCCCGGCGCGGCCGTCAACGTGCCCGCGCTGTCCGAGAAGGACGTCGAGGACCTGCGGTTCGCGCTGCGCATGGGCTGCGACCTGGTCGCCCTGTCCTTCGTCCGGGACGCCAAGGACGTCGCCGACGTCCACCGGGTCATGGACGAGGAGGGCCGCCGCGTCCCCGTCATCGCCAAGGTGGAGAAGCCGCAGGCGGTGGACAACATGGAGGACGTCGTCATGGCGTTCGACGGTGTGATGGTCGCGCGCGGCGACCTGGCCGTCGAGTACCCCCTCGAGAAGGTCCCCATGGTGCAGAAGCGGCTCATCGAGCTGTGCCGCCGCAACGCCAAGCCGGTGATCGTGGCGACCCAGATGATGGAGTCGATGATCACCAACTCCCGCCCGACCCGCGCCGAGGCCTCCGACGTGGCCAACGCGATCCTGGACGGCGCCGACGCGGTCATGCTCTCCGCCGAGTCCAGCGTGGGCGCGTACCCGATCGAGACCGTCAAGACGATGTCGAAGATCGTCCAGGCGGCCGAGGAGGAGCTGCTCTCCAAGGGCCTCCAGCCGCTGGTCCCGGGCAAGAAGCCGCGCACCCAGGGCGGTTCGGTGGCCCGTGCCGCCTGCGAGATCGCCGACTTCCTCGGCGGCAGGGGCCTGGTGGCGTTCACCAAGTCCGGTGACACCGCCCGCCGTCTGTCGCGCTACCGCGCGGCCCAGCCGATCCTGGCCTTCACCACCGACGAGGCCACCCGCAACCAGCTGGCGCTCAGCTGGGGCGTGGACTCCTACGTCGTGCCGTTCGTGAACAGCACCGACGAGATGGTCGACCTGGTGGACCAGGAGGTCATCAGGCTCAACCGCTTCAGCCCGGGCGACATCATGGTCATCACCGCCGGTTCGCCCCCCGGCGTCCCCGGCACCACCAACATGGTCCGGGTGCACCACCTGGGCGAGGGCGGCCGCGGCTGACCCCCCTGCCGCAACGACACCGAGGGCGCCCCCTGCGGAAGGGGGCGCCCTCGGTGCTGTGCGGCTCCCGGACGGGTCTGCGCCGGACGCTCAGCCGGTCGTGTACTGGTGCAGTCCGGGAACGGTCAGGGTCCCGCCGAACTGGCCGGCCTGCACCACCTTCACCTTCGTGAAGTAGATCAGCGGGATGTCCAGCGGCGGCGGGTGCTCCGGGTCGAAGGTGATCGGGATCAGCCCGAGCAGGTTGCCCGAGATGCTCTCCGTGTACATCACCGTGTCACCGTCGCGGATCGTCGACGTCGACCCCTCGGCGGCCCGCACGTGGTACGTCTTGCCCGACTGCTTGTCCTGCACCGTCTGGTGCAGGTCACCGATGTCGGTGCCGCCGGATATGACGTACTTCAGCACCTTCTTGACCGTGCCGTTGGCGGTCCGCACCTCGACGATGCCCTTGTAGGAGGCGCCCTTCAGCGTCAGTGAGCTGGCGTTCAGGTACCAGGGGTCGTCGGGCAGCGGCACCGGGTTGTCCACCCCGCCCTCCGCGTCCGTGGCCACCGGGCAGTCGTCCAGGTCGGTCGTGGGGCTCGCCGAGGGCGACGGCGTGGCCGTGGCCCCGTCGCTGCCGGTGGGCTCCGGGACCGCTCCGGGCGTCGTCCCGCCGGCGTCCTCGGCGGTGTCCTGCACCGCGTCGGTGACGTCGCCGGTGGTCTCCTCGGCCGGGTCCTCGCCGCTGTCGCCGCCGTCCCCGCCCGCCGGGCCGTCGGCCTGGCCCGTGTCCGTGCCCGTGCCCGTGTCCTGGCTCGGGGTCGCCGAGGCGGACGCGGACGGCGTGGGGCTCGGGCTCTCCTCGGCGCCGCCGCCGGTGAGCCCGTCGACGACACCGCCCACGACCCCGGTGACGGTGTCGCCGATGGTCCCCAGCACGCCCTCGGACGTCTTGGACGGCGAGGGAGAGGGCGCGGTCTGCGGCTCCTTGGGCGCCGGGGTGCCGGCAGCGGCGGGCGGCGCGGGCTCGGCGTCGTCGGCGGAACCTGAATCCGCCGAAGAACCGTCACCCGAACCGGTCCCGTCCGCACCGGCTCCGTCCGTACCCGAGCCGGTGTCACCCGAACCCTCGTCGCCCGAACCCGCGTCGCCCGAACCGGCGTCGCCCGGACCGGACGTCTCCGACGGGCTCGGTTCGGACCCGCCGTCGGACGGCGCCCCGCTCCCGCCGGCCGAGGCGGACGGCGACGGCGTGGCCTCGGGCGTCCCGCCGTTCTCGGCGTCCTCCAGGGCCGCCACGCACTCCTTGTACTCGTCGGCCGTCAGGCTCCGGGACGCCGGCTGGTCCTCGGCGAGGGCGAGCTTCGGCGTGAACCCCATCCCCATCAGCACCGCGGTGGGCATCGCCGCCAGGGCTATCGCCTTGCCGGCCGGCATGTGGAGCCTGGTGAACAGCGGCTTCTTGGGTGCCGCGTGGCGCGGCCCGGTTCTCACACGGGAATCGTCCACATCAGCCCCGTGGGTCACCTCGTCAGCCGGCACTGTGCCTCCCGTTCGCCTCGTTACCGGGGCTCGTTCCTGACAGATCGTCGGTTGCACCCACCGTGCCCTGGCCGGCGCCCGGGTCCGCGACCGGCGCCTGCGTGGCCGTGCCCATGGGGGCGACGGCCGCTCCCCCGGCGTCCGCCGGCTCCTGCGCGGGCGGCGCGTCCTCGGCCCAGGACACCGCCATCGCGCCGCCGATCAGGGCGAACAGGAAACCGATGAGGAATCCGCCGAGGTTGGACACCGGGATGGACACCAGCGCGAGCAGGATCGCCGCCACGCCCGCGAAGAACCGGACGTGCTTCTGGAACCAGAGGCTGATGCCGAGCACGACGAGCAGCACGCCGATGATCAGGGACCCGGCACCCGCGGTGGTGGCCATCGCGAGCGTGAGGTGACCGAGCCGGAGATTTGCGTACGGGAAGTAGGCGATGGGGAGTCCGCCGAGCATGACGAACAGGCCGGCCCAGAACGGCCGGGTGCCCCGCCAGGCGCGGAAGTTCCGCCGAAAGACCCGGAGGTAGTGCTCGTCGTGGCCGGGTGCGGCAGGAGTCTCGGCGCTCATGGAAAACAGCTCCCTGGAACGGCGTTGCCGTGGTGAGTGGTACTGCGAATGCGGAGTCGGAGAGATGACGGGCGGGGGTGCCACCGGCGCCCCCGCCCGTCAGCGAGTGCTCAGTAGCACTCCTTCACACCCGTCGACAGCGACATCTTCAGGCCGCTGAGCTTGAAGGTTCCGGCGGTGGTCGCCCACGCCGTCTGCTTCACGTCGGTGAGGGTGACCGAGTCGGCCTGCTGCGCGAAGCCGTACGGGTTCGACTGCTCCTTGCCGCCCTTCATGCCGGGACCCTTGTTGGCGTCCTTGGCGGCCACACCGATGTCGATGCCCCGGAAGACGGCGTCGCCTTCCAGCTCGGCGACGTCGATGTACAGGTTCTCGGCCTTGACCGGGGTGTCACCCTGGCCGGCCCGCAGGATCAGACTGACGTTGCCGAGCACCGGGATGTTCGGCGTGACGACCGACTGACACATGTCCTTGATGGTCGCGGACTTGAACGCCGAGACGGCGACGGGGTGAACCGTCTTCTTGCCGTCGAGCGTGTAGCCCTCGTCGAGAGCGCCGTACTGCACGAAGCCCGTGCCGTCGAGACGCTCGGTCGTGACCTTGAAAGACTGTCCGGAAACGCTGAACGACGCGGCGAGAGCACCCTGAGCGAGGGCGACGCCTATCGCCGCCGTGGCGGCCACGCTGGGCACCATGACCACGGCGAACCGCTTCCATCTGGTCCCACCACGCACCTGGGACTCCATATTTCCTCCTTCTCGGACGTACATCTCCTGGCCCCGACTGGCCCCTTGCGGCGGCTCAGCCGGACAGGGATGGGAGAAGTGCTACGTCCTCGGGAAGGAGAGCGCCCGCGCTCGGTGGCGCGTACCGCGCCCGAATCACCGGCGATCACCCCCGAGCGACAACCACTGGTCGCGCCTGACACGCATCACGCACAACCCTGCCGGACAGGCTTCGCCGGATGGCGAAGACCCCCCTGTCCAAGAGCCGACGACACGGTCGCCGGCTCTGCTCGGTGGGGACCCAGGAAATCCCGTGACCCGGCCGGCTGCCGGGGATGCGGGGAATGGACCGAGCGTCGCCGATCGTGGTGCATTCTCGCCGCACGCACAAGGGGGTTCGTTACTCGCTAGTAACGGCCGGATAACCGAACAACGACCTGCCGGTCTCGTTCGGCGACGCTCGGTGCATCCGAAGGGGAGGACAAAGAAGGAATGCCGGGACGGAACCCGACAGAACACAACCCTCGACTTACTGGCAGTAACAGCGGCCGCGTTTGCCAAGTTTTGGCAAAGCGCGGCCGCATCGGTGCCATGACGACAGCCGCGCCCCGCCCGGAACGCGGCTGGAAAAGGTCACAAAAGGGCTAGAACAGTGCCCGTGCCAGCGCCCTGCGCGCCGCGGTCACCCGCGGGTCGTCGGCCCCCACGACCTCGAACAGCTCCAGCAGCCGCAGCCGCACGGTGTCCCGCTCGTCACCGGCCGTACGCGCGACGGTGTCGATGAGCCGCCCGAACGCGTCCTCGACATGCCCGCCGACCAGGTCCAGGTCGGCCGCGGCGATCTGCGCCTGGGCATCGGCCGGCTTCTCCGCGGCCTCCTTGCGCACCTGCTGCGGGTCCAGCCCCTGCACCCGCTGGAGCAACTCGGCCTGCGCCAGGCCCAGCTTGGCCTCCGGGTTGGCCGGGTCGTCGACCAGCACGTTCTTGTACGCCTGGACGGCACCGCCCAGGTCACCCGCGTCCAGTGCCTGCGCGGCGGCGTTCAGCGCCGCCTCGTGCGGACCCGCCTGCCGGACCGGGGCCTGCGCCGCACCCGGCTCGGCCTCCGGGTCGACGGTGAGACCGGTCAGGCCGAAGCGCTGCTCGGCGACGGCGACCAGCTGATCGAGGGTCTCGCGGATCTGCGCCTCGCCGGCGGCCCCCTGGAAGAGCGGCAGCGCCTGCCCCGCGACGACCGCGAAGACGGCCGGGATCCCCTGGACCCCGAACTGCTGCATCAGCATCTGGTTGGCGTCGACGTCGATCTTGGCGAGCAGGAAGCGGCCGTTGTACTCGACGGCCAGCCGCTCGAGAACGGGGCTCAGCTGCTTGCAGGGCTGGCACCATTCGGCCCAGAAGTCGATGACGACCGGGACTTCGGTGGAGCGCTGGAGGACGTCGCGTTCGAAGGTCGCCTCGTCGACGTCGATGACGAGGTCGGCCGGGGAGACTCCCCCGCCCCCGCCCTGGCGGGCCGCTTGGGCGCGCGCCTGCTCCGCCTTCGCCTTGGCCTCCTGGGCCGCCTTGACCGCGGCGAGGTCGACGACACCGCTCATGGACATGTTCCGTGGCTGCATGCGTCTATCCTCCCCCGTTCCCGCGCGTGTGTGAAAAGCGATGAGAAAAGCCGGCGCCGGGTCCCCACCCCACGCCATGTGGTCGTCGCTCGCGCGTGCTGCGCACACGCTTTCGCTACGAGTCGTAGCGTAATACCGGAGCGGGCCCTTCCGTCACCCCGGACCGGTGATCTCGCTCACTGCGCGCACCAACCGGCCGGGAACGGCCGGTTATGGTCGTCGCCATGCAGAGCCGCACTACCGCCGGCCGCGCGGGACGTCCGCGCAGCGCCGCCGCCGACGCCGCCATCCTGGCCGCGACCCGGGCGGCCCTGGTCGAACTCGGCTGGTCCCGACTCACCCTGGGAGACGTCGCGACGCGCGCCGGGGTTGCCAAGACCACCCTCTACCGCCGCTGGGCCGGCAAGAACGAACTGGTCGTCGACGCGGTCGCGGAACTCTTCGACGAACTCCGCCTCCCCGACCGCGGCACGCTCGCCGCCGACATCGAGGGCGTGGTCCTCCAGTTCGCCGCGATCCTGGCCCGGCCGGAGGCCAGGAACGGCCTGATGGCGGTCCTGGCCGAGTCCACTCGCGACGAGGCCCTGCGCGAACGCATCCGCGCCTCCATCGTCGACCGTCAGAAACGCCTGGTCCTGGCGGGCCGCGCGCGTGCCCAGCAGCGCGGTGAGCTGCCCCCCGAGACCGATCCCGCGGAGGCGGCCCGCACCGTCGACCTGATCTTCGACGTGGTGGCGGGCGCGGTCGTGCACCGCGAGCTGATCAGCGCGGAACCGGTGGACGAGGAGTGGGTCCGCAGCTTCACCCGGCTGCTGCTCGTGGGCCTGTCGGGCTGACCCGGCGGGCCGCCGCCCGGCACGCCGGGAACGCGCCGGGCCGGACCCCTGGCCCGGCCCGGGCAGCGGCCGGCTCAGAACCCGGCCGGCTCGGTGTACACCCCCCACTCGTCCCGCAGCACACCGCAGATCTCACCGAGGGTGGCCTCCGCCCGCACGGCCCGGAGCATCGGCTCGATCATGTTGGAACCGTCCCGCGCGGCGGCCAGCATCCCGTCCAGCGCGTCCCGTACGGCTGCCTCGTCGCGTGCTTCCTTCCGCGCGGCCAGCACCCGCACCTGCTCGCGTTCGACCTCGTGGCTGACCCGCAGGATCTCCAGGTCACCGGTGACCGACCCGGTGTGGGCGTTGACGCCGACGACCTTCTTGTCGCCCTTCTCCAGGGCCTGCTGGTAGCGGAACGCCGACTCGGCGATCTCCCCGGTGAACCAGCCGTCCTCGATGCCGCGCAGGATCCCGGACGTCATCGGCCCGATCGGGTGCCGCCCGTCGGGGTGCGCCCGCAGGCCGCGCTCCTTGATCTGCTCGAAGATCTTCTCGGCGTCGGCCTCGATCCGGTCGGTGAGCTGCTCGACGTACCACGAACCGCCCAGCGGGTCGGCCACGTTGGCGACGCCGGTCTCCTCCATCAGCACCTGCTGGGTGCGCAGCGCGATCTCCGCGGCCTGCTCGCTCGGCAGCGCCAGCGTCTCGTCGAGGGCGTTGGTGTGCAGGGAGTTGGTCCCGCCGAGCACCGCCGCCAGCGCCTCCACGGCCGTGCGCACCACGTTGTTGTACGGCTGCTGCGCGGTCAGCGAGACTCCGGCGGTCTGGGTGTGGAACCGCAGCCACTGCGCCTTCTCGCTCTTGGCCCCGTACACGTCCCGCATCCAGCGGGCCCAGATCCGGCGCGCCGCCCGGAACTTGGCGATCTCCTCGAAGAAGTCGACGTGGGCGTCGAAGAAGAAGGACAGGCCCGGCGCGAAGACGTCGACGTCCAGCCCGCGGCTGAGCCCGAGTTCGACGTATCCGAAGCCGTCGGCCAGCGTGTACGCGAGTTCCTGCGCGGCCGTCGCGCCGGCCTCGCGGATGTGGTAGCCGGAGACGGACAGGGGCTTGTAGGCGGGGATGCGCTCGGCGCAGTACTCCATCAGGTCGCCGATGAGCCGCAGATGGGGTTCGGGCTGGAACAGCCACTCCTTCTGCGCGATGTACTCCTTGAAGATGTCCGTCTGGAGGGTGCCGTTGAGCACGCCCGGGTCCACGCCCTGGCGTTCGGCGGCGACCAGGTACATGCAGAAGACGGGCACGGCCGGTCCGCTGATGGTCATCGAGGTGGTGACGTCGCCGAGCGGGATGTCCTTGAACAGGACGTCCATGTCGGCGGCCGAGTCGATCGCCACCCCGCAGTGCCCGACCTCGCCCAGCGAGCGGGGGTCGTCGGAGTCGCGGCCCATCAGCGTCGGCATGTCGAAGGCGACGGAGAGCCCGCCGCCGCCGGCGGCGAGGATCATCTTGTACCGCTCGTTGGTCTGCTCGGCGTTGCCGAACCCGGCGAACTGCCGGATGGTCCACGTGCGCCCTCGGTAGCCGGTCGGGTACAGGCCGCGGGTGAAGGGGTACTCCCCCGGCCAGCCGATCCGCTCGAAGCCCTCATAGGTGTCCCCCGGCCGGGGACCGTACACCGGCTCCACGGGGTCGCCGGAGAGCGTGGTGAAATCCGCGTCGCGCTTGCGCGCTGCGTCGTACCGGGCCTGCCAGCGTCGGCGGCCCTCCTCGATGGCGTCAGCGTCCATACCCTCGAATTTACTAGGACGTCCTAGTAAATGTCGATGGCTGACGGCCGTGCGGGTGTCCGCACGGCCGTCCGCTCAGGCCTGGGCGGCCGCCGGCTCGCCGTTCGCCACCTTGCCCTCCAGCTCGCGGCTGATCCTCCGCTCGACGAAGAACGCGGCGGTCGGGATGGTCCCGGCGAGCAGCACCCACGCCTGCTTGGCGATCGGCCACCTGGCCTTGGAGCCCAGGTCGAAGGCGAAGACCAGGTAGACCACGTACAGCCAGCCGTGGGCGATGCTGACGACCTTGGTGAAGTCCGCCGCGCCGTCGCTGTCGAGCGCGTACTTGCCGATCATGCCGAAGGTCAGCAGGACGAGCAGCACACCGGTGACGTAGGCCATGACGCGGTAGCGCGTCAGCACGCTCTTTTTCATGCGTACGAGCGTAACCACCCGTTCCGGGAGATCTTGTCCGGGGTCCCGGCGCCGTCACCCCTCGTCGAAGTCGTGCGCCGCCACGCGCAGGGGCCGCAGCATCGCGAAGATCTCCGCGCACTCCTCGGCGTCGTACACACCGAGACCGAAGTCCATGGCCATCAGGTCGCGGGTGGCGGCGTCGACCACCTCGCGGCCCTTCTCGGTGATGGAGGCGAGGGTGCCGCGGCCGTCGTTGGGGTTCGGCCGCTTGGCGACCAGACCGGACCTGACCAGCCGGTCCACGGTGTTGGTGACGGACGTCGGGTGGACCATCAGCCGCTCGCCGATCTTGGACATCGGCAGCTCGCCGGCCTTGGAGAAGGTGAGCAGCACCAGCGCCTCGTACCGCGCGAAGGTCAGCCCGTAGGGCTTGACGACCGCGTCCACCTCGGCGAGCAGGATCTGGTGGGCGCGCATGATCGAGGTGATCGCGGCCATGGACGGCACGTTCCCCCAGCGCTGCTTCCAGAGTTCGTCGGCGCGGGCGATGGGGTCGAAAGGGAGGCTGAGCGGCTTCGGCACGTCATCAGACCTTACCGGCCGGTCATATGCCGGTCAGCCCTGTCTCGTCTTTCGGTCGGCGAGGTCTTCCGCCCCTTCCTTTGAGCGGTCGCTCAAATCGATGCTACGGTCCCTTCAGAGGAATTGAGCAACCGCTCAAACCAGTGGCCCGGTGCACGCGCCGGGCACGGCTCAGCGCCCGCGCGGGCATCGACGGACCGGGGGATTCGCCATGGGGCTCTACATAGAGGCACGGATCAGAGCGGACCTCGACGAGCTGTGGTCCCGCACCCAGGAGCCCTCCCAGCACCAGCGCTGGGACCTGCGCTTCACCGAGATCGGCCCCCTCCCGCGCGCGGAGGGCGAGCCCCGGCACTTCCGCTACGCCACCCGCGTGCTGCCCTTCCTCACCCTCGCGGGCACCGGCGTCTGCGCGGGCGAGAAGGAGCGCCCCGACGGCACCCGCACCTCCGCGCTGCGCTTCTCCTCGCCGCACCCGCTCTCCCTGCTCGCGGAAGGCAGCGGCTACTGGCGCTACGTGCCCGACGGCGACGGCGTCCGCTTCCTCACCGGCTACGACTACCGCCCCCGCTGGGGCGCCTTCGGCGCGCTGGCCGACCGCCTCGTCCTGCGCCCGCTCATGGGCTGGGCGACGGCCTGGTCCTTCGACCGGCTCCGCCTGTGGCTGGAACACGGCATCACCCCGGAGCGCGCACGGGCGAACTGGCTCGCCGAACTGGCCGTCCGCGGCCTGCTGACCGCGTCGGCCGCCACGGGCCTGGTCCAGGGCTCCGCGCTGCGCCTGCTGGGCCCGTTCGCCGCGTCGACCGCGTTCCTCTGCCCCCTGCTCCTCGCGGTCGTCATCTGCCTGGCCCTCTTCAAGGCGCCCCTGGCCGGCACCCCGGCGGCCCGCCGCTGCCTGCGCACGCCGCCCACCCGCGCGTGTGCCCCCCGGCTGCTGCGCACCCTGGAGAACCCGCGATGAGCTCGATCTTCCGTACGGCGATGGGCCCGGACTTCGACCGCCTCCACCCGGAGCTCAAGCGCCGCTTCTCCGTCGGCCTGGCGAGCGGCGAGGCGTGCACGGGCCGGGGCGTGATGAGCCGGATCTGGCACGGCGGCGCCTTCGTCAAGCCGTTCCTCGCCCTGGGCGCCACCCGCAACATCCTCGTGCCGCGCACCGGCCGGGACGTGCCCTTCACCATCGAGAACGTGCCGTACACCGACACCTTCGGGCGGGAGACGGTGAGCTTCGTGCGCACCTTCCGGCTGCCCGGCCGCCCCCGCCGCTTCGACGCCCAGATGGTGCTCAGCCCCAAGGGCGACCGCGTCCTCGACTACCTCGGCACCCACCAGCACCTGGCGAGCGAGCTGCACCTGAGCGCCGAGCCCGACGGCTCGCTGCTGATCCGCTCCGGCGAGCACCGCTTCCGGGAGGGCCCGGTGGACGTCCGGGTGCCCGGGCCGATCGGGGCGACGGCGGAGGTGCGCGAGTCCTTCGACGACGCCACGGGCCGGTTCCGCATCCGGGTCCGGGTCGTCAGCGAGCGCTTCGGGCCGCTCTTCGGCTACGAGGGCGGCTTCACGGCCACGTACACCGACGTCCGGGCCCGCGGTGTGCGGCCCGGACTGCGCCCCGTCCGCGAGGAGTCCCGCGCATGAGCCCCGAGACCGCCAAGTCCCAGGAGACCAAGGGCAAGCTGCTGGAGGGCGCGCTGCGCACCCTCACCGAACAGGGCATCGCCGGGACCTCGGCGCGCACGGTCGCCGCGGCGGCCGGCGTCAACCAGGCGCTCGTCTTCTACCACTTCGGTTCCGTCGACGAGCTGCTCGCGGCGGCCTGCCGGTACGGCGCGGAACAGGCGGTGTCCCGCTACCGCGCCCGGCTCGCCGCGGTCACCTCCCTCTCCGAGCTGCTGGCGCTGGGCCGCGCCATCCACGAGGAGGAACGGGCCGGCGGTCATGTCGCCCTGCTCGGCCAGCTCCTCGCCGGCGCCCAGACGCACCCCGCGCTCGGCCCCGCCACGGCGGGCGGCCTGAAGCTGTGGATCGACGAGATCGAGCGGGTCCTCGACCGGGTCCTGGCGGACACGCCGTTCGGCGAGTTCACCGATCCGGCGGGACTGGCACGGGCGGTGGCGGCGTCCTTCGTGGGCGTCGAGCTGTACGAGGGCGTGGACGCGGCCGGTGCGGCGTCGGCGCTGGACGCGCTGGAGCAGCTCGGCGTCCTGGTGAGCGCGCTGGAGGAGCTGGGACCGGTGGCACAGCGGGCCGTGCGGCACCGTCTGCGCCGCACGGCCCGTCGCTGAGGCCGGGCTACCCGGCGGACAGGTGCCGTTCCACGGTCTCCACCTTGGAGGTGAGGCCGTCGGTCACGCCGGGCCGGATGTCCGCCTTGAGCACCAGGGACACCCGGGGCGCCCGCGCCTCCACGGCGGCCACGGCCCGCCGGACGACGTCCATGACCTCGTCCCACTCGCCCTCGACCGAGGTGAACATCGCGTCGGTACGGTTCGGCAGGCCGGATTCGCGGACCACCCGCACGGCGTCGGCGACGTACTCCCCCACGTCCTCGCCGACGCCGAGCGGCGTCACGGAGAAGGCGACGATCATGCGTTGACGATCCCCTCGTTGCGGGCGCGCGACGCGATCACCGCGTCCTCGGCCTCCCGCCTGAGCATGCGCTCGGCGAAGAAGCCGCCGGTGGGCAGGACCGACAGGACGAAGTAGAGGGCGGCGGTCCGCAGCGGCCACTTGGCCCGGTTCCAGGCGTCCGCCCAGAAGAGCACGTAGAGGACGAACAGCACGCCGTGCACCGCGCCCATCACGGGCACCGCGTTGAAGTCCGTGGTCCGCTTCAGCACCGAGCAGACGAGCAGGATCAGGAACGAGATGGCCTCGGGAGCCGAGACCAGACGGAGGCGGCGCAGGGCACTGGCGGTCTTGATGTCCACGGGTCACCTTCGGTGGGAGATTCACTGGCGGCGGATGCGCCAAGGACGGGTCGCTTTGTGAACGGATGCACAAACGTCGCTCCATTGTGGCAAACGGCCGCGCCGGGGGTGCGCTCAGGGTCCGTGCGGGGTGTGCCCGGGGTCCGTGCGGGGTGTGCCTCGGGGATCCGTCCGGGGTGTGTTCCGGGTCCGTTCGGGGTCCGGGGCCCTGTCGGCGGGCGCCCTCGGACGGCTAACGTCACGAACGTGGCGATGTTCCGACTTCAGGGCGGCAGGGTGCTCGCCGTCGACATGACCGGGGACGCCGTGCGCGCCAAGAACGGGTCGATGGTCGCGTACGACGGACAGATGGCCTTCAAGAAGCTGAGCGGCGGCGGTGAGGGGATCCGCGGGATGGTGACCCGGCGGATCACCGGTGAGCAGATGACGGTGATGGAGGTGAAGGGGCACGGGACCTGCTGGTTCGCCGACCGGGCGGCCGAGATCACCCTGGTGGGCCTGGCCGGCGACACGCTCTACGTGGAGTCGAGCAATCTGCTCGCCACCGACGGCGGGCTGCGCACCGGCACGAGCTTCACGGGGCTTCGCGGCGCCTCGCAGGGCAACGGCCTGTTCACCACGACCGTCGAGGGGCACGGGCAGGCCGCGATCACCTCGGACGGGCCCGCGGTGGTGCTGCGGGTCAGCCCGCGGTATCCGCTGAGCGTGGACCCGGGGGCGTACGTGGCGCACCAGGGGAACCTGCGGCAGACCTTCCAGTCCGGTGTGACCTTCCGCACCTTCACGGGGGAGGGCGGCGGGGAGGCCTTCCAGATCCGGTTCGAGGGGGACGGGCTGGTCTACGTCCAGCCCAGCGAGCGCAACACGATCGCGGGGGACGTGTGAGATGACCTTCCGGGAGATCAACGCGAAGATGGTCGAGGCGACCGTCGTCCCCGGCCAGCGGCTGTTCAGCCAGCGCGGCGCGATGCTCGCCTACCGGGGCGAGGTGTCCTTCACGCCGAACCTCGCCGGGGGCCGGGGCGGCGTCATGTCGATGATCGGCCGCCGGCTGGCCGACGAGGACACCCCGCTGATGACCGTCGAGGGCAGCGGCACCGTCCTCTTCGGGCACGGCGGCCACCACGTCCAGGTGATCGGCCTCGCCGGTGACACGCTCTACGTCGAGGCGGACCGGCTGCTGGCCTTCGAGGGGACCCTCCGGCAGGGCACCATGTTCATGGGCTCCCAGGGCGGGGTGATGGGCATGGTGCGCGGGCAGGTCAGCGGGCAGGGGCTGTTCACGACCACGCTCCAGGGGCACGGCGCCGTCGCCGTGATGGCGCACGGCGGCGTCCTGGAGATCCCGGTCACCCCCCAGCGCCCGGTGCACGTCGACCCGCAGGCCTATGTGGCCCACCACGGCGACGTCCGCAACCGGCTGTCGACGGCGCTGGGCTGGCGGGACATGGTGGGCCGGGGGTCCGGGGAGGCGTTCCAGCTGGAGCTGAGCGGGAACGGCACGGTCTACGTCCAGGCCTCGGAGGAGAAGCTGTGAGCACCGGTGCGACGCCCGGCGGACCGGCGGTGTTCGACCCCGCCACCCTCCCGGCCGACGACAACGTGAACCCGTACACCTTCTGCGTGGAGCTGACGGGAACCCAGTGGTTCCTGCAGAAGGGGAAGATGATCGCCTACTACGGCTCGATCGACTTCAACGGCGTGGGACACGGCCGGCTGGAGCGGCTGGTCCGCACGTCGTTCCACTCGCCGCTGCACGCGGCGGACTGGGTGGTGGCCGAGGGTTCGGGGAAGATGCTGCTCGCCGACCGGGCCTTCGACGTGAACTCGTTCGACCTGGAGGACGGCAACCTGACCGTTCGGGCAGGCAATCTGCTCGCTTTTCAGCCAAGCTTGTCCCTCAAGCAGTCGATCGTGCCCGGCTTTCTGACGCTCCTCGGAACCGGAAGGTTCGTCGCCGCATCTAACGGTCCGGTGGTGTTCATGGAACCCCCGATCCGGGTGGACCCGCAGGCGCTCGTCGGCTGGGCCGACTGCCCGTCACCGTGCCATCACTACGACCACGGGTACCTGACGGGTGTACTGGGCGGTCTACGTGCGATGACGGGCCTGGGCGGGGCCTCCGGGGAGGAGCACCAGTTCGAGTTCGTCGGGGCGGGCACGGTCCTGCTCCAGTCGACCGAGACCCTGATGCCCGAGCAGCACACGGGGGCCGTTCCGCACGAACCGGGAGTACCCGGGGGCGGGATGTCCGGCGGGCACGGGGCGCAGGCCGCGACACCGCGCCTTCCCGGACAGCTGGGGGACCTCCAGCGTCGCTTCGGGCTGTGAGCGGTAGTCTGCGGAGTGTGACATCGAACGCGTGCGCACTGTCACATCACCGAGACTAGTTCACAATTCAACTTCTTAGGTAGACTTCATTCATGGAGACCGAGACGGCCACGCGCTGGCTGACCGATACGGAGCAGTGTGCCTGGCGCACCCACCTGGAGGTCAACAGGCTGTTGACGTACCAGCTCGAAAAGGATCTTCAGCCGTTCGGACTGACGATGAACGACTACGAGATCCTGGTGAATCTCTCCGAGTCGGAGGACCTGCGGATGCGGATGAGCGACCTCGCCTCCGCCACCCTGCAGTCCAAGAGCCGCCTCTCGCACCAGATCACCCGCATGGAGAACGCCGGCCTGGTGCGCCGGGAGAACTGCGAGTCCGACCGCCGGGGACTGTTCGCCGTCCTCACCGACCACGGCATGGAGACCATGCGGAAGGTCGCCCCGCACCACGTGGCGTCCGTCCGCAGGCACTTCATCGACCTCCTCTCCCCCGAGGCCCTCACCGAGCTGGACAAGGCCCTCAAGCCCATCGCCGAGCACTTGCGGGGGCACCGGGGACGCCCCTGACCAGGCACTGTCAAAGGACTAGGCCAGTGGCAGGCGGAGCTCGAACAGGGCTCCGCCGCCCGGCGCCGCGCCGGCCGTGAGCGTGCCGCCGTGCCGGACCGCGACATCGCGGGCGATGGCCAGCCCCAGACCGGCGCCGCCCTCGTCGCGGCTGCGGGCGTCGTCCAGCCGGACGAACCGCTCGAAGATCCGCTCCCGGTCGGCCTCCGGGATCCCGTTCCCGTCGTCGGCGACCCGCACCACGGCCGCCCGGTCCCCGTCCCGGCGCACGGTCACGGTGACCGCCGAGCGCGCGTGCCGCTCGGCGTTGTCCAGCAGATTGGCGAGCACCCGCCCCAGCTGACCGCGTGATCCGGCCACTTCCGCACCGGCCGCCCGGGCGTCCACCGTCACCCGGGCCCGGCCCGCCGCCTCCTCCCTGGCCAGCGCCACCAGGTCGACCCTGCTGCTGCCGGCGGGCCGCTCCCCCGCGTCCAGCCGGGCGAGCAGCAGCAGATCGGCGGCCAGCCGCTGCAGCCTGACGGTGTCCTCCACCGCCCCGTCCAGGTCCAGCAGCCCGGGATGGGCCGCGGCCACCTCGAGCTGGGTGCGCAGCGACGCGATCGGGCTGCGCAGCTCGTGGGAGGCGTCGGCGACGAACCGGCGCTGGCGTTCCACCGAGGTCTCCAGCGCGGCCAGCGTCTCGTTGGTGGTGCGCGCCAGGCGGGCGACCTCGTCGTGGGTGCCGGGCTCCGGCACCCGCCGGGTGAGGTCGGCGGAGGCGGTGATCTCGGCCATCTCCCGGCGGATGTCCTCCACCGGGCGCAGCGCGCGCCGGGTGACCAGCCAGGTCACCGAGCCGACCACGGCGAGCAGCAACGGGAACCCGATCAGCATCGCGCCGGCCGCCGTGCGCACCGCGTCCTGCTGGGCCGCGAGCGACGCCCCGGCGTGGACCAGGACCGTCTCGTCGCGGCCGTCGGTGGCCCGCACCGAGGCGAAACGGTACGTGCCGTGCTCGCCCTCCACGGTGGCGGTGCCCCGCACGTGCCGGACGACGTCGCCGAGCTCGCCCGGCTCGGGGCTGGCCTCGTCGTCCTCGTCCGGCTCCGTCCCGGTGCCGGGGACCGGGGTGACACCGGGCGCGCCGGTGCCGCTGATCGCCTCCAGGCCCTCGCTGACCGCGAGCACCCGGCCGTCCTCGCCGACCACCTGCACCGGGTTGTCCTCCGCGTCGGGCAGGTCCAGCTCGGCGTACGGGGTGCCCGCAGCGATCCGGGCGGCGACCTGCCGGGCGACACCGTCCGCCTCCGCGTCCGCCCTGCCCTCCAGGTTGCCGCGCAGCGACAGCAGGACGGCCGCCCCCGCCGCGAGCAGGGCCACGGCGACCACGAGCGTGGCGCCCAGTGCGGCCCGCGCCCGCACGGACCCGAACAGGCGCCTCACCGCGGTGCCTCCAGCCGGTAGCCGGCCCCGCGCACCGTACGGATCAGCTCCGCGCCCAGCTTGCGGCGCAGGGCGCTGACGTACACCTCGACGATGTTCGGGTCGCCCTCGTAGGCGAAGTCCCAGACGTGTTCCAGGATCTCCGTCTTGGAGACCACCTGGCCCGGGCGCAGCGCGAGCTGCTCCAGCACCGCGAACTCCTTCGCCGTCAGCGCCACCTCCGTCCCCTGCCGCAGCACCCGCCGGGCCCCGGTGTCCAGCCGCAGCTCGCCCGCCTCGATCACCGGCGTCCCGCCGCCCGTGCCGCGGCGGCGCAGCAGCGCCCTGATCCGGGCGACCAGGACGACGTACGAGAAGGGCTTCGTCAGGTAGTCGTCCGCGCCGGTGTCCAGTCCCTCCGCCTCGTCGTACTCGCCGTCCTTCGCGGTGAGCATGAGGATCGGCACGTCGTTGCCGGCGGCGCGCAGCGCCGAGCAGACCCGGTAACCGTTCAGGCCGGGCAGCATGATGTCCAGCACGACCAGGTCGTACGGCGACTCGCTCGCCCGGTGCAGCCCCTCCAGGCCGTCGTGGACGACGTCCACGGCGTAACCCTCCGCGGTGAGGCCCCTGGCCAGGGACAGGGCGAGGCGTCTTTCGTCCTCGACGATCAGCAGGCGCATGCCCCCAGGGTGGCAAACCGGGCCTGAAGCGGTCTTCAGGTGGCTTCAGCGTGGCTTCAGGTGCGGCTCGGCAGGGTGGGTCCCGTCGAGAACCGAGCGAGCCGGCCTCCTGGAGGGTCCCATGAAGCGCAACATCGTCATCGCCGCCGTCACCGCGACCGCCCTGATCGGCGGCGGAGCAGCGGTCGCCTTCGCGGACGGTGGCGACGGCAAGAAGGGAGTCGTCGCGGACGGCTCCGCCGGCCGGGCGCCCACGAGCGAGGTGACCGCGGTACAGGCCATCGACGCCGCGCTCAAGGAGCGGCCGGGCACGGTGGTCTCCGTGGAACTGGACGACGAGCGTGACGCAACCGCCTGGGAGGTGGACGTCCTGGGCTCCGGCACCACCTCGTACACCGTCCGGGTGGACCCGGCGAGCGGCAAGGTCCTCGGCACCGGGACCGACCGGGACGAGGACGACGCCGCACAGGAGCGCCGTGTCCTCGAGGGCGCCGGCGTGGACGCCCGTGAGGCCGCGCGGGCCGCCGCCGCGAAGGGGGTCGTGACCTCCGTGGACCTGGACGACGACGAGCGCTCCGCGCGGTGGAGCGTGGAGACCGCCGGGTCCGAGCAGGAGTGGCAGGTCGGCCTGAAGACGGGGAAGGTCACGGCGGAGCGGGACGACTCGGGTTCCGGCGAGGACTCCGGCGAGGACGCCGACTCCGACTCCGACGAGGACTGAGCGGGGCAGGTCGTGCGGGGCGGGCCTCGTCCTCGGGTGTGCGTCGCGGGGGCCGCTCGCGCGGCTCCCCGCACCCCTGCCGGCTCCGGCCCGTCCGACGGACGCGGCGGAGCCGGGTTCCGGGGCACGGGCCACCGATCGCCCGGCCACCAGCGGCCCGCGACTCGCCGTCCGCGGCCCACGATCGGCCACCTGCGGCCCGCGCCCGGCGGCGCGGTGCGAGCTAGCCTGGCGTCGGCCGCCTCACGCCGTCGTGAGGCCCGCCACCAGTTCGTCCGCCGCGCGATACGGATCCAGCTCGCCCGCGATGATCCGTTCCGCGAGTGCGCTGAGCCTGCGGTCGCCGTGGAGGTCCCCGATGCGTTCGCGCAGCGCGGTGACCGCGATGGTCTCCACCTCGCGGGCGGCGCGGGCGAGCCGGCGCGCGGCGAGGACGCCGCGCTCCTCCATCCACGCCCGGTGCTTCTCCAGCGCCTCGACGACCTCGTCGACGCCCTCGGCGCGCGCGGCGACCGTCTTGACGATCGGGGGCCGCCAGTCGCCGGGGCCGCGGGACTCGCCGAGGCCCAGCATGTGGTTCAGCTCGCGGGCGGTGGCGTCGGCGCCGTCCCGGTCGGCCTTGTTGACCACGTAGACGTCGCCGATCTCCAGGATCCCGGCCTTGGCCGCCTGGATGCCGTCGCCCATGCCGGGGGCCAGGAGGACGACGGAGGTGTCGGCCTGGGAGGCGATCTCGACCTCCGACTGGCCCACGCCGACCGTCTCGACGAGGATCACGTCGCAGCCCGCGGCGTCCAGGACGCGGATCGCCTGGGGAGCCGCCCAGGCGAGGCCGCCGAGGTGGCCGCGCGTGGCCATGGAGCGGATGTAGACGCCGGGGTCGGAGGCGTGCTCCGACATGCGGACCCGGTCACCGAGGAGGGCGCCGCCGGAGAAGGGCGACGACGGGTCCACGGCGAGCACGCCGACCCGCCTGCCCTGCTTGCGGTACGCGGTGACCAGCGCCGACGTGGACGTCGACTTGCCGACGCCGGGCGAGCCGGTCAGGCCGACGACGTACGCGTTGCCGGTCAGCGGGGCGAGCGCGGCCATGACCTCCCTGAGCTGCGGGGACGCCCCCTCCACCAGGGAGATCAGCCGGGCCACGGCCCGCGGCCGGCCTTCCCTGGCCTGGGCGACCAGCGAGGAGACGTCCTGCATCACAGCTCCGTTCACTAGAGATCCGTCGTCCGCTGCCGGGGAGTCAGGCCCTGGGGGCCCGCACGATCAGGGCGTCGCCCTGGCCGCCGCCGCCGCACAGGGCGGCCGCGCCGACTCCGCCGCCGCGCCGCTTCAGTTCCAGGGCGAGGTGCAGCACGAGACGGGCGCCGGACATGCCGATCGGGTGCCCCAGCGCGATGGCACCACCGTTGACGTTCACCTTTTCGGGCGAAACGCCGAGGTCCTTCATTGACTGCACGGCAACCGCGGCGAAGGCCTCGTTGATCTCGATCAGGTCGAGGTCGGAGACCTCCAGCCCCTCCTTCTTCAGGGCGTGCGCGATCGCGTTCGACGGCTGCGACTGCAAAGAGTTGTCCGGGCCCGCCACGTTGCCGTGGGCGCCGATCTCGGCGATCCAGTCCAGGCCCAGCTCCTGCGCCTTGGCCTTGCTCATCACCACGACCGCGGCGGCGCCGTCGGAGATCTGCGAGGAGGAGCCGGCGGTGATCGTGCCGTCCTTGGCGAACGCCGGGCGCAGCTTGCCCAGGGACTCCACGGTGGTGTCGCCGCGAATGCCCTCGTCCTTGCTGAACAGGACCGGGTCGCCCTTGCGCTGCGGGATCTCGACCGGGGTGATCTCGGCCTCGAAGATGCCGTTCTTCTGGGCGGCGGCGGCCCGCTGGTGGGACAGGGCGGCGATCTCGTCCTGCGCCGCGCGGCTGATGCCCAGGCGGGCGTTGTGCTTCTCCGTGGACTCGCCCATGGCGATGTTCTCGAACGCGTCGGTCAGGCCGTCGTGCGCCATGGCGTCGAGCATCTGGACCGCGCCGTACTTGAAGCCCTCGCGGGACTTCGGCAGCAGGTGCGGGGCGTTGGTCATGGACTCCTGGCCGCCGGCGACCACGACGTCGAACTCGCCCGCGCGGATGAGCTGGTCGGCCAGCGCGATGGCGTCGAGGCCGGAGAGGCACACCTTGTTGACGGTGAGCGCCGGCACGTTCATGGGGATGCCCGCCTTGACGGCGGCCTGGCGGGCCGGGATCTGCCCCGCGCCGGCCTGGAGCACCTGGCCCATGATCACGTACTGCACCTGGTCGCCGCCGATCCCCGCACGGTCGAGGGCGGCCTTGATCGCGAAGCCGCCGAGGTCGGCTCCGGAGAAGGACTTCAGCGAGCCGAGCAGCCGCCCCATCGGGGTGCGGGCGCCCGCGACGATGACGGACGTCGTGCCGTTCGTTGCAGAAGACATGAGCTGCGATCCCCTTACCGGCTGCACAGCCGAGGAGTGAACGAGGGTTTACTCGAATGTACTGAGCGGTATCCCGCCCGTCATCGGGCTGTCGGTGTGATCGCGCGCACGTTGCGTAACCACCTCCGGAGCGCTGCACTGAATCCATGCTGACGCGAATCGACCACATCGGGATCGCCTGTTTCGACCTCGACAAGACCGTCGAGTTCTACCGTGCCACCTACGGCTTCGAGGTGTTCCACTCCGAGGTCAACGAGGAGCAGGGCGTGCGCGAGGCCATGCTCAAGATCAACGATACGTCCGACGGCGGCGCTTCGTACCTCCAGCTCCTGGAGCCGACCCGCGAGGACTCCACCGTCGCCAAGTGGCTCGCCAAGAACGGCGAGGGCGTCCACCACATCGCCTTCGGCACCGCGGACGTCGACGGCGACGCCGCCGCCGTCAGGGACAAGGGCGTCCGGGTGCTCTACGACGAGCCCCGGCGCGGCTCCATGGGCTCCCGGATCACCTTCCTGCACCCCAAGGACTGCCATGGAGTTCTGACGGAACTGGTCACTTCGGCGCCTGTTGAGTCACCTGAGCACTGACCCTCGTACATAGGGGCCGGTAGGGTTGGGGTCGGTCGCCCCGCTTCCACCGGGGCGACCCGTGCCGGGGTCCGGGTTTCGGGGGACGAGCGTCGGGGCAGCAGCCCATGCTCCGTCGTTGATCTGACACCATTCCCCGGGGGCCCCGTTCGGCGGATGGACGGAGCTCGTTTGGAGAGACTTGCGACCAGGGGACGGATGGGACCGCGCAGTGCGGGGCTACGAGAGCCAGGAGCGAGAGCCGGCGGCTGACGTCGACCACCTCTCTCGGTTCGAGGCCGAGATGAAGCGGCTGAGGACCGAGCGGGAAAAGGCCATCCAGCACGCCGAGGACCTCGGCTACCAGGTCGAGGTGCTGCGGGCCAAGCTGCACGAGGCGCGCCGTACCCTCATGACCCGGCCCGCCTACGACAGCGCCGACATCGGCTACCAGGCCGAACAGTTGCTGCGCAACGCGCAGATGCAGGCCGACCAGATCCGCGCCGACGCCGAGCGCGAACTGAGCCAGGCCCGGGCGCAGACCCAGCGCATCCTCCAGGAGCACGCCGAGCAGGCCGCACGGCTCCAGGCCGAGCTGCACCAGGAGGCCGTGACCCGGCGCCAGCAGCTCGACCAGGAGCTGGCCGAGCGCCGGCAGACCGTCGAGTCGCACGTCAACGAGAACGTGGCGTGGGCCGAGCAACTGCGCGCCCGCACCGAGCAGCAGGCCCGCCGTCTCCTGGAGGAGTCCCGCGCGGAGGCCGAACAGGCGATGGCCGCCGCCCGCGCGGAGGCCGAACGGCTCACCGCCGAGGCCCGCCAGCGGCTCCGGAGCGAGGCCGAGGCGGCCCGCGCCGAGGCCGAACAGCTGCTGCGCCGCGCCCGCGCGGACGCCGAACGGCTGCTCGACGCCGCGTCCACGCAGGCCCAGGAGGCCACCGACCACGCCGAGCAGCTGCGCACCAGCAGCGCCACCGAGTCGGAGGCGGCGCGCCGTCAGGCGGCCGAGCTCAGCCGGGCCGCCGAACAGCGGATGGCGGAGGCCGAGGAGGCGCTGCGCAAGGCGCAGTCCGAGGCGGAGAAGCTGGTCACCGAGGCCAAGGAGGCCGCGGCCAAGACGCTCTCCAGCGCCGAGGCCGCCAACGAGACCCGCACGCGCACGGCGAAGGAGCAGGTCGCCCGGCTGGTCAGCGAGGCCACCAAGGAGGCCGAGACCACCAAGGCCGAGGCCGAGCAGCTGGTCGCGGACGCCCGCGCGGAGGCCGAGAAGATCGTCGCGGAGGCCGTCGAGAAGGCCCGCACGGTCACCGCCGAGGAGACCGCCACCCAGCTGTCGAAGGCGGCGAAGACCGCCGAGGACGTGCTCACCAAGGCCTCCGAGGACGCCAAGCGGACCACCAGGGCCGCCGCCGAGGAGGCCGAGCGGATCCGCAAGGAGGCCGAGGCCGAGGCGGACCGGCTGCGCGCCGAGGCGCACGACATCGCCGAGCAGCTCAAGGGCGCGGCGAAGGACGACACCAAGGAGTACCGCGCCAAGACGGTCGAGCTGCAGGAGGAGGCCCGCCGGCTGCGCGGCGAGGCCGAGCAGCTGCGCGCCGACGCGGTCGAGGAGGGCGAGAAGATCCGCGCCGGGGCCCGCAAGGAGGCCGTGGCGAAGATCGAGGAGGCCGCCAGGTCCGCCGAGGAGCTGCTGGCCAAGGCGAAGGCGGACGCGGACGAGCTGCGCCGCACCGCCACCGCGGACAGCGAGAAGGTCCGCACCGAGGCCATCGAGCGCGCCACGGCGCTGCGCCGGCAGGCCGAGGAGACCCTGGAGCGCACCCGCGCGGAGACCGAGCGCCACCGTGAGGAGGCCGTCGAGCAGGCCGAGGGCATCAGGGCGGAGGCCGAGCGCGCCGCGCGCGAGCTGCGCGAGGAGACCGAGCGCGCGGTCGCGGCCCGGCAGACGGAGGCCGCCGAGGAGCTGGCCCGCCTGCACGCCGAGGCGGAAGCGCGGCTGGCCGCCGCCGAGCAGGCGCTGACGGAGGCCCGTGAGGAGGCCGCCCGGATGCGCCGGGAGGCCACCGAGGAGACCGACCGGCTGCGCGCCGAGTCGGCCGAGCGGATCCGTACGCTCCGGCAGCAGGCCGAGACGGAGGCCGAGCGGCTGCGCGACGAGGCCGCCGCCGACGCGTCCGCGTCCCGCGCGGAGGGCGAGGCCGTCGCCGTGCGGCTGCGGTCGGAGGCCGCCGCCGAGGCGGAGCGGCTGAAGACGGAGGCGCAGGAGAGCGCGGACCGGATGCGGGCCGAGGCGCAGGCCGCGGCCGAGCGGCTGGCCGCGGAGGCGTCGGAGACGCTGGCCGCCGCGCAGGAGGAGGCAGCCCGCCGCCGCCGCGAGGCGGAGGAGACGCTGGGCGCGGCCCGGCAGGAGGCCGACCAGGAGCGCGAGCGGGCCCGGGAGCAGAGCGAGGAGCTGCTGGCCTCGGCGCGCAAGCGCGTGGAGGAGGCCCAGGCCGAGGCCGTGCGTCTGGTCGAGGAGGCGGACCGGCGCGCCACCGAGATGGTGTCGGCCGCCGAGCAGCGCGCCCAGCAGGTGCGGGACTCGGTGGCGGGGCTGCACGAGCAGGCGCAGGAGGAGATCGCCGGGCTGCGGTCGGCGGCCGAGCACGCGGCGGACCGTACTCGCCGGGAGGCCGAGGAGGAGGCGGACCGGGTCCGTTCCGACGCCTATGCCGAACGGGAGCGGGCCGGTGAGGACGCCGCGCGGATGCGGCACGAGGCCGCCGAGGAGGCGGAGGCCGCCAAGGCGCTCGCGGAGCGCACCATGGCGGAGGCGATGGCCGAGTCGGAGCGGCTGCGCTCGGACGCCTCCGAGTACGCCCAGCGGCTGCGCACGGAGGCGTCGGACAACCTCGCGGAGGCCGACCAGGCCGCGGCGCGCACCCGCGCGGACGCCCGGGAGGACGCCAACCGGATCCGTTCGGACGCGGCGGCGCAGGCCGACACCCTCATCACCGAGGCGCGCTCCGAGGCGGAGCGGCTGACCACGGAGACGGCCGCGGAGGCCGAGCGGGTGCGCACCGAGGCGCTGGCCGAGGCCGAGCGGCTCACCACGGAGACCGCGGCGGAGGCCGAGCGGGTGCGCACCGAGGCGCTGGCCGAGGCCGAGCGCGTCACCGCCGAGGCGCTGGCCGAGGCCGAGCGCGTCACCGCCGACGCGTCCGCCCGGGCCGAGCAGCTCGTCGCGGACGCCACCGGCGAGGCGGAGCGGCTGCGGGCCGAGGCCGCGGAGACGGTCGGGTCGGCGCAGGCGCACGCGGAGCGCGTCCGGGCGGAGTCGGAGCGGGTCACGTCGGAGGCGGCCGAGGAGGCCGAGCGGCTGACCACGGCGGCGCGCGAGGAGGCCGAGCGGACCCTGGACGAGGCCCGCAAGGAGGCCAACAAGCGGCGTTCGGAGGCCGCCGAGCAGGTCGACAAGCTCATCTCGGAGACCGCGGCGGAGGCCGACAAGCTGCTCGCCGAGGCGCAGGCGCAGGCCCTGAAGACCACCGCGGACGCCGAGTCGCAGGCCGACACCATGGTGGGCGCGGCCCGCAAGGAGGCCGAGCGGATCGTCTCCGAGGCGACGATCGAGGGCAACTCGCGGGTGGAGAAGGCCCGTACGGACGCGGACGAGCTGCTGGTCGGCGCGCGCCGGGACGCCACGGCGATCAGGGAGCGCGCGGAGGAGCTGCGCGACCGCATCACCACCGAGATCGAGGAACTGCACGAGCGGGCCCGCCGTGAGGCCGCCGAGACGATGAAGTCGACCGGCGACCGCTGCGACGCGCTGATCAAGGCCGCCGAGGAGCAGCTGGCCAAGGCCGAGGCGAAGGCGAAGGAGCTGGTGTCGGAGGCGAACTCCGAGGCCGGCAAGGTGCGCATCGCCGCGGTGAAGAAGGCCGAGGGGCTTCTCAAGGAGGCCGAGCAGAAGAAGGCCAAGCTGGTCAAGGAGGCCGAGGAGCTGAAGGCCGAGGCGGTCCGGGAGGCCGAGCGCACGGTCGCGGAGGGCAAGCGCGAGCTGGAGGTCCTGATGCGCCGCCGCGAGGACATCAACGCGGAGATCTCCCGGGTCCAGGACGTGCTGGAGGCGCTGGAGTCCTTCGAGGCGCCGGCGGCCGGCAAGGACGGCGGGGTCAGGGCCGGTGCGACGGTGGGCGCGCCCCGTTCGGGTGGCAAGTCGTCGGACGGGTAGTCAGGAGGCGGTGCGTGGGTGTTTCCTGGGGTCTTTGGCCATCTCGCCGACGGCGCCTTTGGCCAACCCTTTGACGTCGTGTTTGGCAAGCAGTCCGACGGTCAGCCACTCAAAAGGGGTGTCATTCTCCAGATCAAACACGCATCCGCTCGATGACTCACCGTTCTGGCCCCTAGGATTCCACCTATCACCTCACCGGTCTCATTCGACAGGAACCCCATGAGCGACACTTCCCCCTACGGCTTCGAGCTTGTGCGGCGTGGGTACGACCGCGCTCAGGTGGACGAACGTATCTCCAAGCTCGTCTCCGACCGTGACAGTGCTCTCGCCCGCATCACCGCTCTGGAAAAGCGCATCGAGGAGCTCCACCTCGAAACGCAGAACGCCCAGGCCCAGGTAAGCGACGCCGAGCCGTCGTACGCCGGCCTCGGTGCCCGCGTCGAGAAGATCCTTCGGCTCGCCGAGGAAGAGGCCAAGGACCTGCGCGAGGAGGCCCGCCGCGCGGCCGAGCAGCACCGCGAGCTGGCCGAGTCGGCCGCCCAGCAGGTGCGCAACGACGCCGAGTCGTTCGCGGCCGAGCGCAAGGCGAAGGCCGAGGACGAGGGCGTCCGGATCGTCGAGAAGGCCAAGAGCGACGCCGCGCAGCTGCGGGCCGAGGCGCAGAAGGACGCGCAGTCCAAGCGCGAGGAGGCCGACGCGCTGTTCGAGGAGACCCGCGCCAAGGCCGCGCAGGCCGCCGCGGACTTCGAGACGAACCTGGCCAAGCGCCGCGAGCAGTCCGAGCGCGACCTGGCGTCGCGTCAGGCCAAGGCCGAGAAGCGCCTCGCCGAGATCGAGCACCGCGCCGAGCAGCTGCGCCTGGAGGCCGAGAAGCTGCGCACCGACGCCGAGCGCCGGGCCCGCCAGACGGTGGAGACCGCCCAGCGCCAGGCCGAGGACATCGTGGCCGACGCGAACGCCAAGGCCGACCGGATCCGTTCGGAATCCGAGCGCGAGCTGGCCGCCCTCACCAACCGCCGCGACTCGATCAACGCCCAGCTCACGAACGTGCGCGAGATGCTCGCCACGCTCACGGGCGCCGCGGTGGCCGCCACCGGCACGCCGGCCGAGGACGAGCCGATCTCCCGCGGGGTGCCCGCCCAGCAGTCCCGGTAACGACCGCCCTCCGGTCCCCGTACCGCGCGGAGCCCTCCGCCACTCCGGTGGCGGAGGGCTCCGTCCCGTTCTAGCGTGGCGGCATGATCGAGCTCGAGGGGCTGACCAAGCGGTACGGCGAGAAGGTGGCGGTCAACAACCTGACCTTCGCCGTGCGGCCGGGCATCGTCACGGGGTTCCTCGGCCCGAACGGCGCGGGCAAGTCCACCACGATGCGGATGATGCTGGGCCTCGACCGGCCGACGGCCGGGGACGTGCGGATCGACGGCAGGCACTACGACCGGCTCAAGGACCCGCTGAAGTACATCGGCGCGCTCCTCGACGCGAAGGCGGTGCACGGCGGGCGCAGTGCCTTCGACCACCTGCTGTGCCTGGCGCAGAGCAACGGCATCCCGAAGAAGCGGGTGCACGAGGTGCTGGACACCGTGGGCCTGACGGCGGTGGCGCGCAAGAAGGCCAAGGGGTTCTCGCTCGGCATGGGCCAGCGGCTGGGCATCGCCGCCGCCTTGCTGGGCGATCCACGGATCCTGATGTTCGACGAGCCGGTCAACGGGCTCGACCCGGAGGGCATCCACTGGATCCGGACGCTGATGAAGTCGCTGGCCGGGCAGGGCCGCACGGTGTTCGTGTCGAGTCATCTGATGAGCGAGATGGCGCTGACCGCGGACCACCTAGTGGTGATCGGGCAGGGCCGGCTGCTCGCCGACACGTCGATGGCGGACTTCATCGCGCGCAACTCGCGCACGTATGTGCGGATCCGCACCCCGCAGCCCGAGCGGCTGCTGGATGTGCTGCACGGCGCCGGGATCACGGCCGTGCGGGCCGGCGGCGGGGTGTTCGAGGTGGACGGCGAGAAGCCGGAGCGGATCGGTGAGCTGGCCGCGCAGCAGCAGGTGGTGCTGCACGAGCTGAGTCCGCAGCAGGCCTCCCTGGAGGAGGCGTTCATGCGGTTGACCGCCGAGTCGGTCGAGTACCACGCCCACTCCGGCGCGCCCCGGCGTGCGCAGTGGGGCAGTGCCGGGAAGAAGGGTTGAGGGGCATGGCGGCCACCCAGGTCATCCGGTCCGAATGGACGAAGATCCGCTCGGTCGCGTCCACGGTGTGGACACTTTCCCTCACCGTACTGGTCACCATTGCGCTCGGAATGCTCATCTCCGCGCTCTCGAAGAACGAGTTCGACAGCATGAGCGCCCGGGAGAGACTGTCCTTCGACCCGACGTTCATCAGTTTCGCGGGAATGAGTCTCGGCCAGCTCGCGATGATCGTTTTCGGGGTGCTCGTGGTCTCCAACGAGTACAGCTCCGGCATGATCCGCACCTCGCTCGCCGCCGTGCCCCAGCGCGGCACCTTCCTGTCCGGCAAACTCGCCGTCGCCACCGCCCTCGCCCTGGCCGTCGGCATGGCCACCAGCTTCGCCGCCTTCTTCCTCGGCCAGGCGATGCTGGGCGACCTCAAGGCGTCGATCGGTGACCCCGGGGTGCTGCGCGCGGTGATCGGCGGCGGGCTCTACATGACCCTCATCGCGATGTTCTCGATGGGCGTCGCCGCGATGCTGCGCTCGCCGATGCTGTCGCTGGGCATCCTCATGCCCTTCTTCTTCCTGATCTCCAACATCCTGGGCAACGTCGGCGCGACCGAGAAGATCGGCCGGTTCCTGCCGGACCAGGCCGGCAACAAGATCATGCAGGTGGTGCCGCCGGTCGACGACGACACCCCGTACGGCCCCTGGGGCGGGCTCGGGATCATGGCGCTGTGGGTGGTCGCGGCCCTGCTCGGCGGATACGTCCTGCTCAGGCGGCGGGACGCCTAGGCACCGCGGCGACGAACGTCACTGGCGGTTTTTACCCGGTCTTGAAGGGAACCGTCAGCGCCTCGATATCCTCCTAACCCTTACGGGGGCGTGTGCCCCGCTGTCCTGAACCTTTCGATGGGTGCGGAGCATGATCGAAGCAGTCGGCCTGACCAAGCGCTACGGCGACAAGACCGCTGTGTACAACCTTTCCTTCCAGGTACGGCCCGGCGCCGTCACCGGCTTCCTGGGCCCCAACGGCTCGGGCAAGTCGACGACCATGCGGATGATCCTCGGCCTGGACAACCCCACCTCGGGGCAGGTCACGATCGGCGGCTACCCCTACCGCAAGCTGCCCAACGCGCCCCGACAGGTCGGCGCCCTGCTCGACGCCAAGGCCGTGCACGGCGGCCGCACGGCCCGCAACCATCTGCTCTCCCTCGCCCAGCTCTCGGGCATCCCGGCCCGCCGGGTGGACGAGGTGCTGGGCGTGGTCGGCCTCCAGGACGTGGCCCGGCGGCGCTCCAAGGCCTTCTCGCTCGGCATGGGCCAGCGGCTCGGCATCGCCGCCGCGCTGCTCGGCGACCCCCAGGTGCTGCTGTTCGACGAGCCGGTGAACGGCCTCGACCCCGAGGGCATCCTCTGGGTGCGGAACCTGATGAAGGCGCTCGCGGCGGAGGGCCGTACCGTCTTCGTCTCCTCCCACCTGATGAGCGAGATGGCGCTGACCGCCGACCACCTCATCGTGATCGGGCGCGGTCAGCTGCTCGCCGACATGAGCGTGCGGGACTTCATCGCGGCGAACTCGGCCGGCTTCGCCCGGGTGCGCACCCCGGACACCGAGCCGCGGCTGCGGGAGAAGCTGTCGGCCGCGCTGACCGAGGCTGGCGGCCAGGTGCTGCCCGAGCAGGACGGGGCGCTGCGGGTGACCGGGCTGCCGCTCCCCCGCATCAGCGACATCGCCCACGAGACGGACGTGCGGCTGTGGGAGCTGTCGCCGCACCAGGCCTCCCTGGAGGAGGCGTACATGCGGATGACCCAGGCCGCCGTCGACTACCGCTCCACCACCGACCAGAAGGCGGGCCTCCAGCAGCCCCTGCCGCCCGGCGCGCAGCCGCCGATGCCGGTGCCCGGCCAGGGCCAGCCGGGCTGGTACGCCCCGCCCCCGCCGCAGCAGGGCGGGCAGCCGTTCGCGATGCCGCCGGCGGCGGGACCGTACGGCGCCCCGGGTGCGTACGGCGGCCCGGAGGCGTCCGCCGCCGCGCCCGGCGCCGGGCAGCCGAACCCGTACGCCCAGCCGGCCCCGCAGCAGCCCGCCCCGGCCGTGCCCGCCCCGGCCGCGCCGCAGGACCGGGCCCCGGCCGCTCCCGCGGCCCCCGCGGCCCCGGCTGCCCCCGCGGCCCCGGCGGTTCCTCCGGCGCCCGCCGCGCCGGAGGAGCAGGCCGCACCCCAGGACGCCCCCGCCCCCGTCTCCGACCCGACCCAGTCCGAGGACGCCCGATGAGCACGCCCCAGACCCCGATGCCGCCGGCCGCGCCCAACGCGCCGTACGCCGGCTACACCTCGCCCATCCCCGTCGTCCGCACCCACCTCGGGCACGCGCTCGCCTCCGAGTGGACGAAGATCAAGTCGGTCCGGTCGACGATGTGGACGCTGGGTGTCTTCGTCGCGCTGGTCATCGGCATCGGCCTGCTGACCGGCACGGTGGTGGCCGGCTCGACGTCCGACGGCGATCTCGGCTCGGAGAGCGCGCTGGCCCTCGGCTTCTTCGGACTGCTGCTGGGCAGCATCTGCATCGTCACGCTCGGCGTGCTGACCACGGCCGCCGAGTACGGCACCGGCATGATCCGGACGACCATGACGGCCTGCCCCTCGCGGGGCCGGGTACTGACGGCCAAGGCGCTGGTCTTCTTCGCGCTCGCGTTCACCATCACGCTGGTGTCGTCCGGTCTGGTGGCCGTCGCCCAGGTCGGCATGCTGGACGCCAGGGAACCGTCCGGGGGCGAGTGGCTGAAGGCCACGGTCGGCGTCTCGCTCTACCTCGCGCTGCTCGGTCTGCTCTCGCTGCTCGTCGGCTCGATCATCCGGCACTCCGCGGGCGCCATCACCATCATGATCGGCACGATGCTCGCCCCGCTGGTGATCGCGCTGTTCATGTTCTCCTCGTCGCTGGAGGGCCTGCGGACCTTCCTGCTCGAGTACTCGATCCCCAGCCAGCTCGGCGTCTTCTACGCCACGTCCCTCGGCGACTCGGGCCCGTCGGGCTGGGACCCGCTGTGGATCATGCTGGGCATCACCGCCGTCGCCTTCGCGGGCGCCTACGTGCTGCAGGAGCGGCGGGACGTGTAACGGGGACCGCTTCAGAACCTCGGCGCGTTACGGGACCGCTGCACCCGCGTGGTGCGGCGGTCCCGCGCGTTCCAGCAGGACTTGTGCCAGTGCCGGCGGTCGTCGACGCCCGCGTGCGCGGGCCAGGCGACCACGTGCGGGACGCCGTCGGGGATGAGCTGGTCGCAGCCCGGGCAGCGGTAGCTCTTGCCCTGCGCGCTCGCGCCCGCGACATGGCGCACGCTCCACTCGTCGCCCTGCCAGTCCACGCTGGACTGCCAGCCGCCGTAGCGGCCCGGCCGGTCGTCCTCGGCGCTCTTCGGGCCCTTGGGTCGATTACGGCGCGGGGACACGGAACACCTCACGGAGCTCTACGGGAAGCGGGTCCCGTCCAGCCTACGCGCCCCCGGCAGGGGTACGCGGGAGGCGGCGGAGCACCCCAAGTCCGCCGCCCGGGCCCGGCATTCTGCAGACAATCGGCAATTCATCCGCCGACCCGTGTCCTCGGCACGTGTCGGACGGTTGTGCCGGGTGGGGAGCTCCGTGTCGGAGACAGAGAAGCAGGAAGAGCGATGCGCGTAGGAAGTTTCGTGTTGGGGGCCCAGTTCCCGGGCCAGGGCCAGGGGGAGGCGCTGCACCGCGCGGTCCGCTCGGCGGAGGTCTCCGAGGAGGCGGGGCTCGACTCGGTCTGGCTGGCCGAGCACCACTTCGTGCCGTACGGCACCTGTCCGTCGGCCATCACCCTCGCCGCGCTGCTGCTCGGCCGCACCCGCCGCATCCGGATCGGCACGGCGGTCAGCGTGCTGCCGACCACCCATCCCGTGGCCCTCGGCGAGCAGGCCGCGCTGCTCCACGTGACCAGCGGCGGCCGGCTCTCCCTGGGGGTGGGCCGCGGTGGCCCCTGGGTCGACCTGGAGGTGTTCGGCGCCGGCCTGGAGGCGTACGAGAGGGGCTTCCCGGAATCACTCGACCTGCTGGTGCGCTGGCTGCGCGAGCCCCGCGTCGAGGCCCGCGGCGAGCGGTACGCCTTCCGCGAGGTGCCCGTCGTGCCCAGGCCGTCGGAGTCCCTGACGCACAGCGGGGGCCCGGAGGTGCTGGTCGCCTGCACCTCCCCCGCCGGTGTGCGGACGGCCGCCGAGCGGGGACTGCCGATGCTGCTGGGCATGCACGTCGGTGACGAGGAGAAGGCCGAGATGACCGCGTTGTGGCGCCGCCTCGCCCGCGCCGCCGGCCGGCCCGCGGAGCAGCTCGCCGATCCGGGCCATGTGTCGGCCGGCGTCTGCCAGATCGCGGACCGGCGCGCCGACGCGGCCGAGGTCCTGACCAAGGCCATGCCGGGCTGGCTGCGGCAGGGCCTGGAAGCCCATGTGACGGTCGACGGCCGGGAGCGCCGGATGCGCGACCCGCTGGCCTACACCGAACTCCTCTGCGGGCTGCACCCCGTGGGCACCCCACGGCTGTGCGCGGACCGGCTCGCGGCGACCAGCGAGCGGACCGGCATCTCCCGCTTCGCCCTGCTGACCGAGGGCTCGGGCGACCTGGCGGCGACGGAGGAGAACCTGCGGCGCCTCGGCGCGGAGGTGCTGCCGCAACTGCGCTGAGCGCGCCGCACGCCGAGCGGGCCGGACGAGGTGGCCCGGCTGCACGACGAGCTTGC
The DNA here is from genome assembly GCF_000761215.1 of Streptomyces glaucescens. Taxonomy (GTDB): domain Bacteria; phylum Actinomycetota; class Actinomycetes; order Streptomycetales; family Streptomycetaceae; genus Streptomyces; species Streptomyces glaucescens_B. The sequence goes on along the minus strand of NZ_CP009438.1, from coordinate 5,244,409 downwards.
CGCACCCGGTGAAGATCGCACCTCTCGCTGACGGGAGCGGCAAGCTGGGACCGGCCGACCGCGTCAGCAGTCGCGGAGCTCCGGGGACTGGTTGAGCAACTGGCTGCGCACCGACGTGAAGCGGGCCAACGTCTCGTCCACCGAGGCGTCCAGCGGGAACACGGCCACCCGGTGGCAGTTCTGGAAGGCGAGCCGCACACCGAAGTGCCGCTGCAGCGCACCGCGGATGGCGTCACTCGCGAGCGCACGCAGGAGCTGACCGCGTGCCTGCTCGTCCGGCGGGGGCGTCTGGTTGTCGGCGAACTGGCCGCCGTCCACCTTCAGCTGGGCCACCAGGGAGCTGATCATCTCCCACGCGTAGGGCAGGGAGGTCCGGACGCAGTCGACGAAGTCAGCTTCGTCGACCTCGCCTCGCTCGGCCTGTTCGAGTAGGGCCGGTGAGACGTCGAGCGACATGGGTACTCCTCTCGCACCCCCGAACAGCAGGGGTTGCCGGACAGATGAGGGAGATCGCCACGGACACCCTGAGTACACGCGTCGCGACCTCCCGTTCCCTACGGTAGGCAACAGACCGTGACGGCACCAGAAGAATGCGCATACAAGCCGATCCCAGTGGGCCCACAATCGGCCACGACCGAACACGAGTGTTCCGGATAAACAGGACGCGAATCGCGTACCGCCCGGAGTGTCGAGTAGCGTTGCCGACCATGCGTCTCGTCATTGCCCGATGCTCGGTCGACTACGCCGGCCGGCTCACCGCCCATCTTCCCTCGGCACCCCGTCTGATCCTGGTGAAGGCGGACGGCAGTGTCTCCATCCACGCGGACGACCGGGCGTACAAGCCCCTCAACTGGATGTCGCCGCCCTGCACGCTGAAGGAGGGCACCGGCGAGGACGCGGGCGTGTGGACCGTCGTCAACAAGGCGGGCGAGAAGCTGATCATCACCATGGAGGAAGTCCTCCACGACTCCACGCACGAGCTCGGCGTCGACCCCGGCCTGATCAAGGACGGGGTGGAAGCACACCTCCAGGAGCTGCTCGCCGACCGCATCGACACGCTGGGCGAGGGCTACACCCTCATCCGGCGTGAGTACATGACGGCCATCGGCCCCGTCGACATCCTGTGCCGGGACGCGGACGGCCAGACCGTCGCCGTCGAGATCAAGCGGCGCGGTGAGATCGACGGCGTCGAGCAACTCACCCGCTACCTGGAGCTGTTGAACCGCGATCCGCATCTGGCGCCGGTGCGCGGCATCTTCGCCGCGCAGGAGATCAAGCCGCAGGCCCGGGTCCTCGCCACGGACCGCGGGATCGGCTGCCACGTCCTGGACTACGACGCGCTGCGCGGCATCGAGGACGACAAGCTGCGGCTGTTCTGAGCGCTCCGGCGCGCGCGTGAGGGCCGGGTCCGTGCGCGGACCCGGCCCTCTGCTGTGCCCTCAGGTGTTCCCCGGGCCGTGACAGCCCTCAGATCACCGGCTCGACGCTGCCGGGCGAGCCCGCGGGGCCGCTCGCCGGGGCGCTCGCGGAGGTGCTCGTCTGCGTCGGGGCGCCGGCGGAGTCCGTGGTGGTCGGGGTGTCCGTCGGAGCGCTGGTCGGCGTCTCCGTCGGCGTCTGCGTGGGCGTGGACGAGTCGGTGGTCTCCGGCTCGGTGGGCGACGGCGGCTTGGACGACGTCGAAGGCCGGGGCGACACCGGCGGCTTCGTCGTCGTGGACGGCGCCCCGGACGCCGGGCCGGACGGGTCGTCGTCCGGACCGGTGCCGGACGGCGCGTCGGACGGGCCGCCCGCTCCGGAGCCGGTCGCCGCGCCGGTGGGCGTCGGATCGTCGGACGTGCCGTAGGTGCCGTCGGGGCCGGGGTCCGTCGGGCGGCTGGTGGCGCTGCCCGTGTCGGCGGCGCCGTCGCCGTCGCGGTCCGGCTCGTCCGCGCCCAGGCTGCCGTCGGCGACGCCCTGGCTGGCCGACGGGTTGCCGCCGATCGGTTCGGCCGGGTTGTCGGCGTCGTTGCTGGAGGTGGCGCCGAGCGTCACCACCGTGCCCAGCACCGCGACGAGCAGCGCGCCCGCGCCGGCCGCGACCAGGTTGCGCCGGGCCAGCCCGCGCAGCCCGCCCGGCACGCGCCGGGGTGCCGGGCCGCCCGCCGTGGAGGGGAAGGCGACGGGCGCGGCGGGGGCGGCGGGGCGTGCCAGCGGCGGGAACTGCGGCAGGACGGCCGGGACGCCGCCGGACGGGAAGGCGGACTCCTCGGGACGGGCGGCGGGCACCTCGCCGCCCGGGCCGGCGCCGAGCACGGGCCCGGCGCTCACCGGGCCGACGCCGGGGATGTTGCCGGTGCGGTCGTCGACGAGGGCCAGGGCGCGGCGGCCGGAGACGGTGCCGCGCTTGTCGGCGAGGGCGCCGCGCAGGCCGATGGAGGCCTCCAGTTCGGCGCGGGCCCGGTCGAGGCGGCCCTCGCACAGCGCGAGGATGCCGAGTTCGTGGTGGAAGTAGGCCTGCTCGGCGACCTCTCCGGCGAGCCGGGAGGCTTCCGCGCCCGCCCGCAGGGCGCGCTCCCAGGCACCCCAGTGCAGGCCCGCGGCGAAGGCGGGCGCCGCGGTGCGGGCCAGCCGCACGGCGGGGTTGTCCTCGTCGTCCTCGCCGGGCCGGGAGGCGGCGGGGGCGAGCGGGCCGAGGGCGGCGAGCAGGGCGTCGGCCTCGGCACAGACCCGTTCGGGGGTGACCGAGGGGTGCCCGGCCCACCAGGTGTAGTGCCGGGCGGCGGTCAGGGCGTGGTCCTGGACGTCGTCGGCGTAGCCGGCGGCCTCCAGCTGGGTCTGGACGCCGGCGGCCAGCCGGTAGCGCACGCCGACCGGGCTGACCAGGGCGCAGTTCAGCAGTTCGCCGAGGGCGGCGTCCGCGTGGGTGTCGCCGACCAGGGCGGGCAGGTGCGCCGGGTGCGGCACCTCGCCGCCGAGAGCGACGGCCAACCGCAGGGTGGCGCGCGCCGACCGGCTCAGCCGGGAGGCGAGCAGCGCGGCCGGCGCGGCGCCCTCGGCGAGGGAGGGCAGCGGTATCTCGTCGGCGATGGCCGCGTCGAACGGCTCGTCGGAGGGGGCCTCCTGGAAGACGCCGAACTCGTCGAAGGCGTCCGCACCGGCCCGGAGCCGGTCGCGCTGCCGCAGCAGGGCGCCGGCCTGGACGAACCGCAGCGGCAGGCCCTCGGACTCGAACCACAGGTCGCCGGCCCAGCCGGCCTCGTCCTCGGTGAGGGGACGGCCGACGGCGTGCCGCAGCAGCTCCAGCCCGCCGGCGCGGTCGAGGCCGCCGAGGACGACCTCCTCCAGCGCGGATTCGGCGGAGGGCGCGGGCACCTCGGGCGTGGCGCTGACCAGGAACGCGCATTCGGGGGCGGCGTCCAGCAGCTCGTCGAGGGCGGCGCCGCCGAACTCGAGGTCGTCGAGGACGACGATCGCGCCGATCTCCCGGACGGCTTCGAGCAGTTCGTCGCGTTCCGGGCGGTGCCGGGGTGCCTCGTGGACGGCGTGGAACAGCTCCTGGAGCAGCTCGCCGGCGGTGCGGTGGAAGCCGCTGAGGCGGATCACGCCGTCGGGGGCGAGGTCCGCGCAGTCCTCGGCGACGGTGTCGAGGAGGCGGGTGCGGCCGGAGCCGCCGGGTCCGGTGACGCGGACCGAGCGGCCGCGGGCGAGCAGCCGGACGAGCCGTTCGCGCTCCTCCTCGCGGCCCACGAGGGGCAGTTCGGGCAGGGCGGGCCCGGGGGGCGCCGGCGGACGGGCCACGCGGTCGCTCCCGGCCCGTTCGGCGGCGGTCAGCTTCGGCGGCCGGGCGGGCCGTTCGACGGGCGGGCAGAGTTCTATCTCGCTGCCGTCGACCGGGTTGACGGTGAGCAGGTAGTCGCCGGAGACGAGCTGGACCGTGCGGGCGTGTGCCGGTGCGTGCTGGCCGAAGTCCGGTGTGAGGGGGTCCCTGGGCGGGCGCTGGCGCGGCGCCTGGCCTGCGCCGTCGTGACCGTGGTCCTCGGGTCCCCGGTTGTTCGGGTCCATAGGTTCAAGCCCCCAAAAGCGTCGAGTGCGTGAGGCCCCTCCCGGCCGTGTCGCACACCGCGCTGTCGCTTCTGGTCCGGGCCCGCTCGAGGGTGGATCGGACAGCGGGCGACCGAACCCTAAACCGTTGCCCTTCGTCGAGGACAGCCCGGGGTGCCGCGCGGTCCGAGACGTCATGGTCTCGTGAGGATTGCGCGCGACGGGCGATTCGGGACCGGAACGTCCGGCTCTGGGTACCCGGCATCGGCCGCTACACGCGTGGCAGGGACTCCACGCCGATGCCGCCCTCGATCGCCAGGATCCGGTGCAGCCGGGTGGCCACCAGCAGGCGCTGCATCTGCGGCGGTACGCCGCGCAGCACCAGCCGGCGGCCGCAGCGGCCGGCCCGCCGGTGGGCACCCATGATCACCCCGAGCCCGGTGGCGTCCCAGGAGTCCAGTTCGGACAGGTCGAGGACGAGATCGCCGACTCCGTCGTCGACGGCCGAGTGCAGAACCGCACGGGCGTCCGCCGCGCTGCGGACGTCGAGGCGGCCCCCGACGACCACCTCGGCGTGGTCGCCCCTGATGTGCATATGCGCTCCCCGTGCGTTCGGTGACGTGCTCCATGACGATGACGGTGGCTGTGCAACGTCGGATCGGATGAGGACGGTGGCTTGCACCGTCTGACTGCTTCGGCAGCGGTGCGGTTGCTGCTTGTAAGCGAACCGATACCGAATTCACCCCGTGGTGTGATGTCCCCGGGGCGAGGGCCGTTTCAGTGCTTGTAGAAGCCCTGCCCGCTCTTGCGCCCGATGTCACCGGCGTCAACCATCCGGCGCATCAGCTCCGGCGGGGCGAACTTCTCGTCCTGCGTCTCGGTGTAGATGTTGCCGGTGGCGTGCAGCAGGATGTCGACGCCGGTCAGGTCCGCGGTGGCGAGCGGGCCCATGGCGTGGCCGAAGCCCAGCCTGCAGGCGAGGTCGATGTCCTCGGCGCTGGCGACGCCCGATTCGTACAGCTTGGCGGCCTCGACGACGAGCGCCGAGATCAGCCGGGTGGTGACGAAGCCGGCCACGTCGCGGTTGACGACGATGCAGGTCTTGCCGACGGACTCGGCGAACTCCCGCGCGGTGGCGAGGGTCTCGTCGCTCGTCTTGTAGCCGCGCACCAGCTCGCAGAGCTGCATCATCGGGACCGGCGAGAAGAAGTGGGTGCCGACGACGCGCTCGGGGCGCTCGACCACGGCGGCGATCTTGGTGATCGGGATGGCCGAGGTGTTGGAGGCGAGGACCGCCTCCTCCTTCGTCAGCTTGTCGAGGGCGCGGAAGATCTCGTGCTTGACGTCGAGCTTCTCGAAGACGGCCTCGACGACGATGTCGGCGTCGGCGACGGCGTCCAGGTCGGTGGTGGGGGTGATCCGGCCGAGGGCGGCCTCGGCGCCGGCCGCGTCGAGCTTCCCCTTGGCGACGAACTTGTCGTACGACGCCTTGATGCCGTCCGTGCCGCGCTTCAGCGCCTCGTCGGTGACGTCACGCAGGACGACGTCCCAGCCCGCCTGGGCGGAGACCTGGGCGATGCCGGATCCCATGAGACCGGCCCCGATGACGGCGAGCTTCCGTGCCACTGTGCGACTCCCCTGATACGCGCTGTCCTTGTTCCTCTCGGGCGGACACTAGCGCTCGTGAGGGGCTGTGTGACCGGTAAGTAACGCGCGTCACGTCTCAGATGACGGACATCACACCGGCAGGGGTCACGTCGCGCCTCGTACGGCGTAGTTGAGCACCTTCTCGCTCAACAGCTCGGTCATCTCGTCGAGCAGCAGCAACACCTCGCGTGACACCTCGGCGGGCCTGCCGCCGGCCATCATGCGGCGTCCGATGTCCGCGAGCACCGTCTGGTGCAGCCAGTTGACCTGACCGGCGATCAGGCCGGGCATGGGGTCGTCGGGCGCGGCGCCGGTCTCCTCGCGCAGGGTGGCCTCCAGGTCGTCGACGACTTCCTGGCCGATGGCCCAGAGGCGGGAGCGCAGTGCGGGCGATTCATGAATCACCGTCATGAACCGGGCATAGCCGTCCATGAGCCCCATCCGGGGTGAGACCGCTTCGACCTCGTCGCGCAGTTCGCGCAGCACGGCCGCGGCGGCGGACTCGCCGTCGCGCCGGCCGCGCACCCAGCGCGAGAGCCGGTCGACGACCTCCCGGGAGCGGTCGAGGAACAGGTCCTCCTTGGCCGGGAAGTAGTTGTAGACGGTGTTCACGGAGACGTCGGAGGCCTCGGCGATCTCCGCGACGGTGACGGCGTCGAAACCGCGCTCGATGAACAGGCCCGTGGCGACATCGGAGATGTACTGCCGGGTCTGCCGCTTCTTCCGTTCCCTGAGTCCCTCGGCCATGCCCGCATGGTACCCGGCTGACTGGTGCCACTGAAAACTTGGGGTCGTTGCAAAATTTCAGTGGCTCTGTTTTTCTGGGGGCATGGCAATCATCAGCACGGCCGGACTGGCCCGTACCTTCCGGACGAAGCACGGCCCCGTGGATGCCGTGCGCGGCATCGACCTCACCGTCCGGCAGGGCGAGATCGTCGGCTTCCTCGGCCCGAACGGGGCCGGCAAGACGACCACCCTGCGCATGCTGACCACCCTGCTGAAGCCGACCGGCGGCGCGGCCACCGTCGCGGGCTGCGACCTGGCCCGCGATCCGGAGGGCGTCCGCCGGGCCTGCGGATACGTCGCCCAGTCCGGCGGCGTCGACGGGCAGATCGGCGTCCGCGAGGAACTCGTCACCCAGGGCCGGCTCTACCGGCTGCCGAGGAGGCGGGCCCAGGAGCGGGCCGAGGAGCTGGCGGCCGAACTGGGCCTCACCGCCCTGCTCGACCGCAAGGCCGCCGCGCTCTCCGGGGGCCAGCGCCGCCGCCTGGACATCGCCATGGCGCTCACCCACCGCCCCCAGGTCCTCTTCCTCGACGAGCCGACGACCGGGCTCGACCCCGGCAGCCGCGCGGACCTCTGGGCCCTGGTCCGCCGGCTGCGCGACGAGCACGGCACGACCGTCTTCCTGACCACCCACTACCTCGACGAGGCCGACGCCCTCTCCGACCGCCTGGTGATCGTCGACCGGGGCGTCATGGCGGCCGAGGGCACACCGGCCGCGCTGAAGCTGAAGCACGGCGGCTCGCTCGACGCCACCCTCCAGGACACCTTCCTCGCCATCACCGGCCGCGGCCCCGCCCCGGCCGGCCCCGCACCCGTCGCCGTATGAGCCGCCCAGGAGACCACTGATGCTGTTGCACGACACCGCGCTGATCTACGGGCGCTACGCCCGCCAGACCCTGCGCTCCCGCTTCGCCCTGCTCTTCGGCCTGCTGATGCCACTGCTGTACCTGCTGTTCTTCGGCCCGCTGCTGACCGGGCTGCCGCTCGGCGAGGACGGCAGCTCCTGGCAGGTGCTGGTGCCCGGACTGCTCCTGCAACTCGGACTGTTCGGCGCGCTGTTCGCCGGTTTCATGATCATCGTCGAGAACGGCCAGGGCGTCGTCGAACGCATGCGGGTGACCCCGGTCAGCCGGCTGGCGCTGCTGCTCGGCCGGGTCCTGCGGGACGCCACGGTGCTCGTCTTCCAGGCCGTGCTGCTGGTGCTGGCCGCCCTGGTCATGGGGCTGCGGGCGCCGCTGGCCGGCATCCTGGCCGGCTTCGCCTTCGTCGCCCTGCTCACCGTCTCGCTCGCCTCGCTGTCGTACGCGCTGGCGATGAAGGTGCGCAGCCCGCAGGAGTTCGGACCACTGGTCAACGCCGTCAGCATGCCCTCGATGCTGCTGTCCGGCCTGATGCTGCCGATGAGCCTCGGACCGGCCTGGCTGGACGTGCTGTCCCACTTCGTACCGCTGCGCTACCTGGTGGACGCCATGCGCGACGTCTACACCGGGCACTACACGAGCGCGCACATGCTGTACGGCTCGCTGGTGGCCGTCGCCATGACCGCCCTCGCCGTGACGGTGGGCACACGGGTCTTCCGTACCGCAGGGGCCTGACCGGTCACTACGCTGGCCGCATGGTCAATCTGACGCGCATCTACACCAGGACCGGCGACCAGGGCACCACCGCCCTCGGTGACATGAGCCGGGTCGCCAAGACCGATCTGCGGATCTCCGCGTACGCCGACGCCAACGAGGCGAACGCGGTGATCGGCACGGCGATCGCGCTTGGGAACCTGGCGGAGGAGATCGTCGAGGTCCTCACCCGCGTGCAGAACGACCTGTTCGACGTGGGCGCGGACCTGTCGACCCCGGTGGCGGAGAACCCCGAGTACCCGCCGCTGCGGGTCGAGCAGTTCTACATCGACCGGCTGGAGGCGGACTGCGACCGCTTCAACGAGCGGCTGGAGAAACTGCGCTCCTTCATCCTCCCCGGCGGCACCCCGGGGGCGGCCCTCCTCCACCAGGCCTGCACGGTCGTCCGCCGGGCCGAGCGCTCCACCTGGGCGGCGATGGAGGTCCACGGCGAGACGATGAACCCGCTCACCGCGACCTACCTGAACCGCCTCTCCGACCTGCTGTTCATCCTGGCCCGGACGGCCAACAAGGACGTCGGTGACGTGCTGTGGGTGCCGGGCGGCGAGCGCTAGGCACCCCGCCGGACCCGGCCGCCGCGCACCCGGCGGACCCGGCCGCCGCGCACCCGCTGGTACAGGCCCGTCGCCAGCAGCACCCCGCCGACGCACATCAGCACCACGCCGGCCTTCGCCAGGGTGACGACGGGAGTGTCCACATCGCCGGTGAACAGCCACAGGACCAGTCCTGTGGCAAGGGTGACGGCACCCTCCGACAGGTTCCTCGACGCCTTGTTCACCGCCGGGCCTCCTCCCTCGGCTCCTGCCCCGACGGCGCGGCGGTCCGGTCCCCGGCGGTCTCACCCTCCGGGGCCTTGCGCGGCCAGACGGTGTACGACAGCGCGATCAGTCCGTAGATGCCGATCACCCGCAGCGCCACCCACTGGAACGAGCGCAGCGAGCTGACGTCCCCCGAGTCGCCGACGTACCAGACCGCCAGCTGGAGCAGCGCCAGCGCGACGGCTCCCCCGAACACCGCGCGCAGCCACAGCTTCGCCTCGTGCCGGGCGCGGGCGCGGCCGTAGCGCGGGGGCTTCGGCGGGGGCGGGGCGCCGCCCAGACGGTGCGCGGCGTGGCCGTCCAGCCAGCGGATCGTGTAGTGGCCGAAGGCCACCGTGTAGCCGATGTACAGCGCCGCGACGCCGTGCTCCCAGCCCGGCTCGGCGCCGTTGCGCAGATCGACCGCCGTCGCCACGAACAGCACCAGTTCCAGGACCGGCTCGCACAGCAGCAGCACGTTGCTCGTCCTGCGCCACTTCAGCTGGTAGCGGGCGGCGAGGCCGAGCGCCAGCAGCACCCAGAAGCCCACCTCGCAGGCGATGATCAATGCGACGATCATGACGTGCTCCTTTCGGTCACCGTTCCAGGCTCCCGGCCGAAGCCGCCGCGATCGTCGTCGTCGGTGACGAACTCGCGGTACATCGAAAGATGCAGTGCCGGACCCTTCCCGGGCATCAGGCGAGCACGGCACCCGCCGTGTTGGATGGGACCATGGCCGCCCCGCGACTGCCCCGACCGCACCGCTTCGACGCGTACGTCGCGCTCGCCGGGCTGCTCGGCGGGCTGCTGCTGTGGGGCATGGGCCTGGCGACCCGGCCGAAGGACGAGCCGATCGTCCTGTTCCCGGGTCCCTGGCCGCTCCTGGTGCCGCTCGCGCTGGTCGCCGGCTGCGAACTGATGCGCCGGGCCGCACCGCGCACCGCCCTGGCGACCGCCACCGCCGCGCTGACGCTGGACACCATGACCCAGGGCAACCTGGCGACGCTGGTGATGTACACCGACGTCATGTACGCGGCCGTGCTGTACGGCACCCCGGCTTCGGCCCGCCGCATCCCCTGGATCACCGGGCTGGTGTCGGTGGCCGCCACCGTGGCCTCCTACGCGGCGTGGCGGGTGCCCGAGGCGCTGCTGATCGGCGCGGGCGTCGCCATCGTGTCGTTCGCGCCCGCCTCCACCGGCCTGATCGTGCGCAACCACCGGGACGCCGCCGAGGCGGCCCGGCTGCGCGCCGAGCAGACGGCGCTGCTGGCCGAGATGGACCGGGTGCAGGCGGTCGGTGCCGAGCGGGCCCGGATGGCGCGGGAGCTGCACGACATGGTCGCCAACCACCTCTCGGCGATCGCCATCCACTCCACGGCCGCGCTCTCCCTGGACGACCCGGACACCACCCGGCAGGCGCTCGGGGTGATCCGTGAGAACAGCGTCGAGGGCCTGGCCGAGATGCGCCGCCTGATCGGCATCCTGCGGGACGCCGGCGCCGGCACCGAGCCGTCCGCCGCGCCCACCCTCGACGGCCTCGGGGCCCTGGTGGACACCGCCCGCGCCAACGGCCTGGACGTCACCCTGCGCGCCGAGCCGGGGGGCCCGCTGCCCGCGCCGGTGGAACTGGCCGCCTACCGCATCGTCCAGGAGTCGCTGACGAACGCGCTCAAGCACGCCGGCCCCGGCCGGGTCACCGTGGCCCTGGTCCAGCGGGACGGCTCCCTCGGCATCACGGTGACCAGTCCGTACGGTGAGCGGGACGCGCCCCGCGCTCCCGGCTCGGGGGCCGGTCTGGTCGGTATGCGGGAGCGGGCCACGCTGCTGCACGGCACGCTGGAGGCCGGGCCCGAGGACACCGCGGACGGCACGGTCTGGGCCGTACGCGCGACACTTCCCACCGTCGAAGGAGACTCCGCATGATCCGCGTCCTGGTCGCCGAGGACCAGTCCGCCGTTCGCGCCGGGCTGGTGCTCATCCTGCGCAGCGCACCCGACATCGAGGTGGTCGGTGAGGCGGCGGACGGCGAGCAGGCGGTGGCGCTGGCCCGGGAGCTGCGGCCCGATCTGGTGCTGATGGACGTGCAGATGCCGCGCCTGGACGGGGTGTCGGCGACCCGGCGGGTGGTGGCGGAAGGGCTGGCCGATGTGCTGGTGCTGACCACCTTCGACCTGGACGAGTACGTGTTCGGGGCGTTGCGTGCGGGCGCGGCCGGGTTCCTGCTGAAGAACACCGAGGCGAAGGACCTGCTCGCGGCGGTGCGGACGGTGGCACGCGGGGAGGGGCTGATCGCTCCGGCGGTGACCCGGCGGCTGATCGCCGAGTTCGCCGCCGGGCCGCCGCGGGGACCGAGAGCGGATCCGGCGGTGCTGGAGCAGCTGACCCGGCGGGAGCGGGAGGTGCTGTCGTGCCTCGGCGAGGGCCTGTCGAACGCGGGCATCGCGGAGCGGCTCGACATGGCGGAGGCGACGGTGAAGACGCACGTCAGCCGGTTGCTGGGGAAGCTGGAGCTGCGCAGCCGGGTGCAAGCTGCGGTGCTCGCGCAGGAGTTGGGGATCTGACGGGGTTACCGGGGCGGCGCTTGGGTAGTGGTCCAGACCTATTGACCTATGGTCCAGACCTTTCTATTCTCGCCGCACCGTGGGCGTGAAGGCTCAGTCACGCCCACCCCCGACATCCCCACAAAGGAGGCGCAGCATGCGCTTCAGACACCGAGCCGCGGCAGGGTTCGCGACCCTCCTGCTCCCCCTCGCCGGACTGACGGGCCTCGCCGGCCCCGCCCAGGCCGCCGCGGAAGCCACCTCGGCCACCGCCACCTTCACCAAGGCCTCCGACTGGGGCAGCGGCTTCGAGGGCAAGTGGACGGTGAAGAACACCGGCACCACCACCATCAACTCCTGGACCGTCGAGTGGGACTTCCCCTCCGGCACGTCCGTCACCTCCGGCTGGGACGCCGACATCACCTCCGCCGGCACCCACTGGACCGCCAAGAACAAGACCTGGAACGGCACTCTCGCCCCCGGCGCCTCCGTCTCCTTCGGGTTCAACGGCACCGGCACCGGCGCTCCCGCCAACTGCAAGCTCAACGGCGGCAGTTGCGACGGCGGCCCCAACGTCCCGGGTGACAACCCGCCGAGCGCCCCCGGAACCCCGGCCGCCTCGGACATCACCGACACCTCGGTGAAGCTCACCTGGAAGGCCGCCACCGACGACAAGGGCGTCAAGAACTACGACGTGCTCCGCGGCGGCACCAAGGTCGCCACCGTCACCGGCACGAGCTGGACGGACACCGGCCTCACCGCCGGCACCGACTACTCGTACACCGTCCAGGCCCGCGACACCGCCGACCAGACCGGCCCGGTGAGCGGCGCGGTCGCCGTCCGCACCACCGGCGGCGACGGAGGCCCCGGCCCGCAGCCCGGCGCCAAGGTCAACCTCGGCTACTTCACCAACTGGGGCGTCTACGGGCGCAACTACCACGTGAAGAACCTGGTCACCTCCGGCTCCGCCTCCAAGATCACGCACATCAACTACGCCTTCGGCAACGTCCAGGGCGGCAAGTGCACGATCGGCGACGCCTACGCCGACTACGACAAGGCCTACACCGCCGACCAGTCCGTCGACGGCAAGGCCGACACCTGGGACCAGCCGCTGCGCGGCAACTTCAACCAGCTGCGCAAGCTCAAGGCCCAGTACCCGCACATCAAGGTGCTGTGGTCGTTCGGCGGCTGGACCTGGTCCGGCGGCTTCCCCGACGCCGTGAAGAACCCGGCCGCGTTCGCGAAGTCCTGCCACGACCTGGTCGAGGACCCGCGCTGGGCCGACGTCTTCGACGGCATCGACCTGGACTGGGAGTACCCGAACGCCTGCGGTCTGAGCTGTGACACCACCAGCGCGCCCAACGCCTTCAGCTCCATGATGAAGGCCATGCGCGCCGAGTTCGGCAAGGACGCCCTGATCACCGCGGCCACCACGGCCGACGCCTCCGCCGGCGGCAAGATCGACGCCGCCGACTACGGCACCGCGGCGCAGTACATCGACTGGTACAACGTGATGACGTACGACTTCTTCGGCGCCTGGGAGAAGAACGGTCCCACCGCTCCGCACTCGCCGCTGACCTCGTACCCCGGCATCCCGCAGCAGGGCTTCACCTCCGCCGACGCGATCGCCAAGTTCAAGGCGAAGGGCGTGCCCGCGTCCAAGCTGCTGCTCGGCATCGGCTTCTACGGCCGCGGCTGGACCGGCGTCACCCAGTCCGCGCCCGGCGGCACCGCGACCGGACCGGCGGCCGGCACCTACGAGGCCGGAATCGAGGACTACAAGGTCCTGAAGAACAGCTGCCCGGCGACCGGCACCATCGCCGGCACCGCGTACGCGCACTGCGGCACCAACTGGTGGTCGTACGACACCCCGGCGACCATCGGCACCAAGATGAGCTGGGCCAAGAACCAGGGCCTGGGCGGTGCCTTCTTCTGGGAGTTCAGCGGTGACACCAGCAACGGTGAACTGGTGAACGCCATGGCCAACGGCCTGAAGTAGACCTTCGGGGGAAACCCCTCAGGCGACATTGACGCGCTGACCGGGCGGGGCTGCCTCAAGCCACGCGAGAAAACCGGTCAGCGCGTCTTCGCTCATGGCCAGCTCCAGCCGCGTGCCCCGGTGCAGACAGGCCAGGACCACCGCGTCGGACAGCAGCGCCAGCTCCTCCTCGCCGTCGGGCAGCCGGCGGCCGGCCACCTCGATCGCCGAACGCTCCAGTACCCGGCGCGGTCGCGGAGCGTACGAGAAGACCCGGAACCACTCGACCCGGTCACCGTTGTAGCGGGCCACACCGTAGGCCCAGCCCTTGCCGCTGGTGTCGCCCTGCTCCGGGGCGTCCCAGCGCAGGGAGCAGTCGAAGGTGCCGCCGGAACGCTGGATGAGCCGGCGTCGCAGACCGAAGACGAACAGCCCCAGCACCACGAGGGCGACGACGATTCCGCACACAGTCAGAGCGAGGACCATCGACACCGACCTCCTCGTCTCCTAGGTAACGGAACGGAAAAAACCTCTATATCTGCCTCAGCCGCGGCCGGCTCCGGATTGCTCCGGTGCCGACCGCGGCTGAGTGACGTCACTACTCGGCGCTCCCCCAGAGCCTAGACGGCCCGGGAGCGACCCTCGGGGTCAGCGCGCCGCCGCCGCACGCAGTCGGACGTCCGCGCGGCGCTGGGCGGCTTCGTCGCCCTCCGCCTTCGCGCGCTCCAGCTCCTGCTGGGCACGCTGGACGTCGATCTCGTCCGACAGCTCGGCGATCTCGGCGAGCAGGGACAGCTTGTTGTCCGCGAACGAGATGAAACCGCCGTGCACCGCGGCGACGACCGTTCCACCATCGCTCTTGCGGATGGTCACCGGGCCCGACTCCAGCACACCGAGCAGCGGCTGGTGACCGGGCATGACGCCGATGTCGCCGGACGTGGTGCGCGCGACGACCAGGGTGGCCTCGCCGGACCAGACCTCTCGGTCGGCCGCGACCAGCGCGACGTGCAGCTCAGCAGCCAAGGTGGCTCCTCGGGTCACCACCCGGCGGGACTGCCGGGTGTTGGTTACAAGTCTAGTGGGCGTGGACGAGGGGGCGGGACGTGCCCGCCCCCTCATGACTCAGGCTGCTGCCCGGGTCAGGAGACGCCCAGCTCCTTCGCGTTCTTCTTCAGGTCCTCGAGACCACCGCACATGAAGAACGCCTGCTCCGGGAAGTGGTCGTACTCGCCGTCGCAGATCGCGTTGAACGCGGCGATCGACTCGTCCAGCGGCACGTCCGAACCGTCCACGCCGGTGAACTGCTTGGCGACGTGGGTGTTCTGGGACAGGAAGCGCTCCACGCGACGGGCACGGTGGACGACGAGCTTGTCCTCCTCGCCCAGCTCGTCGATACCGAGGATCGCGATGATGTCCTGGAGGTCCTTGTACTTCTGCAGGATGTTCTTCACGCGCATGGCCGCGTTGTAGTGGTCCTGCGAGATGTAGCGCGGGTCCAGGATCCGGGACGTGGAGTCCAGCGGGTCCACGGCCGGGTAGATGCCCTTCTCGGAGATCGGACGGGAGAGAACCGTCGTCGCGTCGAGGTGGGCGAAGGTGGTGGCCGGGGCCGGGTCGGTCAGGTCGTCCGCGGGGACGTAGATCGCCTGCATCGAGGTGATCGAGTGACCACGGGTCGAGGTGATGCGCTCCTGGAGGAGACCCATCTCGTCGGCCAGGTTCGGCTGGTAACCCACCGCGGAGGGCATACGGCCGAGCAGGGTCGACACCTCGGAACCGGCCTGGGTGAAGCGGAAGATGTTGTCGATGAAGAACAGCACGTCCTGCTTCTGCACATCGCGGAAGTACTCCGCCATGGTCAGACCGGCCAGGGCCACGCGCAGACGGGTGCCCGGGGGCTCGTCCATCTGGCCGAAGACCAGCGCGGTCTTGTCGATGACGCCCGACTCGCTCATCTCGTCGATGAGGTCGTTGCCCTCACGGGTGCGCTCACCGACACCGGCGAACACCGACACACCGTCGTGGTTGTTGGCGACGCGGTAGATCATCTCCTGGATGAGCACCGTCTTGCCGACGCCGGCGCCGCCGAACAGACCGATCTTGCCGCCCTTGACGTACGGGGTCAGCAGGTCGATGACCTTGACGCCGGTCTCGAACATCTCGGTCTTCGACTCGAGCTCGTCGAAGTTCGGGGCCTTGCGGTGGATGGACCAGCGCTCGCCCGAGTAGGTCTCGTCGACGTTCAGCACCTCACCGAGGGTGTTGAACACCTTGCCCTTGGTGAAGTCGCCGACCGGGACGGTGATGCCGTCGCCGGTGTCGACGACCGGGGCCTGGCGGACCAGACCGTCGGTGGGCTGCATCGAGATCGCGCGGACCAGGCCGTCACCCAGGTGCTGGGCGACCTCCAGGGTCAGCGTCTTCTTCTCGCCGGCGTTGGCCGGGTCGGCCACCTCGACGTGCAGGGCGTTGTAGATCTCCGGCATCGCGTCGACGGGGAACTCCACGTCGACGACCGGGCCGATGACCCGCGCGACGCGGCCCGTCGCCGTGGCCGTCTGAGCAGTGGTGGTCATTACTTGTCACTCCCCGCGGTCGCGTCGGCCAGGGCGCTCGCGCCACCGACGATCTCGCTGATTTCCTGGGTGATTTCGGCCTGGCGGGCCGCGTTGGCAAGACGGGAGAGCGTGTTGATCAGCTCGCCCGCGTTGTCGGTTGCCGACTTCATCGCGCGCCGCGTGGCGGCGTGCTTCGAAGCGGCCGACTGGAGCAGCGCGTTGTAGATCCGGCTCTCGACGTACCGCGGCAGCAGCGCGTCGAGGACGTCCTCGGCCGACGGCTCGAAGTCGTACAGCGGAAGGATCTCGCCCTTGGCGGACGACTCCTGCGCGACCTCGTCGAGGCTGAGCGGCAGCATGCACTTGTCGATCGCCGTCTGCGTCATCATCGAGACGAACTCGGTGTAGACGATGTGGAGCTCGTCCACGCCGCCCTCCGCCGTGTCCTTCTGGATGGCCTCGATCAGCGGGCCCGCGACCTTCTTGGCGTCCGCGTACGACGGCTCGTCGGTGAACCCGGTCCACGACTCCGCGATCGTGCGCTCACGGAAGTTGTAGTGGGCGACACCGCGCCGGCCGACGATGTACGTGTCGACCTGCTTGCCCTCGCGCTCCAGGCGCTCGGTGAGCTGCTCCGCCGCCTTGATGGCGTTGGAGTTGAAGGCACCGGCGAGACCGCGGTCACTGGTCAGCAGCAGCACGGCGGACCGGGTGACCGTCTCGGCGGCCGTGGTCAGCGGGTGCCTGGTGTTGGAACCGGTGCCGACCGCGGTGACCGCGCGGGTCAGTTCTTCCGCGTACGGCGTGGAGGCCGCCACCTTGCGCTGCGCCTTGACGACGCGCGAGGCGGCGATCATCTCCATCGCCTTCGTGATCTTCTTGGTCGCGGTGACGGATCGGATGCGACGCTTGTAGACCCGGAGCTGGGCTCCCATGAGTCAGGTCCCTTCCTACGTCACTTGGCGGCGGACGGGGCGTCCTCGCCGAGCAGCTTGCCGTCCGAGGTCTCGAACTGCTTCTTGAACGCGGTGATGGCGTCGGCCACGGCCTGCAGGGTGTCGTCCGACATCTTGCCGCCCTCCTTGATGGAGGTCATGAGGCCCTGCTCCTTGCGGTGCAGGTACTCCAGCAGCTCCTTCTCGAAGCGGCGGATGTCCGCGACCGGCACGTCGTCCATCTTGCCGGTGGTGCCGGCCCACACGGAGACGACCTGGTCCTCGGTGGACATCGGCTGGTACTGGTCCTGCTTCAGCAGCTCGACCATGCGCTGACCGCGCTCCAGCTGCGCCTTCGACGCGGCGTCCAGGTCGGAACCGAAGGCGGCGAACGCCTCCAGCTCACGGAACTGGGCCAGGTCCACGCGCAGACGGCCGGAGACCTGCTTCATCGCCTTGTGCTGCGCGGAACCACCGACTCGGGAGACGGAGATACCGACGTTCAGCGCGGGGCGCTGACCGGCGTTGAACAGGTCCGACTCCAGGAAGCACTGGCCGTCGGTGATGGAGATGACGTTGGTCGGGATGAACGCCGAGACGTCGTTGGCCTTCGTCTCGACGATCGGCAGACCGGTCATCGAGCCGGCACCCATCTCGTCGGAGAGCTTGGCGCAGCGCTCCAGCAGGCGGGAGTGCAGGTAGAAGACGTCGCCCGGGTAGGCCTCGCGGCCCGGCGGACGGCGCAGCAGCAGCGACACGGCGCGGTAGGCGTCGGCCTGCTTCGACAGGTCGTCGAAAATGATCAGGACGTGCTTGCCCTCGTACATCCACTGCTGGCCGATGGCCGAGCCGGTGTAGGGGGCGAGGTACTTGAAGCCGGCCGGGTCGGACGCCGGGGCGGCGACGATGGTCGTGTACTCCAGCGCGCCGTTCTCCTCCAGCGCGCGGCGGACCGACGCGATGGTGGAGCCCTTCTGGCCGATGGCGACGTAGATGCAGCGGACCTGCTTCTTCGGGTCGCCGGAGCGCCAGTTGTCACGCTGGTTGATGATCGTGTCGACGGCCAGGGCGGTCTTGCCGGTCTGGCGGTCGCCGATGATCAGCTGACGCTGACCACGGCCGATCGGGGTCATCGCGTCGACGGCCTTGTAGCCGGTCTCCATCGGCTCGTGCACCGACTTGCGCTGCATGACCGTGGGGGCCTGCAGCTCGAGGGCGCGGCGGCCGGACGTCTCGATCTCACCGAGGCCGTCGATCGGGTTGCCGAGCGGGTCGACGACGCGGCCGAGGTAGCCCTCGCCCACCGCGACGGAGAGGACCTCGCCGGTGCGCGTGACCGGCTGACCCTCCTCGATCCCGCTGAACTCACCGAGGACGATGGCGCCGATCTCGCGCTCTTCCAGGTTGAGCGCGAGGCCGAGGGTGCCGTCCTCGAACTTCAGCAGTTCGTTGGCCATGGCCGAGGGAAGACCCTCGACCTTCGCGATGCCGTCGCCGGCAAGGGTGACCGTACCGACCTCCTCGCGCGAGGCCGCGTCCGGCTTGTACGACTGGACGAAGTTCTCCAGCGCGTCCCGGATCTCCTCCGGCCGGATCGTGAGCTCCGCCATCTGGGTTCCCTGCTCTCCTTGTTGGGCCCGAAGTTTCACTTTGGGGGGATGGGGACTCCCCCCAACAGGAGGTGAATCCTCTGCACGGCCCAACCAGGGCCGTAAGTACGTACTGCGTGTTCAGTTGCCGCGGCAGTGGCTGCCGCCGCGTCGCCGTCAGCCGGCCAGGCGGCGCTCGGCGTCGCCGATACGGTCCGCGATGGAGCCGTTGATGACCTCGTCGCCGACCTGCACCCGGATCCCGCCGAGGACCTCGGGGTCCACGTCCAGGTTGAGGTGCATCTGACGGCCGTAGAGCTTCGCGAGGGCGGCGCCCAGGCGCTGCTTCTGCGCGTCGCTCAGCGGGACCGCCGAGGTGACGACGGCGACCATGCGGTTCCGGCGGTCCGCGGCGAGCTTGGACAGGGACTCCAGTCCCGCTTCCAGGCTACGTCCCCGCGGCGCGGTCACCAGGCGCGTCACCAGACGCTCGGTGGTCACGGCGGTCCGGCCGCCGAGCAGGCTGCGCAGCAGCTCGCCCTTGGCGTGGACGCCGGCCTTGCGGTCGGTCAGCGCGGCGCGCAGCTCGGTGTTGCCCGCGACGATCCGGCCGAACCGGAACAGCTCGTCCTCGACGTCGTCGAGCGTGCCCGCCTTCTGCGCCGCGGTGAGGTCGGCGGTGTTCGCCAGCTCCTCCAGCGCGTCCACCAGGTCGCGCGACTGCGACCAGCGGGAGCGCACCAGGCCGGCCAGCAGGTCGGCGGTCTCCCCGCCGACCTGGCCGCCGATCAGCCGCTGGACCAGCTCAGCCTTGGCCTCACCGGCCTGCGCCGGGTCGGTGAGGACCCGACGCAGCGACACCTCGCGGTCGAGCAGCGCGGTGACGGCGGCCAGCTCGTCGGCGAGCCTGGCCGCGTCGACGGACGTGTGGTCCGTCAGCGCGTCGAGACGCTCACGTGCGGCTGCCAGGGCCTCGCGGCTCGCTCCGTTCATCGGCCGGCCTCGGCCTTCTCCTCGAGCTCGTCGAGGAAGCGGTCGATCACACGGCTCTGCCGGGCGTGGTCCTCGAGGGACTCGCCGACGAGCTTGCCGGCCAGCTCGGTGGCCAGCTTGCCGACGTCCTGGCGCAGCGCGGACGCGGCGGCCTTGCGGTCGGCCTCGATCTGGGCGTGGCCCGCGGCCACGATCTCCTCACGCTGCCGCTGGCCTTCCGCGCGCATCTCGGCGATGAGCGCGGCGCCCTGCTCCTGCGCCTCCTGGCGCAGCCGCGCGGCCTCGTGCCGGGCCTCGGCGAGCTGGGCCTTGTACTGCTCAAGGACGCTCTGGGCCTCGGTCTGGGCGGCCTCGGCCTTCTCGATACCGCCCTCGATGGCCTCGCGGCGCTCTTCCAGAACCTTGTTGATGTTCGGAAGGAGCTTCTTGGCGAGGAAGCCGAAGACGATGACGAAGGCGAGCAGGCCAATGACGAGCTCAGGGATCGGCGGGATGAGGGGGTTCTCGGCCTCCCCCTCAGCCGCCAGGATGAGCAGCTGGCTCATGTCGTTGCCTTTCGTCTGGGTTGCTGGTCGTCAGCCTGAAGTGATCAGGAGCCGTAGACGAACGGCATAACCAGACCGATCAGGGCGAGCGCCTCACAGAAGGCGAAGCCCAGGATCTGGTTGGCACGGATGAGGCCGGCCGCCTCGGGCTGACGGGCGAGCGCCTGCGTACCGTTACCGAAGATGATGCCGACGCCCACGCCGGGGCCGATGGCGGCAAGGCCGTAGCCGATGGAGCCGAGGGCCTTGAGGTCACCGGTGACAGCGGCAAGAGTAGACATGCCAGTTCTTCCTTCTCTTTCAAGGACCGGTGGGGGTTGGCCACCGGACGTCTGCGGGGTTCGAAAGTGGCGGGTGCTCAGTGGTGCTCGGCGAGCGCGCCCTGAATGAAGGTGCAGGTCAGGAGCACGAAGACGTACGCCTGAAGGGCCTGGACGAAGAGCTCGAAGGCCGTCATGACGATGACCATGATGAACGAGACGCCGGCGTAGGCGATGCCGATGCCGTTCAGCAGGTACCAGCTGGCGATCGTGAAGAGCAGCAGCAGGGTGTGGCCCGCGAACATGTTCGCGAAGAGTCGCACCGCGTGGGTGAACGGACGGACGACCAGGTTCGAGAAGAACTCGATGGTCATGGCCAGCGGCAGAACCGGGCCGAGCTCCTTGTTGTAGCCCGTGAAGTTCTTGAACGCGCCTACGAACCCGTGCCGCTTGAAGGTCAGCGACACCCACAGGACGTAGACGATCGCGGCGAGCACCGCCGGGTAGGCGATGATCGAGGTCACCGGGAACTGGGCGACCGGGACGATCGACCAGAGGTTCATCATCCAGATGAAGAAGAACAGCGAGACGACCAGCGGGACGTACTTCTCGCCTTCCTTCTTGCCGATGGTCTCGTAGACGACGCCGCGCCGGATGAAGTCGTAGCCGGCCTCGGCGACCATCTGCAGCTTGCCCGGCACGACCTTCGGCTTGCGGAAAGCAGCCCAGAAGAAGCCGATGACGATGACGGAGCCGAGCAGCGCCAGCAGCATCGTCTTGTTGAAGTACAGGTTGCTGTCCGCGTCGCCCCAGAGGGGCTCGAACAGGAACGAGTGCAGGCCGGGAGCCGGGAAGCCACAGCCGTCGAAGATGTGGCAGTCGGTCTCGAAGGCGAGCACCTGCGTCGGGTCAGCACTCACCGCGGGCTCCTTCAGCGTGGCGCATGGGTACGGCAACCTCGTTGTGTCGGCGCGGCGCGCGGCCGCGGTTCGGCACTGGACTGGTGTTTCTGGTGTGGGGGCGGCGGTTCGGCGTCGAGCCTCGCGATGGAACAGGCGTCAGCTCGGATGCCCGCGCCCGCAGTGCCGCAGTTGGCACCGGACGATAGCAGCTTGTCGAACGCGTCTTTATCCCGGCCCTACCCCTCACGACGTCGGACCCGTCTTCTCGGGCTTGCTGCCCGCGGAGGAGTCCGGTTCGACGTAAAGGATCTTGGACTTCATGTGCGCGACCGTCTGCGAGCCGATCCACACCAGGGTGGTCGCGATCAGCGTGATGGCGAAGGCCCGCGGATGGAACAGCGTGGTGTTCTTGAAGGCGGCGAGGAAGATGAACAGCAGCAGGATCTGCGCCGCGTAGAGCATCAGGCCCATCGCCTGGAACAGGTGCGGGAGCGACTTGGCGGTGCGCTGGAGCACGTACAGGCCGAGACCCATGAAGAGGATCGTCACCAGGGCGGCCACGACGGAGCCCACGGCCCCCTTGCCGCCGGCCACCACTCCGCTGACGACGGCGGCTGCAGCGCCGACGGCAGCTGTGGGCACAGCGGCCTGGGCCAGGATCCGGACGTCGTTGGACGGCATGGCGGCAACTCCGCTTTCAAAGGGGGGCAGGGGTGTCGTCATGGACGAGCGTAGTCCCGGGGTGAGAGGGAACCTCACGCGAAGGGACCGTCGCACTACGGTCCTTCGGCTCTATCCGGGGTTCTCGTGAACGGTATCACAAACTATTTGATGAGGTCTTTACCTGCCGGGTGTGCCAACTGTCACACATGAGAGTGATGCCGCGCGTCTGTGCAAAAACCGAGCCGTCTTGTCTGATATTGCGGCAGTTCGTTCCCCCACGGCTTGGCAATGCTTTAGTCAGATTCTTACCTTGAGAGCCGCGATCGGGGGCCCACGGCGGTCGCCCCGTTGACACCCGACACCCCGGCGGCCACCGGCGTACGGGCCTCCTGCTCGGCCGGCGCCGGCTCGGCGACGGCCGGCTGCCCGGACGCCACGACGACCCTGCGGCGCCGGTAGCGCGGCGGCACGAAACGCTCGGCCCACACGGGGGCGCGCGGGGTGAAGCGCGGAAGCAGCAGCAGGACGAGGCCGATCGCGCTCAGTACCACGACACTCAGCACGATCCACATGGACGCACTGTTCACGGAGTACGCCAGCGCGCCGAAGGCGATCAGCGCCGACCAGAAGTACATGATCAGCACCGAGCGGCTGTGCGAGTGGCCGATCTCCAGCAGCCGGTGGTGCAGATGCCCGCGGTCCGCGGCGAACGGCGACTGGCCGCGCCAGGTACGGCGCACGATCGCCAGGATCAGGTCGGCGGCCGGGATCGCGATGATGGTCAGCGGCAGCAGCAGCGGGATGTAGACGGGGACCGTCTGGTGCACGGTGTTGCGCTCGGAACCGGAGAACAGGTTCATCACGTCCGGGTCGACCTGGCCGGTCACGGAGATGGCGCCGGCGGCCAGCACGAGGCCGATCAGCATCGACCCGGAGTCGCCCATGAAGATCCGCGCCGGGTGCATGTTGTGCGGCAGGAAGCCCAGGCACATGCCCATCAGGATGGCCGCGAAGAGGGTGGCGGGGGCCGCGGCCTCGATGCCGTACGAGTACCAGATGCGGTAGGCGTACATGAAGAACGCGGCGGACGCGATGCACACCATGCCCGCGGCCAGGCCGTCCAGCCCGTCGACGAAGTTGACCGCGTTGATGGTGATCACGACCAGGGCGACGGTGAGGAGCGTGCCCTGCCACTGGGTGAGGGCCACCGTGCCGACGCCCGGCACGGGCAGCCACAGGATGGTCAGACCCTGCATGACCATCACGCCGGCGGCGATCATCTGACCGCCCAGCTTGATCAGGGCGTCGATCTCGAACTTGTCGTCCAGCACGCCGATCAGCCAGATCAGCGCGGCTCCGGAGAGCAGCGCGCGGGGTTCGTTGGACCTGTCGAAGACCTGGTGGAGGTTGGTGAGGTGGTCGGCGACCAGCAGGCCGGCGCACAGGCCGAAGAACATCGCGATCCCGCCGAGCCGCGGAGTCGGCTCCCGGTGCACGTCCCGGGCCCGGATCTCCGGCATCGCCCCCGCCACGATCGCGAACTTGCGCACCGGCCCGGTCAGCAGGTACGTCACCGCGGCCGTGATGCAGAGCGTCAGCAGGTATTCACGCACGGGCTTCCCCACAGGTCTCGCTGGCCATCTCAGCCCCACACCCTAGCGAGGCACGCATATGAGTGGGGACTTACGGGTAGCGACGATGGTTGCACGGGTGGCTGTGGACGGCAGGACCGCCTCCCCCGCTCAGCCCGGATACGGCGGAAACCGGCCGGTCAGCTCCCGCACTTCCTCCCGCACGGACTTGCCCCGCCCGGGTTCGCGCACCGCCAGCGCCAGCAGGGCGGCGATCCGCCGCATCTCCGTCTCCCCCATGCCCTGGGTGGTCACCGCGGCCGTGCCCAGCCGCAGGCCCCGCAGGTCGCCGTGCGGCAGGGCGCAGCAGTCCAGGATGATCCCCGCGGCGGCGAGCCGGCCGCGGGCGGTGCGGCCGTCGACGCCGAGCGGGAACGGATCGGCGGTGATCAGGTGCGTGTCCGTGCCGCCCGTGGTGACGGCCAGCCCCTCCGCGGCCAGCGCGGCCGCGAGGACCCGCGCGTTGGCGACCACCTGGTGGGCGTACGCGGAGAACGCCGGCGTCGCCGCCTCGCCGAACGCGACCGCCTTCGCGGCGATGGTGTGCATCTGGGCGCCGCCCTGGGTGAACGGGAAGACGGCCCGGTCGACGCGCTCGGCCAGCTCGGCGCCGCAGAGGATCATTCCGCCGCGCGGCCCCCGCAGCACCTTGTGCGTGGTGGCGCACACGATGTCGGCGTACGGCACCGGCGTGGGCGCCGCTCCCCCGGCGACCAGGCCGATCGGGTGGGCGGCGTCCGCGATGAGGTAGGCGCCGACCTCGTCGGCGATCTCGCGGAAGAGCGCGTAGTCGGTATGGCGCGGATAGGCGGTGGACCCGCACACGATCGCCTTGGGCCGGTGGCCGCGGGCCAGGGCGCGCACCTGCTCGTGGTCGACGAGCCCGGTCTCGCCGTCGACGCCGTAGCCGACGAAGTCGAACCAGCGGCCGGAGAAGTTCGCGGGCGAACCGTGCGTGAGGTGCCCGCCGTAGGGCAGTCCGAGGGCGAGCACGGTGTCGCCGGGCCGCAGCAGCGCGGCGTAGGCGGCGAGCACGGCGGACGACCCGGAGTGCGACTGCACGTTGGCGTGTTCCGCCGCGAACAGCGCCTTCGCCCGGTCCACGGCGATCCGCTCGGCCACGTCGACGATCTCGCAGCCGCCGTGGTGGCGGTTGCCGGGGTAGCCCTCCGCGTACTTGTTGGCGAGCGGGGAGCCGAGCGCGGCCAGCACGGCGGGCGAGGTGAAGTTCTCCGCCGCGATCAGCTGGAGCGTCGTCGACTGCCGGGCCAGCTCCCCGAGCAGCAGCTCGGCCAGCTCGGGGTCCTGGGCGCGCAGGACGTCGGTCTCACGGGCAGGGGTGACCGTCATGGTGGGCTCCGGGGCGTCGACGCTGACGTACGTCCAATGTAGGCCTGGGCACCGTGCCCCGCCCCGCGGCTACGTCCGGGCGGGTACTCCGGTCAGCGCCGTCACCACCGGGTCAAGCGCCTGGTGTATCTCGTCGCCCACCGAGCGGAAGAACGGCAGGGGTGCCCCGTACGGGTCGTACACCTCGTCCGCCTCCGCGGTGGGAGCCAGCAGCCAGCCCCGCAGCGCGGCGGCGGCCCGCACCAGCGCGCGGGCCCGCATGACCACGCCGTCCTCCAGCGGGGGGAGCGTCGCGGGGTCGATGGCCCGCACCAGGCGGGTGAACTCCTTCAGGGTGAAGGTGCGCAGGCCCGCGGAGTGGCCCATGGAGATGACCTGGGCGCGGTGGTCGCGGGTGGCGGTCAGGACCAGGTCGGCCCTGATGACGTGCTCGTCCAGCAGCTCACGGCCGGTGAACCCGGAGGCGTCCGCGCCGAACTCGGCCAGCACGGTCTCCGCGTTGGCCTCCATGGGCGCGCCCTCGTGGCCCCAGGTCCCGGCGCTCTCCACGATCAGTCCGCCGCCCAGCACGCCGAGCCGCTGCGACACGAAGTGCCGGGTCAGCCGCTCGGTGATCGGCGAGCGGCACACATTGCCGGTGCTGACGTGGAGGATGCGGAAGGTGTCCCTCGGGAAGCCGAAGGTGGTCGTCTCTTCCCCGCTGCCTATGCCACGCCCCGCTTCGGGGGGTGTCAATTCGCCACCTCGAGGTCGGGTACGACCTTGCGCAACTCGTCCGCCGACAGCGCGCCCGCGCGCAGCAGCAGCGGCACCTCGCGGGTGACGTCGACGATGGAGGACGGCACGTTCCCGGGGGTGGGGCCGCCGTCGAGGTAGACGGAGACGGAGTCGCCGAGCATGCCCTGCGCCGCGTCGCAGTTCTCCGGCGCGGGGTGGCCGGTGAGGTTGGCGGAGGACACCGCCATCGGGCCGACCTCGGTCAGCAGTTCGATGGCGACCGGGTGCAGCGGCATCCGCACGGCGACCGTGCCGCGGGTGTCGCCCAGGTCCCACTGGAGGGACGGCTGGTGCCTGGCGACCAGCGTGAGGGCGCCCGGCCAGAACGCGTCGACCAGTTCCCAGGCCAGCTCGGAGAAGTCGGTGACGAGGCCGTGCAGGGTGTTCGGGGAGCCGATGAGCACGGGGGTGGGCATGTTGCGGCCCCGGCCCTTGGCCTGGAGCAGGTCGCCGACGGCCTCCTTGGAGAAGGCGTCGGCGCCGATGCCGTACACGGTGTCGGTGGGGAGGACCACCAGCTCGCCTCGGCGGACGGCGGACGCGGCTTCACGCAGACCGGTCACGCGGTCGGTCGCGTCGTTGGTGTCGTATCGCCGTGCCATATCTAGCGGGCCTCCTCGTACACGTGCTTCAGAGAAAGAGTGGGGGTGGTGCTCACGGCAGTGCCTTGCGGGCGGTGGCGAACCGTGGGCGGTTGTTGAGGTCGGGGTGGTCGGCCGCGTCGGCCCACCCGCGTTCCTCGGTGAAGATCCACGGCACCTGCCCGCCCTGGGTGTCGGCGTGCTCGATGACGACGACTCCGCCGGGGCGCAGCAGCCGGTGCGCGGTGCGCTCCAGGCCGCGGATGAGGTCGAGGCCGTCCTCGCCGGAGAACAGGGCCATCTCGGGGTCGTAGTCCCGTGCCTCGGGGGCGACGTACTCCCACTCGGTGAGCGGGATGTACGGCGGGTTGGAGATGACCAGGTCGACCTGTCCGTCGAGGTCGGGGAAGGCGGTCAGCGCGTCGCCCTGGCGCAGGTCGACGCGGGAGCCCTGCACGTTCTTGCGGGTCCACACCAGGGCGTCCTCGCTCAGCTCCACGGCGTGCACCCGGGAGCGGGGCACCTCCTGGGCGAGGGCGAGCGCGATGGCGCCGGAGCCGGTGCACAGGTCGACGATGCACGGCTCGACGACGTCCATGGCGCGGACCGCGTCTATGGCCCAGCCGACGACCGACTCCGTCTCCGGGCGGGGCACGAACACCCCGGGCCCGACCTGGAGCTCCAGGTACCGGAAGAAGGCGCGGCCGGTGATGTGCTGGAGCGGTTCGCGCTGTTCCCGGCGCGCGACGACCTCCCAGTAGCGGGCGTCGAAGTCGGCGTCCTTCACGGAGTGCAACTCGCCCCGCTTCACGCCGTGCACGAACGCGGCCAGCTCCTCCGCGTCGGTGCGCGGCGAGGGCACGCCGGCGTCGGCCAGCCGCTGGGTGGCCTGGGCCACCTCCGCGAGCAGCAGGTTCACGCTCGTCCTCCGTGTGGGTACTTGCTCGTACGTGCCTTACGCGGCTGCGAGCTTGGCGGCCGAGTCCGCGTCGACACAGGCCTGGATCACCGCGTCGAGGTCGCCGTCCAGGACCTGGTCAAGGTTGTACGCCTTGAAGCCGACGCGGTGGTCCGAAATCCGGTTTTCCGGGTAGTTGTAGGTGCGGATCTTCTCGGAGCGGTCGACGGTGCGGACCTGGCTGCGGCGGGCGTCCGCGGCCTCCCTCTCCGCTTCCTCCTGCGCCATGGCGAGCAGCCTGGAGCGCAGGATACGCAGTGCCTGCTCCTTGTTCTGCAACTGGCTCTTCTCGTTCTGGCAGGAGGCGACGACTCCGGTCGGGATGTGCGTGATGCGCACCGCGGAGTCGGTGGTGTTCACCGACTGGCCGCCGGGACCCGAGGACCGGTAGACGTCGATGCGCAGGTCGTTCGGGTTGATCTCGACGTCGACCTCCTCCGCCTCGGGGGTGACGAGCACGCCCGCCGCCGAGGTGTGGATGCGGCCCTGCGACTCGGTGGCCGGGACGCGCTGCACGCGGTGCACGCCGCCCTCGTACTTCAGCCGCGCCCACACGCCCTGGCCGGGCTCGGTCTGCCCGCGGGCCTTCACGGCGACCTGGACGTCCTTGTAGCCGCCCAGCTCCGACTCGGTGGCGTCGATGATCTCGGTCTTCCAGCCGACCCGCTCGGCGTAGCGCAGGTACATCCGCAGCAGGTCGCCGGCGAACAGCGCGGACTCGTCGCCGCCCGCGCCCGCCTTGATCTCCAGGATGACGTCCTTGTCGTCGCTGGGGTCGCGCGGGACGAGCAGCAGGCGCAGCTTCTCGGTCAGCTCCTCGCGCTGCTTCTCCAGCTCCTTGACCTCGGCGGCGAAGTCGGGGTCGTCGGCGGCGAACTCGCGGGCGGTCTCGACGTCGTCGCCGGTCTGCTTCCAGGAGCGGTAGGCGCCGACGATCGGGGTCAGCTCGGCGTAGCGCTTGTTGAGCTTGCGCGCGTTGGCCTGGTCGGCGTGGACCGACGGGTCCGCGAGCTTCTTCTCCAGGTCGGCGTGCTCGGCGACGAGGTCCTCGACTGCCTCGAACATCTCTGGGCTCCTGACTGCGTACGAAGGTGAAGTGGGCGGCGACCAAAAACGCCGGTCCCGGCACGCCCTGGAAAGGGGCGTGACCGTGGACCGGCGAAGAGGGGCTCGCTACTTCTTGGAGCCGGCGGCAGCCTTGCCGAAGCGGGCCTCGAAGCGGGCCACACGGCCACCGGTGTCGAGGATCTTCTGCTTGCCCGTGTAGAACGGGTGGCACTCGGAGCAGACCTCGGCCCGGATGGTGCCGGACGCGATGGTGCTGCGGGTGGTGAACGACGCGCCGCAGGTGCAGCTGACCTGCGTCTCGACGTACTCGGGGTGGATGTCGCGCTTCAAGGTGTCTCCTAGGTTCGGGAGGGCACCGGGTCGCTTCCGCGGGGTGCGGCAGCGTGAACCGGGGCCGACGTACCAGTCTGCCAGGACTGGGGCCTACTCCCAAAACCGGGGGTGCCGGTCGTTTGTTCCCCACTGCTCCCCGCGGGCCGTCCGCGGCCCGGCGTGCCCGAGCGGGCGGTGCCGTACGCCCGTGCGGCGCCGCACCGCCGGTCAGCGCACGACGCCCCTGGCCTCGCCGGTGGCCGTGTCCTCGGTGACGGACCGGGGGATGGGGCGGTCGTTCCTCAGGGCCGTCCAGACCTGGTCGGCCTTGGACTTCACCGGGAGGACGCGGTTGGGGTCGGCGGCATCGTAGACGACCGGCATGGTGATCATGGTCATGCCGGATACGTCGATGTCCTTCAGGCCGCTCGCGAAGGACATCAGGGAGTTCACCGAGCCCAGGGCGGAGTCGGTGGTCACGGTCCTCGTCGCGGTGTCGGCGAGGTCGTACAGCTTCTTCGGGTCGCCGAGGAGGTCGACGTCCCGCACCTGCTCCAGCAGGGCCTTGAGGAACGCCTGCTGAAGCTGGATGCGGCCGAGGTCGGAGCCGTCACCGACGCCGTGCCGGGTGCGGACCAGGCCGAGCGCCTGCTCGCCGGTCAGCCGGTGCCGGCCGGCCTCCAGGTACAGGTGGCTGTCGGGGTCCTCGATGTCCCGGGTGGTGGTGACCTCTACGCCGCCCAGCTCGTCGACGAGCCGCTGGAAGCCGGAGAAGTCGATCTCCAGGTAGTGGTCCATGCGGATGCCGGTCAGCGACTCGACGGTCTTGACCGCGCAGGCGGCGCCGCCGGTGGAGTACGCGGAGTTGAACATCACGCCGGACGCCGCCGGGTGGCTGCCGCCACCGGTGTCGGTGCAGGCGGGCCGGTCGACGATGGTGTCCCGCGGGACGGAGACCACGCTGGCCCTGCGGTGGCCCTCGTGGACGTGCACGATCATGGCCGTGTCGGCGCGGGCGCCGCCGTCGTCGGTGCCGCCGCCGAGCCGCCCGTTGCGGCCGGAGCGGCTGTCCGAGCCGAGGACCAGGATGTTCCGCGAGCCGTTGTCCGTCCTGCTGGGACGGTCGGTGCCGAGGACCTGGTCGATGTCGACGCTGTCGAGGTTGCCGTTGAGCTTGACGTAGACGTACCCGACGCCGGTGCCGCCGAGGACGACGATGCCCGCCGCGGTCCAGGCCGCGACGAGCAGCCCCTTGCGGTGCCGGCCGCGGGGCTTCGGACGGCGGTCCCCGGCCCGGCGGCGCGGGCCGCTCCCACCGGGCTCGCCCGCTGTGCCGGGTCCCGGCGTGCTCTGGGCGGACATGTGCTCCTCGGCTCTCGTCGGTCGGCCACCCCCTGCGGTGGCGGCCGGGCCGGGCCGGACGAACCGATCCGTACCGCTCCATCGTCGCCCCGCCGGGCCGGACGGGGAAACCGGGCACGAGATCGCGTGACGCACCGTGCCCACCCGGGGTCCGGGTGGGCACGGTACGCGGCGGTGGCGGGCCGGACGCGCCCGGCCCGCCGCGGTGTCAGCCGAGGATGTCGTACTGCTTGAAGTACGTCCCCATGGAGATCCTCGCGGTGAAGGTCCCGCCCGTGGCCTTCCCGGTGCCCCGGTAGAGGTAGAGCGCGCCGCCGGGGGTGCGGGCCAGGAGGTCGGCGCGGCCGTCGCCGCTCACGTCACCGACGGCGGTGATGGCGTTGTAGGTGGCGCTGCTCCAGGTGGCGATCTTGACCCGGGGGGCGAACGCTCCGCCGCTCGTCTTGCCCAGGCCCTTGTACAGGTAGACGTAGCCGTTGCTCGCGTTGCGGGCGATCAGGTCGGCCCGGCCGTCGCCGGTGAAGTCGCCGTGGCCGCGCAGCTGGTTGTACTGGTTCCAGCCCGAGCCGAACTGCACCCGGGCGGCGAAGGTGCCGTTGCCCTTGCCCGGGTAGATCCACAGCGCGCCCGCCGAGTCGACCGAGATCAGGTCGGGCAGGTAGTCACCGGTGACGTCGCCCGGGGCGACGATCCGGGTGCGGGTCTTCCAGTTGTCGGCGATCAGCCGGGTGACCCAGGTGTTGCTGGAGTACACGTAGTGGGCCCAGAAGACGTCGCCGTCGCTGCTGCGGCGGTAGACGAGGTCCTGGTAGCCGTCACGGTCCAGGTCGGTCTGGAGGACCAGGTTCACGCCGGCCCAGTTGCCCCAGTTCTCGCCGGCCGCGAACGACGTGCCCCGGGAGTAGCGGGAGTAGCCGGTGTCCGTGGCGGCGGTGCGCAGCCACAGGTCGGCCCGGTGGTCGCCGTTGATGTCGGTGTCGTCCACGCGCGGGTAGGTGACGCCGACGTAGGTGGCGACCTTGGTGAAGACGCCGTAGGCGCCCTTGGCGACGCAGTCCTCGACGCCCCACGAGACGACGCCGACGATCCGGTTGTTCACCACCAGGGGGCCGCCGGAGTCACCGTTGCACGCGGTGGTCGTGCCGGTGTCGCTGCCGGTGGCGGGGTTGCCCGCGCACACCATGTGGCCCTTGATGAAGTTGGTGCCCCAGGCCTGCGCGCAGGCGGTGTCCGACTGGATGGGCAGCGTGGCCGTCTTCAGCGTCTCGGAGAGGTTGTCGTGGGTGGAGCTGGTGCGGCCCCAGCCGTAGACCTTGGCGCTGGTCCCGGGGGCGTACGAGGCGGTGTCCCCGGACGTCGTCATCCGGATGGGGGTCGCCTTCACGGCGTACGGCAGGGTGAGGACCGCGATGTCGGCGTCGATGGTCGACGGCCGGTAGGACGGGTTGCTCCACTGCCGCCAGACACCGGCGATGCTGCCGCCGTGCAGGTCCGTGATGTAGCCCTGGTCGTCTACGGCCGGGAGCTGGGCGGTGCCGGTGATGACCGCGCCGTGGCGGTGCCAGTCGTAGCCGGCGACGCAGTGCGCGGCGGTGAGGATCTTCGTCGGCGCGACGACCGCTCCCCCGCAGAAGAAGCCGGTGTCGTCGGAGGTGTCGGCGGTGCCCTTGTCGTCGCCGTACCAGAGCTGCGCCATCCAGGGCGCGGAGGTGATGGTCGTGGTCGTACCGCCGATGATCTTCGCGTCGGCGGCGGGAGCGGTGCTGCCCGCGCTGTACGACGAGCGGGCCGGGCCCGCGCCGGCCGTGTCGTCGCCGGCGACCGCGGTGGCGACCCGGCGCTCCAGCTCGGCGGCCGGCGCTGAGCTGGTGGCCGGTGTGACGGCGGGCCGCGGCAGCGGCGTCGCCGCCTCGGCGGAGGTGGTCAGCAGCGTGGCGGCGAGAACGGCGGCCACACCCGCCCCGCAGAACGGCAGGGCGATGCGTATACGGCGTCTGTGCAAGGAAGTCCCCCCTGGGATGCCCATGAGTGGATGAGGGCACGAGAAAGCACCCCCTACCTCACTGCGCCAAAAGGCCGCCCCCTGTCACTCTCGTGACAGGGGGCGGCCTCACATGCCCGGCGGCGACTAGTCGCCGTTGCCCGGAGCCGGCGTCGTCTTCTGGATCTGCATCAGGAACTCGACGTTCGACTTCGTCTGCTTCATCTTGTCGAGGAGCAGCTCGATCGCCTGCTGCTGGTCGAGCGCGTGCAGCACCCGCCGCAGCTTCCAGACGATGCCCAGCTCCTCGGCACCGAGCAGGATCTCCTCCTTGCGGGTACCGGACGCGTCCACGTCCACCGCCGGGAAGATGCGCTTGTCGGCGAGCTTCCGGTCGAGCTTGAGCTCCATGTTGCCGGTGCCCTTGAACTCCTCGAAGATCACCTCGTCCATGCGGGACCCGGTGTCCACCAGCGCGGTGGCGAGGATCGTCAGCGAACCGCCGTCCTCGATGTTCCGCGCCGCGCCGAAGAACCGCTTCGGCGGGTACAGCGCGGTGGAGTCGACACCACCGGACAGGATGCGGCCGGAGGCCGGGGCGGCGAGGTTGTACGCACGGCCCAGACGGGTGATCGAGTCGAGCAGCACGACCACGTCGTGACCCAGCTCCACGAGCCGCTTGGCGCGCTCGATGGCCAGCTCGGCGACCGTGGTGTGGTCCTCGGCCGGACGGTCGAAGGTCGAGGAGATGACCTCGCCCTTGACCGACCGCTGCATGTCGGTGACCTCTTCCGGACGCTCGTCGACGAGGACGACCATCAGGTGGCACTCGGGGTTGTTGTGCGTGATCGCGTTGGCGATCGCCTGCATGATCATGGTTTTGCCGGTCTTCGGCGGGGCCACGATCAGACCGCGCTGGCCCTTGCCGATCGGCGAGACCAGGTCGATGATCCGGGTGGTGAGCACGCCCGGGTCGGTCTCCAGCCGGAGCCGGTCCTGCGGGTACAGCGGCGTCAGCTTGTTGAACTCCGGGCGGCCGCGGCCGTGTTCGGGCGCCATGCCGTTGACGGAGTCGAGCCGCACGAGCGCGTTGAACTTCTCGCGCCGCTCGCCTTCCTTGGGCTGGCGGACCGCGCCGGTGACGTGGTCACCCTTGCGCAGGCCGTTCTTGCGGACCTGGGCGAGGGACACGTACACGTCGTTCGGGCCCGGCAGGTAGCCGGAGGTGCGGATGAACGCGTAGTTGTCGAGGATGTCGAGGATGCCCGCGACGGGGATCAGGACGTCGTCCTCGGCGATCTGCGGCTCGGAGGAGGCGATGTCGTCGCGCCCGCGACGGCCCCGGCGGTCGCGGTAGCGGCCGCGACGGCCGCGGCGGCCGCCCTCGAAGTCGTCGTCGTCCTGCTGGCGGTCGCGGTCCTGGCGCCCGCCGCCCTGCTGCTGGCTCTGCTGGCGCTGGCCGCCCTGGCCCTGCTGGTCGTCGCCCTTGCGGCGGTCGCGGTCGCGGTCCCGGCCGCGCTCGCGGCGGTCGCGGCGGCGGCCCTCGCCGCCCTCACCGGCGTCACCCCTGGCGTCGCCCTGCTGCGGCTGCTGCGCGGGCGTCTCGGCCTTCGGCTCGCTCTTCGCCTCGGCGGCGACGGTCTCCGGCGCGGCGGCCGGGGCGCCCGCGTCAGCGGTGGCGCGGCGGCGGCGGCGCTCGGCCGGGGCCTCCTCGGCGGCGGTCTCGGCCGGGGCGGAGGCCTTGGGCGAGGGCTGGCCGGGGATCTCGATCTGCTGCTGCGCCACGGCCTTCTCGGCCGGCGCGTCGGCCTTGTCCGCCTTCTTCACCGCGGACTCCTCACCCGTACGGGCCTTGGAGGTGGCGCGGCGCTTCGGCTTGGTCTCGGTGGCGGTCTCGGCCTTGGCGGGGGCTCCCCCGGCGGCCTGCGCCTCCTTGATGACCTCGATCAGCTGGCTCTTGCGCATCCGCGCGGTGCCCCTGATGCCGAGGCCGGATGCGACCTGCTGCAGCTCGGCCAGCACCATGCCCTCGAGGCCGGTACCGCGGCGCCGCCGGGAGCCGGCACCGGTGGCAGGCGCGGAGGCGTCCGTGGCGGGCGCGGCAGCGGTCTCCTCGACACGTGCGCCCATCAGATCGGTGGTGTCGCTCACGAAGGGTCCTTCCCTGGAGCGGACGTCGGCCTGTCTGGCTCGGCGACCGGTTGTGCTGTCCGGCTTCGGTCCTTGCTCTGTGAACCGTGCCGGGGCGGTGGTCCGCCTAAGCGGCGGAAGAGATATCTGGTGATGGCGCTTCCTCGAGCCGTGGCACCTGGTGTCACGTGGCGTGGTCGCACCGGTTCCGGAGCGTGCCCGGCGGGCCGCTCAGTGTCGACGTACGAGGTACTGCCCGCATACGAGGTACGAGACACAGTGCGACTTGGGGGGCTCCCGGAAGAATGTCTGTCCCGGACGGGGACACGAGGCACCTCGCCATGGTGGGGTCGGGTGCAGACTTGAGGTTAACACTACCGGATCCAACAAACATTCCCCCTCTCCACATCCGGCAATCGCCGGCTCTTTTCAGTTCGCGCCGCCCGCGCCGTTCACTCCGCCGGTCGCGAGCGGCAGGACGCTCGCTCCCCGCAGGTCGAGGGCGAGACGGTTCGCCGCCCAGTCCGCGCCGGCCAGCGCTTCCACCTTGTCGGCGGTGCCGGCGTCGGCGAGGGCCATCACGGTGGGGCCCGCACCGGAGATCACCGCGGGGATCCCGTCGGCCCGCAGCCGCTCCACCAGCGCCGCGCTCTCCGGCATGGCGGGGGCCCGGTACTCCTGGTGCAGCCGGTCCTCGGTGGCGGGCAGCAGCAGCTCGGGACGCCTGGTCAGGGCCTCGACGAGCAGGGCGGCGCGGCCCGCGTTGACGGCGGCGTCGACGTGCGGCACGGTGCGCGGGAGCAGACCGCGCGCGGTCTCGGTCAGGACCGGCTTCCCGGGCACGAAAACCACCGGAACGATGGAATCCGAGGGGTCCATCCTGATGGCCCGGGCGGCGCCGTTCTCCATCCAGGACAGGGTGAAGCCGCCGAGCAGGCAGGCCGCGACGTTGTCGGGGTGGCCCTCGATCTCGGTGGCCAGCTCCAGCAGTGCGGTGTCGTCGAGCCTGGCCTCGCCGCCTATCGTCACGGCGCGCGCGGCGACGATGCCGGCGCAGATGGCGGCGGAGGAGGAGCCCAGGCCGCGGCCGTGCGGGATGCGGTTGGCGCAGACGATCTCCAGGCCGCGCGGCTGCCCGCCGAGGACGTCGAAGGCGGCGCGCAGGGAGCGCACGAGCAGGTGCTTCTCGTCGCGGGGCAGCGTCTCGCTGCCCTCACCCGCGATGTCGATGTGCAGCCCGGAGTCGGCCACCCGGACGACCACGTCGTCGTACAGACCCAGCGCGAGGCCGAGGGCGTCGAAGCCCGGGCCGAGGTTGGCGCTGGTGGCGGGGACGCGCACCCGGACGGCGGCGGCGCGGAACGCTGGACCGGCCATCGCTCGATGACTCTCCTTGAGCTGCGTGACTGTCGAATGACATTCGATGACGTACGGGAACCCCGGGACCGCGGGGAATGTGCTGACGGGCCGCTGGTCACGAGGACGGCGCGGCACCGCGGCATATGCGGGCGGGTTCGGTACAGCCTATCGAAGGTGGGTTCTGCGGCGACATAGGGCGCACAAGAGGCGCACGATGCGTGTCGCAAGCCCCCTGTGCACCCCTGTCAGGGACGTTTCCCGGGCGAGCGCCCTCTTACGCCTGACGTGGCGCTCGTTACACCGGACCGAGCGGGACGGAGCCGGAGAGCGAGCCGGGACCGAGCGGGGGGGCGGGCCGGACCGTGCCGGACCGGGCCGCCCGCGCTCGTCAGACCAGGCCCAGCCGCTCGGCCGCCGTCGCCGCGTCGACCGGGACGGTCACGGGCTGCGGGGCGCCGGCGACGGCCCAGTCCGGGTCCTTCAGGCCGTTGCCGGTGACGGTGCAGACGATCCGCTGGCCGGGGTCGACCTTGCCCTGCTCGGCGGCCTTGAGCAGACCGGCCACCGACGCGGCGGAGGCGGGCTCCACGAAGACGCCCTCCTGGGCGGCCAACAGCCGGTAGGCGCGCAGGATCTCACGGTCCGTCACCTCGTCGATGAGGCCGCCGGACTCGTCCCGGGCGTTCAGCGCGTGCTGCCAGGAGGCGGGGTTGCCGATCCGGATGGCGGTGGCGATGGTCGACGGGTCCTTGACCACCTCGCCGCGCACGATGGGCGCGGAGCCCGAGGCCTGGAAGCCCCACATCCGGGGCGTACGGGACGACACGCCGTCGGCGGCGTACTCCTTGTAGCCCTTCCAGTAGGCGGTGATGTTGCCCGCGTTGCCGACCGGCAGGACGTGGACGTCGGGCGCGTCGCCGAGCATGTCGACGATCTCGAAGGCGGCGGTCTTCTGGCCCTCGATACGCACCGGATTGACCGAATTGACCAGCGCGACCGGGTAGTTGTCGCTCAGCTCGCGGGCGAGGGTCAGGCAGTCGTCGAAGTTGCCGTCGACCTGGAGGATCTTCGCGCCGTGCACCAGGGCCTGGCCCATCTTGCCGAGCGCGATCTTGCCCTGCGGGACGAGCACGGCCGAAACCATACCGGCGCGCACGGCGTACGCGGCGGCACTCGCCGACGTGTTGCCGGTGGAGGCGCAGATGACCGCCTTCGCGCCCTCCTCCTTGGCCCGAGTGATGGCCATGGTCATGCCACGGTCCTTGAAGGACCCGGTGGGGTTCGCGCCCTCCACCTTGAGGTGGACCTCGCAGCCCGTGCGCTCGGAGAGCACCTGCGCGGGCACGAGCGGCGTGCCGCCCTCGCGGAGCGTCACGACCGGCGTGGTGTCGGAGACGGGCAGCCGGTCCCGGTACTCCTCGATGATTCCGCGCCACTGGTGGGTCATTGCTGGTTACTCTCCTTCAACCCGCATGATGCTGGCGACACCGCGCACGGTGTCGAGCTTGCGCAGCGCCTCGACGGTGCCGTTGAGGGCGGCGTCGGACGCGCGGTGGGTGACGACGACGAGGGACGCCTCGCCGTCCTTGCCCTGCTGGCGGACGGTGTCGATCGAGACACCGTGCTCGGCGAAGACCGTCGCCACCTGGGCGAGCACACCCGGTTTGTCGGCCACGTCGAGGCTGATGTGGTACCGGGTGACGACCTCGCCCATGGGCGAGACGCGCAGCGCGGCGTAGGCGGACTCGCCCGGTCCGGTCGTCCCGCTGAGCCGGTTGCGGCAGACGGCGACGAGGTCGCCGAGGACGGCGGAGGCGGTGGGCGCGCCGCCCGCGCCGGGGCCGTAGAACATCAGCTGGCCGGAGGCGTCCGACTCGACGAAGACCGCGTTGTACGCGCCGCGCACGGAGGCGAGCGGGTGGGTCAGCGGAATCATCGCCGGGTGCACGCGCGCGGTGACGGACTCGCCGTCGGCGGCCCGCTCGCAGATGGCGAGCAGCTTGATGGTGCAGCCCATCTCCTTGGCGGAGGCGAAGTCGGCGGCCGTCACCTCGGTCATGCCCTCGCGGTAGACGTCGTCGAGGCGCACCCGCGTGTGGAAGGCGATGCCGGCCAGGATCGCGGCCTTGGCGGCGGCGTCGAAGCCCTCGACGTCGGCGGTCGGGTCGGCCTCGGCGTACCCGAGCGCGGTGGCCTCGTCGAGCGCCTCCTGGTAGCCGGCCCCGGTCGAGTCCATCTTGTCGAGGATGAAGTTGGTGGTCCCGTTGACGATGCCGAGCACCCGGTTGACCTTGTCGCCGGCCAGCGACTCGCGCAGCGGGCGGATCAGCGGGATGGCACCGGCGACGGCGGCCTCGTAGTAGAGGTCCTTGCCCTGCTCCTCGGCGGCGGCGTGCAGGGCGGCGCCGTCCTGGGCGAGCAGCGCCTTGTTGGCGGAGACCACGGACGCCCCGTGCTCGAAGGCGGTGGTGATGAGGGTGCGGGCGGGCTCGATGCCGCCGATGACCTCGACGACGACGTCGATGTCGCCGCGTTTGACGAGGGCGGTGGCGTCGGTGGTGACGAGGGCGGGGTCGATGCCCGCACGCACCCGGTCGGGCCGCCGGACGGCGACACCCGCGAGTTCCACCGGCGCGCCGATGCGGGCGGCGAGGTCGTCGGCGTGCGTCGTCATGATGCGCGCCACCTCTGAGCCGACCACTCCACAGCCCAGCAGCGCCACCTTCAGCGGACGCGTACGCATCATCCGACCTCGTTTCCTCATACCGTCTTCGGTTGCACCAGTCTCACTCACCGGACCGGGGTTTCTGCCACCGGTCCGGATCGTGAGACGTCTATTTCATTTTCGCAGGGGCGGCGGACCGCAGATCTTCCGCCCCCGACGACTCACCGGCGGGGATCAGCCCACGTCGAGCCGCAGCAGGTCGTCCTCGGTCTCCCGGCGGACGATCACCCGCGCCTCACCGTCCCGCACGGCGACGACCGGCGGGCGGAGCACATGGTTGTAGTTGCTGGCCATGGAGCGGCAGTACGCCCCCGTGGCCGGTACGGCGATCAGGTCGCCCGGCGCCAGGTCGGCCGGCAGGAACGCGTCCTTCACCACGATGTCACCGCTCTCGCAGTGCTTGCCGACCACCCGGGCGAGCATCGGCTCGGCGTCGGAGCTGCGGGAGACGAGAGCGACGCTGTACTCCGCGTCGTACAACGCCGTACGGATGTTGTCGGACATGCCGCCGTCCACCGAGACGTACGTCCGCAGCCCGTCGAGCGGCTTGATGGTGCCGACCTCGTACAGGGTGAACGCCGTCGGCCCGACGATGGCCCGGCCCGGCTCGACGGAGATGCGCGGGGTCCGCAGCCGGGCGGACTCGCACTCCCGCGTCACGATCTCGGTGAGCGCCTTGGCGATCTCGTGCGGCTCGCGCGGGTCGTCGTCACTCGTGTACGCGATGCCGAGCCCGCCGCCGAGGTCGATCTCCGGCAGCTCGACACCGTGCTCGTCCCGGATGTCCTTCAGCAGCCCGACCACCCGGTGCGCGGCCACCTCGAACCCGGACATGTCGAAGATCTGCGACCCGATGTGGCTGTGGATCCCGATCAGCTCCAGTCCGTCGAGCTGCAGCGCCCGCCGCACGGCCTCCGCGGCCTGCCCGCCCGCGAGCGGGATGCCGAACTTCTGGTCCTCGTGGGCGGTGGCGATGAACTCGTGCGTGTGGGCCTCCACCCCGACGGTGACACGGATCTGCACCCGCTGCCGCCTGCCCAGCTCCTGGGCGATGTGCGCCACCCGCGCGATCTCCTGGAAGGAGTCGAGCACGATCCGCCCGACCCCGGCGCGGACGGCCCGCTCGATCTCCGCCGGCGACTTGTTGTTGCCGTGGAAGGCGATACGGTCGACCGGCATCCCCGCGGACAGCGCGGTGGCCAGCTCACCCCCGGAGCACACGTCCAGGTTCAGCCCCTCCTCGTGCAGCCAGCGCACCACGGCCCGGGACAGGAACGCCTTGCCCGCGTAGAACACGTCGGCGTCCTGGCCGAAGGCGGTGCGCCAGGCCCGCGCCCGGGCCCGGAAGTCCGACTCGTCGAGGACGTAGGCGGGAGTGCCGAACTCCTCCGCGAGGCGCTTCACGTCGATCCCGCCGACGGTGAGCACCCCCTCGCCGTCCCGGGTGACGGTCTGCGCCCACACCTTCGGGTCGAGGGCGTTGAGATCGGCGGGCGGAGCGGAGTAGTGGCCCTCGGGAAGGACGTCGGCGTGACGGGGCCCGGCGGGGT
The DNA here is from genome assembly GCF_000761215.1 of Streptomyces glaucescens. Classification (GTDB taxonomy): domain Bacteria; phylum Actinomycetota; class Actinomycetes; order Streptomycetales; family Streptomycetaceae; genus Streptomyces; species Streptomyces glaucescens_B. The sequence continues at coordinate 5,204,778 of NZ_CP009438.1, read as the reverse complement.
GTGCGGAACGGCTCATGACGTGTCGTGGCTCTCTCAGAGATGATCGGGTGCGTCGATGCCGAGCAGGGACAGGCCGCCGGCCAGCACCGTCCCGGCCGCTTCGGCGAGCGCGAGCCGGGCGCGGTGGGCGGCCGAGGGTTTCTCCTCACCGCACGGCAGCACGGCGGGCAGGACGGGGAGCACGGCGTCGGCGACACTGACGAGATGCCGGGCGAGACGGTCCGGGGCACGGTGGGTGGCGGCCGCGGAGAGAACGCGAGGGTGATCGGCGAGCAGGGCGAGCAGCCCGTCGGCATCGACGGCGTCGCCGAGCGGACCCGGCTCGGCGGTGAAACCGAGATCGGCGGCGTTGCGCCCGAGAGCCCGGGTGCGGGCGTGGGCGTAGCGGACGCGGAAGAGCGGATTGCCCTCCCGCTGGACGAGATGGTCGGCGGTGATCCGGGGCCGGTCGTGCGGGGCGGGATGCAGCAGCGCCCAGCGGGCGGCGTCGGGATCCAGCGGTGCGGGATCCTCCGGCGCGGGCACCGGCCGCAGCGTCACCGGCTCCCCGTGCCCGACCTCCGCCCGGCCCCCCTGCGAGCCGACGATCCGCACGAGCGCGTCGGCGACGACCTCTGCGCGCACCTCGTACGGCACACGCAGCCGGACCACCTGCCCGGCGAGGGCGTCACCGTGCCCGTACCTCAGTCCGTCGCGGAGAACTCCCCGGACGAGACGGTCGGCGGCGGACTCCCGCAGCCGGATGTTGATGAACCCGGGCCCGGTGATCCGCACCCCCCCGACCCCCTCGGCACCCGCCAGATACGGCCGGATCACCTCGGCGACCCGCAGCGGCGGCTGCCCGGCCGGCCGGGCCAGCTGGAGCGCGATGCCGGTGGCGTAGTCCCCCCAGCCCCCCGCCCCCGGCGGCGCCACCACGGCCCGCGCGGGAACGGTCACACTCAGCTCCCCCGCATCGACAGCACAGCGCACCGCGTCCAACACGGTGCGCGAAAGCTCGACGGGGGTCACGGGACAAGCGTAGGGGAGGAGGGGGGTGGGTAGGCGAGCAGGTTTCGCGGGGGTCCGGGATGTGGACGGCGGGGGTGGCGGCGGGGGTGGGGTGGGGCGCACGTGGTGACGGGGGCAGGCGGGCGGCCGGCACCCCCGCCTCGCGCAGCGAGACGGTGTCCACGCCGACGGTGAGGCTGTTACGTGCCGACAGGAAGGACAACGCGTGAGTGGCCGGGGCATGGGGACGGCGAGGACACGACACCTACGGTGACGGGACTCACGTCAGCTACCGGCGCGCCCCGCGATCTCGCCCTCCTCCGCACCGAGCAGCCCACCGGTCTCCGCCTCGGCGCCGTCCTTCTTCTCCTCGATCAACCGGCGCACGATCCGCACCAGCTCCGCCGGCTCGAAGGGCTTGGCGAGGAAGGCGTCGACGCCGATGTCGCTGCCGCTGTCGACCTCGTACGGCGTGCAGGCACTGACGATCGCCACGGGCAGCTCACGCGTGCGCGGATCGGCCCGCAACTGCGCGGCGGTCCGCAGCCCGTCCAGCCGCGGCATCACGACATCGAGGGTCACGACATCCGGACGCACCTGATGCACGACATCCAGACACTCGGCACCATCGGCCGCGGTCACGACCTCGAGGCCCTCCAGCTCGAGATTGACCCTGATCAACTGCCGGATGACCTTGTTGTCGTCCACAACAAGCACCCGGCCCCACGCGCCTGGCACAACTCGAGAGTAGGTCCGGACCGGCCACCGCGTCCCGGTTTTCCCCACTTCCACCCCGTGCGGGCGACCCGGCCCCCGCGACCACGGGGAAACCCGTTCATGAACACCCTCTCGGAGCTGGTAGTGTTCTACCCGTCGCCGCGAGACACCGCGAACGACACGCCCCCGTAGCTCAGGGGATAGAGCAACGGCCTCCGGAGCCGTGTGCGCAGGTTCGAATCCTGCCGGGGGCACCCTGCATGAGGTGCCCAAAGACCCCGTCACCAGCGGAAACGCTGAGAACGGGGTCTTCGCGTATGTGCAGGGCGCATGCGGCAGTAGGTCGGGCATCGCCGCAGGCGGGACGACTCTGAGCCCCTTCGGCGCAAGGCAGCCGCCCGTGGTCCGACATGCCGAAGACGGCCAGGTGCTCGCGGGGCACGGTGACGAGGCGGGGCGGGCAGTGCACCCGCTCCTAACGCCAGAAGACGCCATCCGGTGAGAGATTCGTCTTCTACGACGTCAGTGGTAAGCCCTGGATCTGGATAGCTGAGCTGCGATTCCAGCACGCCCACAGGAAACTGCACGAGCTCGGAGCAGCATCTACTCGAGTGGGTCTTGATGAGTCGCACGTACTACGCATGGCCGCCCAATAGGGCGGGACGCAGCCGAGCGCTAAATGTTCAGCACTCCTGCTGTGGTGCGCCCTACTTCGACGGCGGATAAACCAACCCGCCGCCAACACCATGCGGATGACGACGCCGGAGCGCCGGCTGCACCGCCTCCTTCCTTGCCTATGCAGGCATCTCCTCGCGCGACTATGCGGGCGAGCCTGGCAAAACGAGTGAGCGAAGCTCCTTGGGAGTAGGCCAGGGGGCGTGGCGGTGGATCATGCGGTGGCAGTTCGCACAGATCAGGGTCAGGTCTGTGAGCTTGGTGGGGCCCTCACCCGCTACGTGGAGGGGCACGACGTGATGGCACTCTATGTAGCCGCTACCACGATCCCCATAGACCTGCTCGAAGTCGAAGTCGCAGATCTCGCAGGCCAGAGTTCCGCCCCTACGCAGCACGGCCTCGATCTTCCTTCGTCGCAAGCCGCGGTTACGCTCGCGAGTGATGTGCCACCGGATGAGTAGTCGGCCCTCCGGTGCCTCGAAGTCGTGAAGTTCGTCATCCGGCAACGGCGGGGCCTCGCCGAGAGAGCCGTCAGTCACGCCTGCTCGGATGAGCTGGGCAGCTGCCGCCATCTCCAAGGGCCTTTCAATGAAGGCCTGTATGACCTTGAGGTCCGTGGTCCCGCAATTGGTGCGCTTACCGCGGTAGTCGGGGTGGTTGGTCGCGAGGTCACTCGTCTTGCGAGCAACACCATTAGGGTTGCGGAACTTCTCGTTGCGGACAGCCACGTCATGGATGGGCATGAGCTGGAGCACCGAAGAGAGTTCTACAATCCGAGGATCAGGAGCATCTATACGCTTCCATCCGTTCTCCGCCGTCAGTGCGCAGGCAAGCACGACTTCGTCCCATGCCCAATCTGGGTTTCGCAACGTAATGACCTGAAATCCCGCACGTTGAAGCCAAGCGACAGCCGCCGCCTTTCCGCCAGACAGTTCGTCGTGCCTCAGTGCCCGGCCGTGTTCATACTTATGCGCCACGCCAGCGATCGCCTTTGAGTCGTACCGCCGTCCCTCGTAGACGAGTACGTAGTCCCGCGCCGGGCCGTAGTGGTAGGTCGCCGAAACTCGTCCGGACCAAGGCGGTTGTACTCATCGATTGCCCCCAGTACCGCCTCACGGCTGAAGATCCCCTTCTCCATGACCAACAGCGTAGGAGACAGAGACAAGGCGGCGAGGCCACACCCATGGACCCAACACCTAGCATCCTGACGCCTTGGGGATCATTCCAAGGGATAGGAGCGCAGCGAAGCTAACCGCACGAGTCACAGATGCCAGTCGAAGGCAGTTGGACGAAGCAACGGTCACAGACCCGCGGCGGCTTGTCAGCGCGCTCGCGGCGGCGCTCGACGCTGGCTTGCAGCCTGAGGGCGAGGGCCGGCACGCCACCGCCAGGCGGCAAGGTCGCTCCAAAGCGGCGGTAGCACGCAAGACGGGCTTCGGCAGCGTGGTGTTCACGCTCAAGCTCGTCCTCAACCGGCGGTTCTCCAGCGACGGCCAGAACTTCCCTGTAGCCGCTGCCCACCTTGCCGTCGTCCGTGTGGACCACCAGTGCCGTCAGCGGTGGGTCGCCGCGATGGTGCGCTTCACGGACCACCCGGCCCAAGACCGGACCGATCCAGTTGTGCAGGAGAGTCTTGGTCCGAATGCCAGTCCTGCTCTGAATCTCCTCTGCCAACTCCTTGTAGGTGATCACTGCGTGGTACGTCTGCGCTACATCTATGAGGATCGAGTACGCCTCCGCGCCCCAAGCTTCGCGTGCTTCCTGGGCCGTCGGCTTGCTGGCCACACGCTCAGATTCCTTCTGACTCATCCCCGCCCCGCTGTGCATTCGTTGGTTGGCACTCTCGTGCATCCTCCCCTGGAAGGGATCTGGACGCTATAATCGCTTGGGCCCGGCGCGCGCCGACCGATACGCCAACAACAGCGCACAAAGGGAGCTGTGGGCAGTGCAGGGCACTCAAACGAGCAGTGCAAGCATCCACACCGCTGTGCCGACCGCTCCCGATGACCGAAGGGACCCCCACGTGGGTGCCTGCCGCGTGCCGGAGGCGTCAGGGCTGACCGGCATTGGCGGCCTACCATTGGGTTCACGCGGATCTTGACCTACGAGTGCTTAGGGCTGATCCGCGGTCGTGGACCATCTGTGGACTCGGTTTAGGCTCCTTCCGCGGTGCAAGCCCTGACCAGCAACGATGCCGGATCCCCAAACGCCCTCCGGAACTGTTGCAGCATGGCACCGCAGCTCAGCCCGTCGACCGACGAGAACCATAGGGGTTTCCTCAGGCAGACGGATTGCAGAGCCTGTGAGGGCAGCGACGCTTGCAGACCCCACCCGACAGCGTCCGCGGATGGCCGCTCTGTGGCCCCGAGCAGGTGCCACGGGGCCGCAGGTCGTCACCTGGGCCGTCGGACGTCCGTCAGAACATCGTCCAGCAGTCCTCTCACGTCGCTTCCGCCCAGGACCAGCTGTCGATCCAGCAGCCGGTTTCCGGTCTCGCAGGAGGTCTCGCTCACCAGGGAGCACCCGTGGCAGGCCGAGAGATTCAGCTGTGAGGCTCCCTGGCGGTCGCTTTCGATGCAGACCGGGTCGTTAGAGCAGAAGTCCGCGTCGTCCAGGGCTGCCACCAGGAGTGGGATCAGCTTCTTGGGATCCCCGAGCCTGACGAGACCACCGAGAGTCCCCTGGGCGTCCCCTGCCGCCGTGTAGATGAGGATCCCGGCGGTCCTGTCCGTGCGGTCGGAGTTCGCGTAGATCCTTTCCTGCAGCGAGGCAGACGCGTAGCCGCTGGCGAACGCCAGTCGCCGGATGAGCAGGTGCGCCAGCGTGTGCAGGGCGATGTACCTGGGTTCCGGCAGATCGAGGCGGCCCGCCCAGGGAGAGTCCGCCCTTCTCTTCTTGAGGATGCCGGCGCGTGCCTGCACTTCCGGCTGTGCCTCCCATGCGGCCAGCTTCTCCTCGTCGAACCGCAGGAAGATTCCTTCCCCGAACAGTTCGATCGCAGGGTAGGTGGGCCGATACGACTTGTCAGCCCCCAGATCGGCGTTGATCAGCTTCGCTTCCGCGTCGTGGCGTCGGAACCCCCGCAGGGCACGGACCTCCCGTACCCGGCGTACCTGTCCGATACCGCTGATCTTGGCGAGGAGGCTCTGTGGTCCCACGAGCCCGTCAAGGCTTCTCCCGTCGACGACGAAGTCGCTTCCCGTGCGGTCGCGTCCTTCGTCGAGTTTCTTCAGGAACGCCGCCCACTCACCGTCCTTTAGGTCGAGCAGCAGCTCACCCGCAGGGTTTTCCTCCCCCGCCGCGACTCCGAGGACGGTTTCCGGCGTCACTGCGAGATCGCTGGCGATCAGCTGGGCCAATAGTTCCGACTGCGGTCCGCCGTTGTCGGTGACGACTCTGTCGAAGAGAACGTGACTACGGATCTTGTCGGCCGTCTCCGCTGACTTCGGGCGCTCCTCCGGAATGTCGAGAGCCGAGATTTTGTCGGCGATGTAGTTGCCCGTGGCACCGCGCTGCACGGCGACCAACTCGTACGGGCAGGCCTTCTTGACGGAGTTCTCCGGCTCCCAGGGCTGCCGTCCCGCGCAACGGATCCCGTCTTGGTGCAGGGACCCCTTCGTCACAAGTTCCGCGAGCTTGCGCTCGTTCTTGCACCCGTAACACTTCACGACCAGGGCCGCGAGGCCTTCGCCGCGGGTGGCCAGCTTGTGAAACCTGAGTGCCTTGTAGTCACGGCAGAAGCGGACCGCTTCGTTCAGGCGCGCCGCGCGCCCCCGGTGCGCCCACTGGAACCAGTTGATGTCCTGGATGTGGCTACCCTTTTCACAGACGGCGACATACCGCATCGGTACGAGCGCGCCTCCGCAGTCGCAGGTGTTGCTCCACTTGCCTTTTTTCCTACCGGTCAGCTTCGAGAGCTTGTCGCAGCGCTCGCAGAACCGCCAAGCGGGAAAGCGCCAGTACGGCAGCGCAGGGGTTTCCTTTGCGGCCCGGCCCGCGTGCGCCGGCGGTTGTTTCAGGACACCGGCACCGAGGCGGGCCATCAGACGCTCACAGCTGATCTCATGGGCGAACTTCTTGTCCCACCAGGACGTGTCCGGCGCCATGAGCGACTCGCCTCGCACGTCGACGATCGCTCCCACACCGAACGGTGAGATCGTCTCGGAGAGCCGCAGGTCATGCCTGATCTTCTCCATGGTGCACCTCCTCCTGCGGTTCCTGGACCTCGACCGCCACATTGGGCTCCACGGATCTCATCGAGTCTGCGACGGGCCACCCTTCGCCGGGCTGGCCGAACTTCTTCAACAAAGCTGCCTGGTCTTTCTTCGTCCGCTGGTAGTACAGAGGCTCGCCCGACTCCCGTGCCTGGCCTGCCCGTCGGTCCCAGTCCCTCAGGAGGCTCCATACGGCGGAGCGTGTGTCCGGGGCTTCGAGACCGTCGGCGCGCGTCACGTAGCCGAGGAACCGTTCCACGAGTCGATCGACCGCTTCGCGGATCCTGTCGTCCCCGAGGTCGAACCGACCCGCCGCTTCGTTCGGGGCGAGAGCAGTGAACGACTGCCGCAGCAGTGCCACGAGCGCGCCAGCGAGCGATCGCTCGCGCGAGGCCAACGACCACGGCGTGACGCTCGTTGGCTCCACGCTTCGGTAGAGGGCCTCGTGGTAGCCACGGAAGGTCTCGAAGTGCGACCGATCACGGGCCCTTCCCGACCGGAACAGCGTGACGACGACGCCCTTCGTGTCTCCACGTCCGACACGGCTCGTGGCCTGGATGTACTCGGCCGTGGTCTTCGGCTGCCCCACCATGAGCATCAGCGCGAGCCGCGGGATGTCGATGCCCACGGAGAGCATGTTCGACGAAAGGACCACGTCGACGGCCTCCGGCGACTCGTCGACCCTGACCCTGAGCGCGCGGAGATCGTTCGGCAGCTCCTCGGCTCCGCGACGGCTCGTCAGTTCCAGGACCTTCCCCGCCCTGACGGGCCGCAGCGGGAAGCCAAGCCTCTCGGCTCGGGGCTCCAGACGACCGTTGACGTCGTCGACGACCAGCGTCCCGGTACGTCCGAGCTCACGAAGACTGTTGTGGTACATGACCAGCGTCCAGTAGGCGTCCCGTGACGCGGCGGACGGGGCGCGGGCGGCCAGCGCCTCCGGCATCTCCACCATGGGGGTGACGGCTGCGATGACAGCCGACGGCTGCGAGACCGACTGTGGCATCAGGCCGACGTAAAGACGTCCTTCTCCGTTTTCCACCGGCCGGGAGAAGAAGGTCCGGTCGTCGTCGAGTCCCGATGGCGGATACAGGGCGACCTCACGCCCGTACAGTCCCTCCACCTGCTCCTCGGACGCACGGATGGTGGCTGTCGAGGCCACGACCTTGGGACTGGAACCCGACCGGCTCAGCAGGACTTGGATGACCGCGTCGAAGACGGCGACGGTGGTTCCGAGCGGCCCCGAGAGCAGGTGCAGCTCGTCCTGGATGATCATGGATGGTTGCCTGAAGGTGGTCCCGAGACCGAGCAGCCTGCCCGCTTCCGGCCTGAACTGCAAACGCGCGAACTTGTCGACGGTGGCCAGGAGGATGGTGGGCGGTTCCTTGTACAGCACCTCGTCGACGACCGCGAGCGGAAGCTCGCCGGCGAAGTCGCAGGACACGTCGACACAGTGGAGCACAACGTCCACGCCGTCCAGGCGCATGCCGTAGTCCTCTGGCTTGTCGCTCCTGAGCCTCGGCACCAAGGGCGTCAGACACCAAGGGCAACTCTCGACCTGGAACTCGTTCGCCTCTTCCGGGCGCGCGGCCTTCTGAAGCCGTTTGAGTGCGTCACGTGCGTCCACTCGCGTGCCGGGGGTGACGTCGTTGCCCACCCACAGACCGATCGAGAACGGCGCCATGCCTTTCGCCCGGTCGTCCGTGGCCCGCAGCCGCTCCATCGCGCAGACCAGTGCCGCAGCCCGTTGGAACTGTTGAGAAGTCAGGAGCCGCAGGGTGTAGCGGGTGATGACGGCGGTTCCCCCGCCTGCCGTGCCGTGAACGAGCCGTCGGCGGAATACCTCGATCGCGGCGAGACCCAGGTATGCCTCGGTCTTGCCGCCACCGGTCGGGAACCAGATGAGGTCGACGAGGTCCCGATCCTTGTGCCCCTCGTCGACGGTGGAGGCCAGCGACACGAGCAGGAAACCGAGCTGGAAGGGGCGCCACCGCGGCTCCGGCACCTGCTTCTCCGGCTTCCCGCGGTTGATGGACGCCTGCCGCATCTGAAGACGCATGGCGGCCATGCCCAGTGAGAAGGCCGTTCGAAGATCCTGTCGTCCCGGCGCCCGGAGGAGGTCTATGCCTTCCCTCATCCTGTCGACGGCGTCTTGCGAACGCTCGGCGATGCGTACGGCGACGGCCCTGTCGTCGCTAAACGCCTCTGCCCGTTCCATCTGTCGGGAGGCCCAGCCTGCGAACGCCTCGAGGAAGGCGTCCAACGATCGAAGGACCGCTTCGGGATCCTTGTCGATCTGCTGGAGGTGCCTCAGCTCCAAGGCCTCGGCTTCGGCCGTCCCTTCGTCGAAACCCGTGGTCTCGACGGCGGGCACCACAAAGGCCGGCACGGGCTCGAGGAAGACCTTGGCACAACGGTCCTCCGCGAGCTCCCAGTCCGCGGCCATTCCGTGCCCGACCGCGTAGACCTTTCGGTTGCGATATCGCAGCCGCAGCTCGGCGGCTTCCGGGTCGGTGTCGATCGAGCGCGTCGTGTCGTACTCCAGGATCTCCGCCCCGGTGGGGGGAGCTGCGGCCAGGTGGACCTGGAACAGCGTCCGAGGGATGTCGTGTCGGTCGTCGCCTGTTGATTCGGTCAGGACCCGTACGTGGACGGTGACCAACGAGTCGCCCTGGAAGTCGCGCCAACGCGACCCGATCTCGAGCGAGACACCACCCACGGAGAGGCGCTCGGGCCCTTTGTCCCGGCGGAGGTGGAGGCCGTCGACGGAGAACGGGGTACGCCGCCACCTGGGCGGACCGTCTCCCTCGACAGCCGAGTACGTACCGCACGAGAAGTCGACGTCGACGGAGTCGCCGTCGGTGACGAAGGAGAGCGCGACGGACGAGGGCTTCCAGTCCTCGGCCAGGGGTACACCGGCCCCGCTCTCCTCGACATCGCCGTCGGGGACATCGGCCGATACCTCTGCGTCCGTGTTCCCGTCGCTGTGAGAGCCTCGTGCCTCGGCTTCGACCGGGAATAGCATGCCGACGGCGTACTGACGGTGAGGCAGGTTCGCCGTGACCTCCTCGTCTCCGGCCTCGGGCCCCACGTAGGAGGCTCGGAGATGGTGAAGGGCCTCCTTCTGGGCTGCTGTGAGGTTCACTTCCCAACCTGCTTTCGAAGAAGATCCTGGAGCCGCTTCTTGTCGTGCTTGGACGCGACCACGTGGAGCGTGACCCGCGCCCGCGTAACGGCCACGTAGAAAGCGGCGAGTCCCCGATCGTCGTATGCCTGGGGCAGGTCGCAGACGATGACGTGCTCTGCCTCCAGCCCCTTGGCGTAGCGGGGGTTGGTCACGAGGAATCCGGCCTCGCTCCTGCGCGGCTCGGCGTCCTCGGACACACTGATGATCCAGATGTCCTGTCGGCGGGCCCCGTTCGCGACGAGGTCGCGAGCCACGGTCTCGGCCGCGGAGACGCCGGCTGTCCCGGCGGACCACCGCCATTCCACTCGGTCGCCATGGACGATGCCCGGGTCCCCGACGTCGGCGCCGAGGTACTCCTGCACGACGTGGACGATCGCACGGGTGTTGCGCACGTTCCGGTCTAGGTCGTACTGGAGCGCCTCCTGCTGGACCAACTCGCAGACCTCCGGGTCGAACTCGCCGTCGACGCGCGCCTGGTTGTTGGGGTCGAGGAACATCCTCCACCTGCCACCTTCTCGACCCCCACGGATCACGGCGTCCAAGGCATCCATGCCTCCGGCGTTCATGAGGTCCTGTGCCTCGTCGACGAAGACGACGTCGTACTGCTTGTCACCGGACAGGTCCGTGAACGGAAGGAGATCGATGTCTCTGCCCTCGATCCGCGGGCCGAAGAAGTCGACCAGGGCGGGCGAGTGAAAGGTGATGAGCACCGACTTCTTTTCGCCCGCCTCCTGCTTCGCGCCCTCCGCCAGCACCAGGGATTTCCCCGTGCCCGCGCCACCGAAGACCAGCATCCTCGGGTTCCGGGAGAGCGCGGCCAAGACCCTGGCCTGGCCCTCGGTCGCTCGATTCTGCTCCTCCAGCACGGCGCCCCGCTGCGCATCGATGACGGGCATCCTGGTGAACTCACCGAAGAGGCGCGCCCGGAGCGTCTCGGACCGGGCGACTCTGATTCCGTGGGGAGCAGTCCTCGCTTCGCCGGCGACCTTTTCGAAGGCTTGGGTCAGTGCGGCAATGCTCATCTGCTCCTTGGCCCACCAGTGGCTTCCCTTCCATTCGACGGCTGCCGGAGGCGCGTCTATGTCGGGGGTGAGGGCAACGGCTTCGGTCGCGAACCAACCGACGCCTTCCTCCTGAAGGATGTCGCGCAGCGCGTACATCGCCGACTGTGCCTGGTCCATCGGTGACTCGCGCAACTTCTTCCAGTCACCGTGGCGGTCGATGGAGTACCAGACGCCGTCGTACTTCCTGACGCCCCCGCCCTTGACCTCGACGATGATGACGACGCCGTTCCAGAGCACGACGAAGTCCGCTTCGCCCTGCTGCTTGACCGCGTGGCTCCGCAGCTTCACGGAGTGGAAGGCGACGGCGTCGGGGGTACCGTCGATCGCTCGCAGCAGTCGGGCCACCCGCCGTTCGGCGTTGCTGGTGGTGGTCGCCTCGACGTCGGCGAGATCCGGTATGAGGATCATGATCCCTGCTTTCGCCAGAGGTCTTCGTAAGCGCGGTATCCGAGGAAGTCATTGACTGCACCGAAGTTATCGGCGACGTCCACGATGAGGCACTCCGGCTTGCCGCCGTTCGCGGGGCCGCGCAGACCGCGGCCGGCCATCTGGATGTACGCGCTGGGACTGAACGTCGGCCGCGCGATGTAGAGGGCCCGGACACCCGGTGCATCGAAACCCTGGATCAACAGGTCGCAGTTGGCTAGGACCCGGATCTCTCCCTTCTTGAACTTCTCGATCACGTCACGGCGTGCCTGCCGTCCGGTCTGACCGCTAACCGCCTCAGCCGCGACTTGCCGGTAACGAAGCGTCGCGGCAAGGACTTGGGCGGACAGGACGTTCGGCGTGAATACGAGGATCGGCCACTCGGGATCCCGGCTCAGGATGTCCTCCACGAGGATCCTCATGCGGGCCTGATCCCGACCGATGCGGTCGAGAACCTTGGGCTCCAGCTTGCGCCACGACTGCACCTGCTCGAGTTCATCCGGCTTCAGTGGGACGTCCACGCCCGGCAACACCTCGTGTCGGACCCGGGCGAGGACTCCTCTCTTCGACAGCTCCTCGTAGGCGTTACCGTCGAAGGCGCTCATGATGTGGTGACCGAAGCGGGCCGCCAGCTCCTCCGTCGGCTTGGTGACGACGTCGCTTCTCCCCTTGAAAGGTGTCGCCGAGACACCCACCAGAGGCCGTTCCCAGCTACGACCGTCGACTCCGAGCCATCTGAGGATCTTCGTGTACATTTTCGACCCGCCGGCCCGGTGCGCCTCGTCGATAAACACTGCGGAGACCCTGCTCAGCCACTCGTACTCAGGTGTGCCGGCCACCCGGTCGAGCTTGGCGTCGGTGGCCACGACCACACTGAACTCGGTGTCGGGTTCGTGGACGACGTTGGTGTTCCAGAGCCGGCCGATCGTCAACGGACGCTCGTCCCCGAGCCAACGCCAGACGGTGCCGAATGTCTGCACCGCCTGCTCGCAGAGCTCCTCCGACTGCGCGATCCAGAGCACGGTTCCGCTCATGTCGCCGTCGACGAACAGCCGCAACACGGTTTCGGTGGCCACCCGGGTCTTCCCGGCTCCCGTGGGGAGCTCCACCATGCCCTTGAGCGCACGACCGTCCCGTCCTCGGGACGTCAGGACCTCCTGCAGTTCCTCCCTGATCCTCTCCTGGAAGTCGTGCAGGGGCTTGAGCTTCACGGCACCGGGCACGACGAACTCATCGTCCTGGTGTCGGGTGCGACGCCCGGCGTACTTGGCGCCGAACCCCATCTTCCGAAGCCAGGCGACGGTCGACGCTCCCCCCGCCCATTTCTCGGGGACGTCCGTGTACCCCTCGGCTCTGAACTCCTCTGCGAGAAGCTTGATCGAATCGCTGCCATAGACGGTCAGGAAGAGCTCAGCGACGGACGTGGAACCGTCCACCAAACCTTGGCCCTCAAGTGCCTGCCAAAGTCCTTTAGGCAGGTTCTCCTTCAGCGTGTCGTCACCGATGTAGATCGCCAGCCGCTCCACGTCACTGGACGCGGACCGGGCGTCCTGCCGTTGCATCTCCAGATGTAGGTGGACGCGTGCCTGGAGGATGTCACTCAACTCGGCGTTCGACAGGCGCAGGTCGAACGCCTCACTGACGATCTGCAGGACGCGACGTTCGTCGAGTTCTGCCTGGACCACCAGGGTCATTCCTTGGCGGTGCCACTCGAGTGACTGGTCCTCAACACCGTCCTCTGTGGTCACACGCTTCGTGATCTGGACGGCCTTCGCCACAGTCGCATCCGTGACCTTTTCCTCGACGAACGTCGAACGCAGTCCCGTGTACAGGTCGAGGACGCCCTCCTCGACCTGCCGGCCGTCGACCAACAGCGAGAAAGTGAAGCTGTCCTCGAATCGACGGCATCCGACGATGTCGACGAACTGCTCTGCCTCGTCCTGATCAACTTTGAGGTAGGGCTTTTGCTTGGAGGTGAGGAACGCGCGTTCCTCCTCGGTCGTCGCCAAGTACACCGCGCCGGGCCGCCTTGTCTCGACGGTGCGTCCCACCCGGGCAGGGATCAGTACCGGATGCCTGCCCGGGTTCGCCAACCTGCTAGCGGTGAGGACGAAACCCGTCAGTGCCGGGTTGCTGATGGGCGAGGTGACCTCCGTCTGGAGCGCTTCGCGCAGGACCTCCGAAGGGACCTCACTCAGATCCTTGGCCAGCGACAGAGCGTCCTCGACGTGGCGCGGTCCTCGGAAGAGAGGCAACAGGGCCTCGTATTCGACGAGCGACGCGGAGACGACAGCATCGGGACTGCGGTAGCCGCGAGTCGACTTCAGCAGGCCGGCTTGGCTCACTGCCCATCGAACCGGCGAAAGGACTCGGTGAGTGAGCCCCGTGTCGATATCCGTGCAGAGCCAGTAGCCGACCTCATCCAGCTTAAGAAGCCGTTCCGTCCAACGCTCGCGGATGCTGCCAGGAGCCTCCGCCTCCTTCAGCATGAGAAGCACCGAGAACGGGCCAGGACCGTCACCCCTGTCAAACTCCACCTGCTCGACGAGGCGCTCCCCGGGCCCAAGCCTCCGGTTCAACTCGTCCAGCACGTATTGGCGGTAGTCCTCGTAGTGGACCTCGTCCTCAACCGGGTACGAAGTCACTGGATCGGTGATGACACCTGCTTCGTGCGCGAGCTCACGGGTGCACCTCGTTGGGTCCAGTACTCGGTCGGATACGGCGTCGCCGAGGCCATCAACGTCCAGCACATGCTCAGGCAAAGCCCAGCCACCGTCGCGTGTTGGGACCGGAATCTTGACACCGCTCGCCTTGTTGCTGGCCACGACCTTCTGCGCCTGGGCCATGGGCACGTCGTTGGCCGCATCCCAGAACTTGGGAAGCTCGTCATCCTCCGACTGCGGCGACAGCTTGGCCAACCTGGCCTCGAACTTCGCGAGCGAATCGAGGTCCCGGAACCCATTGTCTCCTAGCTTCTTCTCTACGCCGGGGACCGCAAGGAAATCCGCATCGACGAAGCAGGCTCCTTCGACGTCAATATCCTCGAAGCGATGGAGGTAGACCTGACCACGGTCCTTAAGGGACCGCATTCCGTCGGTCGTCGGTATCACCTTCGCAGAGTTGATGCCATCGGCCCTGGGGTTCAACAACACGAAGTCGAGCGCCCTCGCGGCAGACGCTACGTCAGGCCCCTCCGCCCACTCACGCAACCAAGACTGGATGCCTCTCTTTCGAATCTTCTCCAACGCCTTCGCCTCGTCCCTGGGACGCGAGTCAGCGAAGGCGGAGGAGACGCTGCATATGTAGAGCGTCCTGAGTCGAGTCACACGCTGGCTACTGGCATAGCAACGCCAGTGCGGCACATCATCACTGGTGTTAGGCGACCTGATCCACTGCTCGTGATCGCGCTCGGTCGCAACATTGACACCGAAGTCAAGAGGACGAAGGTCCGGCGGCGTGCACAGTGCACCGATCGCGTCAGGAATCAATGCCTTCCGGGACCCCAGCTGCGGAACGTGGGCACAAAGCATCTCATCGCCGAACGAATGGGTCTCACGACCACGCGCCGGCATGTAGTCCAAGTGCGCCGCTGGGTCGTCGACGGACGATACCTTCGGCAACACATCAAGGAACATCTCAGAGAGAGTCACGAGAATCTCTCGGTTGTACCCATTCTCAAGCAGCGTGGTGCGGTCGTCGTTGACGCTCCAAGGTGCATTAAAGAGTGCCGACGCGGACGTCCGGTCTTGGAGCGGAAAGTATGACCAGAACTCACCCGTCCTCAGCTGGGCAAAGCGCGCCGGCATGGCCACCGTGACTTTCACCTGGTTACGTGACACGGCTTCACCGACCTCAGCCCGCGCCTCGAGGCTGGGGGTGTGCATCTGGTCCTTGACATACCACTCGTCATGGTCGCCGTCGGGACGCTCGATCCGGAACCTTCCCTCGCCGAGGTCTCGTGACACGTGGCTCGTCACAAAGTCTGCGTCCGTCCCTATCACCCGCAGACGGACTTCACGCACCGCGTTGACGAAGAGGAGAAACTCAGAGCGGAAAGCCTCGATCTCTTTCTTGAGGTTTTGCAGCTTCGAGGCGTTCGGCAGCTTGACGACGGTCGTCGCCCATTGCGCCAGATCAGCCAGAATCGGGTCCTTGGCGAACTCCGCCTCGGCATCGATTCGCGTCGCCGTCCTCAAGATCGGGAACCTTGTGGCTGTCGACCCGATAGAAGCGATCGTTGTCTTCGCCTTGGAAGAATTGAACTCGAAGGAAACCGATCGACTCAAGACCTGAGGCGCATCACTGACGGCAAGCACCGACTTGAACCCGAGGCCGAACCGCCCGATCTCGTCGCCCCTCTTACCGCTGAGGTGTGCGTGAGCGATCGCCGTGAGGCCACTTCGTGAAAACGGACGGCCAGCATTCGCGCAGTACAGAGTCTGGTGGCCAAGGTCAAGGACAATCTCGACCCGCCCGGCTCCCTCCTCGTACTCGTCGGCCCCAGACATCGCGTCGGCTGCGTTCTGCACCAGTTCTAGCAGCGTGCGGTTGGAGTAGCCACCGACCCGTATGGAATCCTCATGGTTGGCGTGCTCCGTGATGAGGTTCGGATTCGCACGATACGAATCAATCGCCCGCCCAAACAGGTCGTCAACCTCACGGACCAACCCCGGGTCGGGGACCCACTCGGCACGCTTTTTCACCACGACTTCACCGCCCCAACTGCTGCCACCACACTGCATCGGTGACATACCTGAATTTCGCATATTCTGAACTACGATCGCCACGTTTCCGATGGCGCATTACATCGAACGCCGTCGACCTGCTGCGTACTGTAAGCACTGCCACTAAAAGTCGGTTTTTGAGGTCTTCGCGAACGAGCCCTGGACACCCTGCGTCCGAACTTGCTGAAAACCGCAGAGGTTGGGGTACCGCCCCTCTCTGTGGCAATCGCGTCCTGACGCCAACGATCGGGTTGACAGCCTGGTATGGCGCAATCATTGCCGGAAGCAGCCGAGCGCATCCATGCCTCAACCTGCAGATGTGCAGGGTGAACCCTGATCCCACGGCCGCCGAGGCGCGGCCGACTGCCCTGGAAGCGGAAGCCTTCGACATCGACCCTGGATGCACCGCACTGCGGAAGTGACCCTGCCAGCCTCAGCAGGGTGCAGCCGGGTCTCCTCGCCTGTGACTGCGGGATCGCTGAAGCGCCCTAGCCCCCCGCCTGCCCCCCCGCCAGGCGTGCTCAACAACCCCCACAAGTCCCCCTCATTGATGGAGCTTAAGCGTTCAACAAAACGTTACGACAGGGAACCCCTGTTATCGATTCGCAATCTACGTGCGACATGCGGTGCGCCGCGGCAGAGGCGTCACGCCATCAGGAAGCATGCCTGCCAGGCAAAATGCCTCACGCCCGGAGTCGCCTCGACCGACCCAACCGGCCGCCTCACGGGCAACCGCTGCCTAGCGCCACACCTCGGTGGCGCATGAATCGATCTTCACGAATCCACGCGCTTGTGCGCTGTTCAAGCTTTCAGGAACCGCTCAGGAAGCGGAAGCAGTTTTGCCGAATCGGCTCAGACCAATGGGGCACACCACCGAGGCAGTGCGCCCCTTGTGCGCCCCCGTACCCACCCGCCAGGATCACGGCATGCGGCCAAGCGAAGGGCATCGCGCTCACTGCGGCACGGGGGCGGTCTTCCAGTCAACCTGGGTCTCGTAGCGGGCGGCGCGCTTGCCGCGCCAGGACTCGGGACTCAGGACCGACAGCGGCTGGTCGCGGGTCCACCGGGCGACGGGGGCACAGACGGCCCAAGGCCGCCAGGGCTGGACGGGCCCGCTCATGTCGGGGTGGAGGCAGCGAGAAGTCGGACGGGCCGCACCGGCGAACGTTTGCTGTGGACTAGCCGTGGACGAACTTCGCCCCGTCGAGCCTGTGAAGGGGCCTGAACTGCGCAGACATAGCGGTTCTCAACGGCCTCCGGAGCCGTGTGCGCAGGTTCGCATCTTGCCGAGAGCACCTTGGATGAGGTGCCCGAAGAGCCCGGCCTCAGCGGAGACGTTGAGGCCGGGCTCTTCACGTATGTGCAGACACATGCCGCCCCGGCGCGGTAGTACGTCGGGGATCGCCGCAGGGCGAAACGGCTCCCTCCGACCGGTCAGTGGACAGTGCCCGTCTCAGGACCACTCTCAGCCCCCCTGTCCCGTGCCGACACCTCCGCTCCCCAGTCCCACAGGGCCTGGAGGACGGGGCCGAGGCGGTGGCCGGTCGGGGTGAGGGTGTAGCGCACTCGCGGGGGCCAGCCCGGTCGGCGGTCGCGTTCGACGACTCCGGCCTCCCCCAGGTGTGCCAGCCGGTCGGACAGCACCTTGTCCGACAGCATCGGCAGCGCCGCGCGCAGCTCGCTGTAGGAACGGTCGCCCCGCAGCAGTTCGCGGACCACCAGCGTCGTCCAGCGGCCGTGCAGTGCCGACAGCGTGATCTCCACCGGGCACTCGGGGGTGGGTGCGGTGACGTTCGCTCGCGGGTCGTCGGGGAGTCCTGCCGGGTGGCCAACCGTTCGGTGAGTCACGAGATCGCCTCCTAACGTGTGGGGCACTTCGATTCTCCCGGCCCGGAAGGACCTCTGTCGATCATGCGCACCTTGGCCGAACGGCCCGAAGACGTGCCCGCGGTGTTCGCCGAGCGGTTCAACAGCGGCGATACCGTCGCGTTGGCACAGGTCTACGAGGACGCCGCGGTGCTCGTCCCGCAGCCGGGGACGCCGGCGACCGGTCCGGACCTGCACGCCGCGAACAGCCGCCTGCAGCAGCTCGGTGTTCCCATCGTGGTCCGTCCGCGGCATGTGTACCGCAGTGGAGACGTGGCGCTGCTGATTGTCGACTGGGTCATCGACGGGACCGGCCGGGACGGGCAGGCCGTGCATGTCGAGGGCACAGCCACCGATATCGCCCGGCGGGGTGCGGACGGCCGTTGGCGGTATGTCATCGACAACCCCTTCGGCACCCGCGCACAGTGACTCGCGTGCGGTGACACCTTGGTACCGGCGTGCTGAGCGAGCCCCCTGACGGCGACTCCGGGGAGTCCGACGCTGCTTGGCGTGTTCGGTCGACGCTGGGCCAGCGGACGTGGAGTGGCTGTGGCGTCAGTCGGCACCGCGGTGCGTCGTCGCCTGACCTTGTGCCGATGTCTGTGAGGGTCTTTCGGAGGGCAGCGCTGATCTGCCGGAGTCCCGCGCCGCTCGCCGTCTCGGGCGGGATGTGGGGCCTGGGCGGTGGTGGCGTGGAGGAGCGGGGCCCGGTTCGCCGGGTCCCGCCTTTTGGTGTCCCAATGGTTCGCAGGCTGCGGTGGGCGGGGCGGTCTCTCTGGGTGAGGGGCCGCCCCGCTGGTGGACCTTGGTTCAGGGCCCGATCATCCCCCCGTGACGACCTGGCACCGGACTGTGATCCGTGGACCTTCCTACAGGGCCGTGACCCCGCTCGCGCTGATCAGAGACTCGTGCATCCCGCCCAGGCCCGCCAGGGCCGTGCCGAGGGCGCCGGTCGATAAGAGGGACAAAGAGGGTCCCGCCTGCCTGCCGGGGTGGAGCGGTGCGGAGGGGGACGGCTCCGGGACGGTCGCATCGTCCCGGTCGTCCTCCTCCGGCCGGTCCTCCGCCCCTAACTTGTCCTCGACGCGGTCCAGGAGTGTTTGCCAGGTGGCGGGGTCGATGCCGCCGTGTAATCGCCGGACGGTTTCCCGGCGTTGTTCCGCCGCACGGCGGAGCAGGTCGAATGTCTCGTACATCCCGTGTGTGCCCTCCCGATGTGTGCGTTGTTCGCTCGTCGTACGGGTCGCTAGGACCCAACCTGGACTCACGGGAGGGGGCATGGCCTGCCCCCTCTCATGAGCCCGAGTAACGGCACTAGCTCGTCACGTCGCCCAGCACCTCGTCGTGGATCGTGTCCTTGTAGGGCTCCAGCGCCTCCCGCGCCTTCTCGTAGCGGCGGGCCACCGTGTGCCTGTCGATCTTGAGGCAGCGGGCGGTCTCGGCCTGGCTCAGTCCCTCGACGATCAGCAGCCGGGCGACCTGGTACAGCTTCCCGGGCAGCTTCTCCGCGAGGAACCGGTCGATGGCCTTGAGCGCGACGTCGCGCACGTGATCGCCTTCGTCGGGTGCGACCGGGACGTCGGGGAAGGCGTCCACGGGCGAGGACGGGTCGCGGTCGTTGGTCCGTGCGGCATCCGCTATGACGTTGCGCATCACCTTGCGGGCGAAGGCGCGTCCGCCGTCCTGGCGGTCGAGCACGAAGTCCGGCTTGGACCAGGCCCGTACCAGCTGGAGGGCCGCTGTCTGCACCAGGTCCTCCATGAGGTAGTACATCCCCGCCTGGCGCACCATGCTCTCCAGGAACGGCTTCAGGCGCTGGAGTTCGTCGATCTGCTCCGCCGTCAGCCAGCGGCGGGGTGGGGACTCCGGTGAGGTGCGGGCACCGGGGACCAGGTCCTGCGATGTCTTCGATAAGTCGTGCGGGTCCGTCGGCCCTCGAACATCGGGGGCATTGCGCATCAGGACCAATCCTTCCCGTCACTCGGACAACTCGGCTTCCACCGACCGTGGTTGGTGTCTTCTTACTCAGCTATGCCGATCCGCCCCTCGCGTGTGGTGCATTCGGGGCCCGCGACTTTTCGCGGGGCGGCGGATCGTCGCGCGGTGCCCGCCGCTCAGCCGAGGGTCTGGTGCAGGAAGAGGGCGACGCCGGCTCCCACGAGGAGGGCCGCGCCGAGGAGCGGGTTGAGGAAGGCCACGTAGGTGACGAGTCCGGCGGTGATCAGGATCAGCAGGGCGCGGTGGGTGCGCTGTGTGGGGTTCATGGGCTTCTCCCGGGATGGGGCGACCGTTGGTGGTTCGTAGGAGATGCCGTACGTCCGGGGGCCGGGGGGCGTGCGGGCGGCCGTAATCATCGTCACGTCCTCCGTCGCACCCCCGGCGACCTACGGGGTTGTCAGCCGGCCACACGGCTGTCCGCGGCCTACGCGGCTTCCCGGGTCCCGGGTCTCCGCCGCCTCGGCGCCTGCCCGCCCGCGGCTTCTTCCGTGGCCCCCAGCGCCTCACGCCGAGCGTTTGCGGGAGGACGTGGACTTCTTGGTCGTCGTCTTCTTCGCCGCCGTCTTCTTGGTGCCCTGGGTGGCCGACTTCGCCGTCGACTTCTTGGTGGAGGACGCGGTGGTCTTCTTGGCGGCGGTCTTCTTCGCCGGGGTCGCCGACGTGGACTTCTTGCCGCCCGTCTGCTTCGGGGCGGGGCGGGAGGTGAGGGGGGTGACGTCGGCGCCCTCGCCGCGGGACTCCTTCGCGGCGCGGACGCTGTTCTCCAGGGCGGCCATGAGGTCGAGGACCTTGCCGCTCCTCGCCGGTTCGGGCGTCTCCGGGGGCGCCTCGCCGGCGGCCTTGGCGGCGATGACCTCCTCGACGGCCTCGCGGTACTCGTCGTGGAGCTCGGACAGGTCGACCTCGCCGAGGGTGTCCATGAGGGCGTCGGCGAGATCGAGTTCCTTGTCGCGGACGGTGACGTCGGTGTCGGGGGCGACGCCCTCGGGGGCGCGGACCTCGTCGGGCCACAGGAGGCCGTGCATGACGATGACGTCGTCGACCACGCGGAGCATGCCGAGGCGCTCCCGGCCGCGCAGGGCGTACTTGGCGATGGCGACCTTGTTGCTGCGCTTCAGGGCCTCGCGCAGAAGGGTGTACGGCTTGGCGGCGGGGGCGCCGCTCGCGGCGAGGTAGTAGGCCGCGTCCATCTGGAGGGGGTCGATCCGCTCGGCCGGGACGAAGGCGACGATCTCGATGGTCCTCGCGGTGGGGAGCGGGAGGTGGGCCAGGTCCTCCTCGGTGATGGGGATGATCGTGCCGTCGGCGTCCTCGTAGCCCTTGCCGATCTCCGACTGGGTGACCTCGCGGTCCTCCAGCTCGCAGACCTTGCGGTAGCGGATGCGGCCGCCGTCCTCGGTGTGGATCTGGCGGAAGGAGATCGAGTGGTTCTCGGTGGCGTTCACCAGCTTGATGGGGATGCTGACCAGGCCGAAGGAGATGGCTCCGTTCCAAATGGATCGCACGCGTCCCACCTTTCCACCGGTAAGCGGCCCTGCCCGGGTGTTTTGTCCCGGTTTTGTGTGATTCTCATCGTATGACGCCGATGACCGTGGTGGAGGGCCGGAAGCTCGCGCTGAGCAACCTGGAGAAGGTGCTGTACCCGGCGTCCGGGTTCACGAAGGGCGAGATGCTGCACTACTACGCCACCGCCGCCGAGGTCCTGCTCCCCCATCTGCGGGACCGGCCGGTGTCCTTCCTGCGGTATCCGGACGGGCCCGACGGGCAGCTCTTCTTCACCAAGAACGTGCCGCCGGGTACGCCCGACTGGGTCATGACCGCCGAGGTGCCCCGCTCCGAGGGTCCGGCGCGGATGGTGCTGGTGCAGGACCTGCCGAGCCTCATGTGGGCGGCGAACCAGGTCGCCGAGTTCCACACCCACCAGTGGCTCGCGGGCAGCCCCGAGGAGGCCGACCGGATCGTCTTCGACCTGGACCCGGGTCCGCCGGCGACCGTCGTGCACTGCTGCGAGGTCGCCCTGTGGCTGCGGGAGCGGCTGGCCGCGGACGGGATCGAGGCGTACGCCAAGACGTCGGGCTCCAAGGGGCTGCACCTGCTGGCGGCGGTGCGGGGAGCGCCCTCCGAGCGGACGTCCGAGTACGCCAAGGCGCTCGCCGTCGAGGCGGAGCGGGCGATGCCCCGGCTGGTCGTGCACCGCATGACGCGGAGTCTGCGCCCGGGCAAGGTGTTCGTCGACTGGAGCCAGAACGCCGCCCGCAAGACGACGGCGACCCCGTACACCCTGCGGGCGCGCGCCGAGCCGTGGGTGTCCGCCCCCGTGACCTGGGAGGAGGTCGAGGCGTGCGGCGATCCGGCGCAGCTCGCGTTCCGGGCGCCCGACATCGCCCCGCGCGTGCAGGACTACGGCGACCTGCTGGCCCCGCTGCTGGATCCGGAGCGGGTGGCCGCGCTGCCGTGAGGGCGGGTCGTCGGGAGGGGTGGTGGCCGCGCTGCCGCGAGGGCGGGTCGTCGGGGGGCTGCGCTGCCAGGAGAGGCCGGATCTCTCGGGGTGGGTTCGCTGCTCTGAGGGGGTGGCCGCGGGCCGGGTTCGCTGCCCCGAGGGCCGATCACCGAAGGGCGGCGGGTTCGCTGCGGTGAGTGGGTCCCGGGGACCCGGTGAGCTGGGCCGAGGGCCGATCCTCGGGTCCGGTTCGCCGCCCCGGGGCGGGGCGTCCGCTCCGGGCGGGTGGCCGGGGCTTCGCGTCAGAGCCGCTGCCAGGTGCGACGGTCGCGGGCCATGGCGTGCAGGGCCTCGACGTCCGCCGGTTTGAGCACGCCGCCGAGGCGGCCGAGCCCGCCGAGGTCGGCGTCGGTGAGGACGCGGACCTCGCGGACCGGGCCGGGCACGCTCAGCCGGGCGGGACCGACCAGCACCAGGGCCGGGCGGACCTCGGCGGTCAGGGCGTACGCGGCCCGGGAGGCGTCGGCGCGCAGGCGGCGCAGCAGCGGCTGCGGTTCCCGGCGGCCCAGCGCGACCAGGGGGTCGGCCACCACCACCCGCTGCCTGCGGGCGTACAGCGCGTGCACGGCGAACAGTCCGCCGGGGCCGATGAGCAGGTGGTGGATGCGGTCGCCGCCGGGCAGCGGCAGGGAGTGCAGCGCGTGCCAGCCCGCCCCGTCCAGGGCGTCCAGCGCCTCCCCCACGGTCTGCTCGGCCTCCAGGGCGCGGCGCCGCGGGTCGGGGCGCAGCCGGGGGCCGGGGGCCGGGTCCCGGTCGACGGCGACGAGCAGCGCCTCGCCGGGGCGGTTGGGGGCGAGGTCGTCGTCGGGGTGGAGGCTGAGCCGGGCCAGTTCGGCGGGGCTGGGGACCGGGGGCGGGCCGACCGTGACCGGGCCGGTGACGAAGGGGTGCAGGGCGGCCAGGACGTCCTCCCGGCGGTCCTCGCTCAGCAGGTTGACGCGGGCGGTCTCACGGTCGTACCAGGCGATGTTCGCGCCGTCCGGGAGACAGACGTAGAGCCGTTCCCGGCCGTGCCGCCGGGTCGGTACGACGCGCAGTCCGGTCATGCACCATCACCTCATGACCATGGGAACAGGCGGGGTGCCGCGGGGCAAGAACGCGGCTACCTTGGGGAGCGGTCGAGGGGCGGTCGGGGTTGGGGAGGCGCCGTTGCGTACCCGCGGGAAGGAAGCCGACGTACCCGCTCCGGACGGCCCGTGGCACGAGGTGGTGCCGGGTCTGTGGATGGGCGGGCACGAGTTCCGGGGTTCGGCGGGCGGGCTGGAGTTCGCTGTCGTGCGGGACGAGTTCGATCTCGTCCAGACGCTGCTGCGGCTGCCCGGGCACGGGCCCGGTCCGGGCGTCGAGCACCAGGTGTGGCCCATACCGGACGGCCCGCTGGACGGCACCCAGCTGGCGGGGGTGATCCGGCTGGCGGAGGCCGCGTGCGAGGCGGTGGACGCGGGGCGCCGGGTGCTGGTCCGCTGCTTCCACGGGTACAACCGCTCGGGGCTGGTCGTCGCCCACGCCCTGGTGCGGCGGGGCCGGTCCGCCGAGGAGGCGATCCGGCTGATCCGGGCGCGCCGCTCGCCGTGGGCGCTGCACAACGAGCTGTTCGTGGAGTACCTGCGGGCGGGGCTGCCGACGGTGCGGTGGCTGGAGGAGCTGGCGGAGGCGGCGGAGTGACCCGCCCCCGCGGCGGGGCGGGGACGGGCGGGCGGAGTCCCCGGGGTGCGAGGGCGTGCGGGGGCGACGCACGCGTGCGGGCACCGTGCGAGTGCAGGCGCCGTACGGTACGGACGCAGGCGACGTGCGTGTGCGGATGCGGGCGACGTACCCGTGCGGATGCGGGCGACGTACGCGTGCGAGTACGGGCAACGTACCGTGCGGGTGCGGGCGACGTACCCGTGCGGGCGGGTACGGGGGCGGCGTGCGCCCGTGTGCGGGATGATCGTTCCGGTTGCCCGTGATACGCAAAAAGGACGTCCGTACGAATAAGGTGTACGGGTCCCTGGCCATCCTGATCACCGGAGTGCCGTGCCCGCCCGCGTCCGCCCCCGCACCTGTGCCGTCGCCGCCCTGCTGCTGGTCTCCGGCCTCGCCGTCGCGGGCTGCGGAGACACCGGCGGGCTGCGGGGCGCGGGGCCCACGCCGACCGCCGAGGGACCGGCCCGGCTGTGGCCGGCGCTGCCGCCCGCGTCCAGCCCCGCCTACGAGATCGGCGAGGTGGAACGCCAGGTCGTCAAGGGGGTCCGGGTCCCCGGCGGGGACGTGCGCGCGGTGGATCCGGTGGCCGTCGTACGGACGGAGATCGACGCGAGTCCGGGCGAGTACGAGGGCGCCGGCGCCGCCTACCGGGAGACGGGCGCGCGCATGGCCGAGTGCGCGGCGGGCGCGGGCCACGGCCGGTGTCCCGTGCTCACCCCGTACTACCGGGACCTGACCGGCGACGGCCACGACGACCTCACGCTCGGCTTCCGGCAGCTGCCCGGCGAACTGACCGCCGTGCGGGTGTACACGGTGGAGAACGGCCGGCTGGTGCGGGTCATGAGCTGGGACGACGCCGTCAGCGGGGTGGAGCTGGCCGGGCGGTCGGTGATCATCCGGTCGCCGTCGGAGCTGAAGGGCTACGAGTACCGGCTCCAGTGGAGCTGGGACCGGGACCAGCGGGCGATGCTGCTCACCCACGACGAGATGCTGCGCACCGGCCGCGGCACACCCTCACCCGCCCCGGGCCGCCGCACACCGTCCCCCGCCCCCAGCCGCGGCACGCCCTCGCCCACGGAGAGCCGGCGATGAGGCTTCCGCGGTGGGCCGGTGCCCTGGCCGTGAAGGCCGCGCTGTTCATCACCGTGATGTGCTGCGCCCTCGCCGCCATGCTCGGCGCCCTCGTCCACGTCTCGGTGACCCACCAGACGGTCGGCGAGGCCCGGGACCTCGCGCTGTCCCGGCTGGCGGACGCGACGGAGGCGTACGAGGCCGGGGATCCGCTGCCGCCCGGCGCGGGTCTCGACCCGGGGGAGCTGCCCGGGCCGCTGCGCGAACTGGCCCTGTCGGGCCGGCGCGGCACGATGGTCGCCGACCACCGGGGCCGGCCCACGATGTGGGCCGCGGGGCCCGCCGACGGCGGGCGCGCCCTGACCGTGGCCGTCGACTACGCACAGCAGGCCCGCACCATCGAGGGACTGGACCGGGCGATCCTCTGGTCCTCGGCGCTCGCGATCGGGGCGACGGTGCTGGTCGGGGCGTTCGCGGTGACCCGGGTGACCCGGCGGTTGCACGCCACGGCCCGGGTCGCGCGGCGGATCAGCGCCGGCGATCTCGACGCGCGGGTGCACGACCGGCGGGCCGGGGACCCGCGCCGGCCGCAGGACGAGGTGGGCGTGGTGGCCGCCGCGCTGGACTCCATGGCGGGCTCGTTGCAGGGCAAGCTGCTGGCCGAGCAGCGGTTCACCGCGGACGTGGCGCACGAGCTGCGCACGCCGCTGACCGGGCTGCACGCCGCGGCCGAGCTGCTGCCGCCCGGCCGGCCGACGGAACTGGTGCGCGACCGGGTGGCCGCGCTGCGCACGCTGACCGAGGACCTGCTGGAGATCTCCCGGCTGGACACCGGGCGGGAGCGGCTGGAGCTGGACGGCGAGGAGCTGGGGGCGCTGGCCCGGCGGGTCGTGCGGGCGTCGGGGACCGACACGGAGGTGCGGGTGGTGCGGGACGCCCGGGTGGAGACGGACCGGCGGCGGCTGGAGCGGGTGCTGGGCAACCTCGTCGCGAACGGGCACCGGCACGGACGGGCGCCGGTGGTGCTGACCGTGGACGGGCCGGTGGTGACCGTGCGGGACCACGGGGACGGCTACCCGGACTATCTGGTGGCGCACGGTCCGCAGCGGTTCCGCACCGAGGGCGGCGCGCGCGGCCACGGCCTGGGGCTGACCATCGCCCTGGGCCAGGCGGAGGTGCTGGGCGCCCGCCTGGACTTCGGCAACGCGCCCGACGGCGGTGCGGTGGCCACCCTGACCCTGCCCGGGACCGCGCCGGCGCGGGGGGCGCGCGCCGGCCACTGACGCTGCCTGCCGCGGGTCCCGCCGCTCCCGGCCCGGTCTCCTCCTCCCCCGCCGGGCCCCCTAGACCGCCGAGCCCCCTCGACCGCCGGGCCCCCTTCGACCGCCCTGACGCTCCTTCACACGCGCCCCCGACTCCCGGCGCCCGACTCCCGGGGCTTGACTCCCCGGGCCCGTCGCGCGTCCCACGTCGACCGTCTGCCATCTCCTCCCCCCACCGCGCCCATCCCCCTCACGCACGCCCCCTCTCTCCGATGGCGCAGTGCGACAGGCGACGCGCCCCGTCCGCTCCTAATGTGGCGATTAGTCACGTTCGCCCCCTTACGGAGGTACCCCTCATGTCCCTGCGTTCCTCCCTCACCCGTCTCGCCATAGCCACCGCCGCCGGCGTCCTGGCCGGCGCCGTCGCCGTCACGCCCGCCACCGCGAGTGACGACCAGGGCGCCGGGGACGCGAGCCTCGGCGTGTCCGGCGGCCTGGGCGGCGGCCACGACGACGGGCACCACGACGCGCGCCTGTACCAGGGCGTCGTCACCGCCGACAGGCTGCTGCTGCGCAGCGCCCCGACGCGCGGCAGCCAGGTGATCCGCGCCGCCCACCGGGGTGATGTCGTGTCGATCTTCTGCAAGACACCGGGCGAGAACGTCGGGGGCAATCCGCTGTGGTACCTCCTCACGGACGGCACCTGGGCCTGGGGGGCGGCCCGCTTCATCGAGAACATCGGTCCCGCGCCACGCTGGTGCTGACGGGCAGTCAGGACGCGTGGCCCCGTTCGGTTAGGTTCCGGACATGACGAAGGCCGGAACCGGAACGGCCGTGGCCGTGGAAGCGCCCGCCGTGGCGGTACGCCTCCCCCGGCGCCGCGGCATCGAACTCGCCCTCATCGTGGTGGCCGTGCTGCTCCCGGTGTACGGCTACTGCGCCGTCGGTCTCGCCCGGCACGGGACCCTTCCGCCCGGCGCCGCCGGTTACGGCGCCGGGCTCGGTGTGCTGGCGCTCCTCGCCCATGTGGCGGTACGGCTGCGTGCCCCCTACGCCGACCCCCTGCTGCTGCCCATCGGCGTCCTGCTCAACGGTCTGGGTCTGGTGCTGATCTACCGGCTGGACCTGGAGACCCCGGGCGACCGGGCGGCCCCCGCGCAGCTCATCTGGTCCGCGCTCGGTGCCGCGCTGTTCACCGGGATCGTCTTCTTCCTGCGCGACCACCGCTTCCTCCAGCGGTACGCGTACGTCTGCGTGGCCGTCGCGCTGGCCCTGCTCACCCTGCCGATCTTCTTCCCGGCGGTGAACGGGGCGCGCATCTGGATCCGGGTCGCCGGGTTCTCCATCCAGCCGGGCGAGTTCGCGAAGGTGCTGCTGGCCGTGTTCTTCGCCGCGTACCTGTCCGCGAACCGCAGCGCCCTGGCGTACACCGGCCGCAGGATCTGGCGGCTCCAGCTCCCCACCGGCCGGGTGCTGGGCCCGATCGTGGCGATCTGGCTGGCCAGCGTGGGCGTGCTGGTCCTGGAGCGGGACCTGGGCACGTCGCTGCTCTTCTTCGGCCTGTTCGTCGTCATGCTCTACGTCGCCACCGGCCGCTCCGGCTGGATCGCCGTCGGGCTGCTGCTCGCGGTGCTCGGCGCGGTCGCCGTGGCCCGGCTGGAGCCGCATGTGCACGGCCGGATCGAAGACTGGCTGCACCCGTTCGCCACCGCCGACGCCGGGCAGGGGCCCGGTCAGCTCGCGCAGTCGCTGTTCGCCTTCGCCGAGGGCGGGATCCTCGGCACCGGCCTGGGCCTCGGCCACTCCGTCCTCATCGGCTTCGCCGCCAAGTCGGACTTCGTGCTGGCCACGGCTGGCGAGGAACTGGGCCTGGCCGGGCTGTCCGCCGTCTTCCTGCTGTACGGCCTGCTGGTGGAGCGCGGTTACCGGGCGGGCCTCGCCCTGCGCGACCCGTTCGGGCGGCTGCTCGCGGTCGGCCTCGCCTCCATCGTGGCGCTCCAGGTGTTCGTGATCGCGGGCGGGGTGACCGGGCTGATCCCGCTGACTGGCATGGCGATGCCGTTCCTCGCCCAGGGCGGCTCCTCGGTCGTCACCAACTGGGCGATCGTGGCCCTGCTGATCCGGGTGAGCCACGCGGCCCGCAGGCAGTACGACGGGCGGGTGGCACCGTGACCCGGCACATCCGGCACGCCGCCGTCTTCTGCGCGCTGCTCCTGGCGGCGCTGCTGGTCAACGCCGCCCGCATCCAGGTCTTCCAGGCCCCGGCGTACGACGACCATCCGGCCAACCGCCGCCCGGCCATCGCCCGTTACGGGCAGCCGCGCGGCGACATCCTGGTCGGCGGCCGCCCGGTGACGGGCTCCAAGGACACCGCGGGCCGGCTGCGCTACGAGCGGACGTACACCGACGGGCCGCTGTACGCCCCGGTCACCGGTTTCGCCTCGCAGGTCTACGGGTCCTCGCTGCTGGAGGACACCGAGGACGGCATCCTCTCCGGCACGGACCCGATGCTGGCACCGTTCCCGCTGGTGGGCGACCTGACCCGGGCCCGGAGCCGGGGCGGTGACGTGGTGACCACCCTGAACGCGGCGGCCCAGCGGGCGGCGTACGCCGGGCTGGGGGCGCGCAAGGGAGCGGTGGCGGCGCTGGAGCCGTCGACCGGGCGCATCCTGGCGCTGGTGTCCACCCCGTCGTACGACCCGGAGTCGCTGTCGGGCAACAGCGCGACGGTGGCCCGGTCGTGGGCGCAGCTCAACGAGGACCCGAGCAAGCCGATGCTCAACCGGGCGACGGGGCAGACCTATCCGCCGGGTTCCACCTTCAAGGTGGTGACGGCGGCGGCGGCGCTGGACGCGGGTGTGGTCAGGGACGTGGACGAGCCGACCGACTCGCCCGCCCCGTACACCCTGCCCGGCACCCGGACGAGACTGACCAACGAGAGCGAGGGCTGCGAGGACGCGCCGCTGCGGGTGGCCTTCGAGTGGTCCTGCAACACGGTGTTCGCCAAGCTGGGCGTGGACGTCGGGGTGGCGGACATGGCGGCCACCGCCGAGGCGTTCGGCTTCAACGCGACGGACCTGCGCGTGCCGTACGCGGTCGCGCCGAGCACCTTCGACACCACGGTCGACCGGGCGCAGCTGGCGCTCTCCGCCATCGGCCAGTACAACACGCGGGCGACC
The DNA here is from genome assembly GCF_000761215.1 of Streptomyces glaucescens. Lineage (GTDB taxonomy): Bacteria > Actinomycetota > Actinomycetes > Streptomycetales > Streptomycetaceae > Streptomyces > Streptomyces glaucescens_B. The sequence continues at coordinate 5,175,222 of NZ_CP009438.1, read as the reverse complement.
CCGCTGCAGATGGCGATGGTGGCGGCGGCGGTGGCCAACGGGGGGCAGGTGCGCGAGCCGTACCTGGTGGAGCGGACGACGACGGCGCACGGCTCGACCGTGGCCGCCGCCGGTCCGCGTCCGGCGCGCCAGGCGATGCGTCCGTCGACCGCGGTCCGGCTGCGTGAGCTGATGCGGAACGTGGTCGAGGACGGCACCGGCACCAACGCGGCGATCCCCGGGGTGACGGTCGGCGGCAAGACCGGCACGGCCCAGCACGGCATCGGCAACTCCGGCACCCCGTACGCGTGGTTCGTCTCCTGGGCGCAGGGAGGGCGGGCCCTGGAGCCGAAGGTGGCGGTGGCGGTGGTGGTGGAGGACGCGGCCGCCGACCGCGGGGACATCACCGGGGGCGGGGTGGCGGCACCGATCGCCCGGGCGGTGATGGAGGCGGTGCTCGGGACGGCCCGCTGAGGTCAGCCGGGTGCGGCGCCCTCCTCGATCGTGCGCCGCACCTCCGCCGCCCGCTCCCGTTCCTCGGCCGCGAACCGCTGGGCGTCCAGTTTCTCGGCGATCTCCTCGTCCTGGGACATCAGCAGGTCCAGGCTGGAGTCGCCGAGTTCCAGGACGCCGAGGTCGACGTAGGCCTGCTGGAGGCGCTTGCCCCACAGGCCGATGTCCTTGACGCAGGGGACGATGCGGCTGAAGAGGAGCTTGCGGAAGAGGGCGAGGAACTCGGACTGCTCGCTGTACTCCTCCGCCTCGGCCTTCGGGATGCCGAAGTTCTCCAGGACCTCGACCCCGCGCAGGCGGTCGCGCATGAGGTAGCAGCCCTCGATGACGAACTCCTCGCGTTCGCGCAGTTCGGCGTCGGTGAGCTGCTGGTAGTAGTCGCGCAGGGCCATGCGGCCGAAGGCGACGTGCCGGGCCTCGTCCTGCATGACGTAGGCGAGGATCTGCTGGGGCAGGGGCTTGTCGGTGGTGTCGCGGATCATGCCGAAGGCGGCCAGGGCCAGCCCTTCGATCAGCACCTGCATGCCGAGGTAGGGCATGTCCCAGCGGCTGTCGCGCAGGGTGTCGCCGAGGAGGGACTGGAGGTTGTCGTTGATCGGGTAGAGGAGCCCGATCTTCTCGTGCAGGAAGCGGCCGTAGATCTCGGCGTGCCGGGCCTCGTCCATGGTCTGGGTGGCGGAGTAGAACTTGGCGTCGAGGTCGGGCACGGACTCGACGATCCGCGCGGCGCAGATCATGGCGCCCTGTTCGCCGTGCAGGAACTGGCTGAACTGCCAGGAGGCGTAGTGCCTGCGCAGCTCCGCGCGGTCCTTGGCGGTGAGTTTCGCCCAGTGTTTGGTGCCGTGGAGGGCCAGGGCCTCGTCGGGGGTGCCGAGGGGGTCGTACGGGTCGACCTCCAGGTCCCAGTCGATGCGCTTGGTGCCGTCCCACTGCTTGTCCTTGCCCTTCTGGTAGAGGGCGAGCAGGCGGTCCCGTCCGTCGTCGTACTCCCAGCTGAAGCGTGCCGCGCCGGTCGCGGGGACCGCCCAGCCGGGGTCGTCCGGTGTGCTGGTGTACACGTCGAAGGTCGGCATGCTCCGCAGGCTCCCGCGTAGTAGACGCGGGGTCAACAAGTCGCGCACGACCTATTGACGGGCTTGCTGACAGGCAGTCTCATAAGCAGTGACCCACGGGTAACCGAACAGCGCTCCGTACGACGAGATGGGACTGCCATGACGACCCTGACGGAAGCCGACGCGGTCGAGGGGCTGCGAGACGCGCTCGGCCTGCTCAAGGACCGGGAGCAGGTGGCCGAGCGGCTGCTCGACTCTTCCGCCAAGCACTCCTTCGACCCGGACAAGGAACTCGACTGGGACGCCCCCTTCGAGGAGGGCAAGTGGTTCTGGCCGCCGGAGCTGGTGTCGCTCTACGACACCCCGCTGTGGAAGCGGATGAGCGAGGAGCAGCGGATCCTGCTGTCCCGGCACGAGTCGGCGGCGCTCGCCTCGCTGGGCATCTGGTTCGAGATCATCCTGATGCAGCTGCTCGTGCGGCACATCTACGACAAGGCGGCGACGAGCGCGCACGTGCGGTACGCGCTCACCGAGATCGAGGACGAGTGCCGGCACTCGAAGATGTTCGCCCGGCTGATCTCCCGGGGCGACACCCCGTGGTACCCGGTCAGCCGCACCCACCAGCACCTCGGCCGGCTGTTCAAGACCATCTCCACCACGCCGGGCTCCTTCACCGCCACCCTGCTCGGCGAGGAGATCCTGGACTGGATGCAGCGGCTGACCTTCCCCGACGAGCGGGTGCAGCCGCTGATCCGCGGCGTCACGCGCATCCACGTCGTCGAGGAGGCCCGCCACGTCCGGTACGCCCGTGAGGAGCTGCGGCGCCAGATGGTGACCGCGCCGAAGTGGTCGCAGGAGTTCACCCGCGTCACCTCCGGCGAGTTCGCCCGCGTCTTCTCCGTCGCCTTCGTGAACCCCGAGGTGTACGCCAACGTGGGCCTGGACAAGCGGGAGGCCATGGCCCAGGTGAAGGCCAGCGGCCACCGCAGGGAGATCATGCAGACCGGCGCCAGGCGGCTCACCGACTTCCTCGACGACATCGGCGTCCTGCGCGGTGTCGGCCGGCGGCTGTGGAAGTCGTCGGGGCTGCTGGCCTGAGGGCGGGTGCGCCACGGAAAGGGCGCGGGGAGCCGTGCGCGGCCCGCGCCCGCCGGCCCGCCCCGGTCACCGGAGGTCCCCCGCGCGGCGGCGCGAACGGCGCACGCGATTACGCTGCCGGTCATGACCCCTCAGGCCCCCGCCCGCACCTACCGCCGGCTCAGCGTCGAGGAACGGCGCAGCCAGCTCCTCGACGCCGCGCTCTCCCTGTTCGCGCACCGGGCCCCCGAGGACGTCTCGCTGGACGACGTGGCGGAGGCGGCCGGAGTCTCCCGGCCGCTGGTGTACCGATACTTCCCCGGCGGCAAGCAGCAGCTCTACGAGGCCGCCCTGCGCTCCGCCGCCGAGGCGCTGCGCGGCTGCTTCGACGAGCCGCGCGAGGGCCCGCCGCTGCCCCGTCTGGCCCGGGCCCTGGACCGCTACCTCGCCTTCGTCGACGAGCACGACGCGGGGTTCAGCGCGCTGCTGCAGGGCGGCAGCGTGGTGGAGACGTCCCGGACGACGGCCATCGTGGACGGCGTGCGGCGGGCGGCGGCCGAGCACATCTACCGGCACCTCGGGGTCGACGACCCCGGGCCCCGGCTGCGGATGACCGTCCGGATGTGGATCACCGCGGTGGAGGCGGCCTCCCTGATGTGGCTGGACGAGGAGAAGCAGCCGCCCGCCGGGGAGCTGCGGGACTGGCTGGTGGACCAGTTCCTCGCGGTGCTGTCGGTGACCGCGGCCCGGGACGCCCAGGCCGCGGCCGTGGTGGCCGACCTCGCCGCGGCGGATGGCTGACACTGGTGGCGTGAAGAGCGAAGACACCCCCTTCGAGGGCGGGCCGATGGACGGCCGCACGCTGCCCGTGCTGCTGGGGATCACCGGGCACCCGCCCAGGACGTACCGCATCCCCGTCCCCGACGCGGCGGGCGGCCCGCCGACCGTGCTGGTCTACCGCCGGGTGTCGCGCGGGCAGGGCCGGCTGACCCAGCGCTGGAAGTACGTGCACGACCCCGAGGGCGAGCCCGGCGGCCGGCCGAGATGGCCGTGGCAGAAGCCGTCGCGGCCCTCCGGTCCCGGCGCCACGCCGGGCGGCGACCGGGACGACGCCGAGGGGTGACGCGGTTACGCCATCCCGAGCACGTCCGGCGAGCGGCCCGCGCGAAGGCGCCGGATGCTCGCGGTGCGGCGCGGAGACTCCGCCCCGCACCGGAGGTGATGACGTGTCAGGAAGGTTTCTGCGTCTGGCCTGTGCGGCGGCCGTGACGGTCTGCGCCACCCTCGCGCCCGGCCCGGGGGCGAGCGCCGCACCCGAGCCCGGGCCGCCCCGCGACCGGACGCTGTCCGCGCTGCTGACGGACCTTCAGCGGCTGTACCGGGAGGCCGAGCGGGCGACGGAGACGTACAACGCCACGGAGGAGGAGCTGGAGGAGCGGCGTGCCGAGGTCGCCCGGCTCGACCGCGCGCTGGCCCGCGCCCGGCTCTCCCTGCACGACAGCCGGGGCGCCGCCGGGCGTCTGGCCCGGCAGCAGTACCAGAGCACGAGCACCGCCCTCTCGCCGTACGTGCGCCTCCTCCTGGCCCGTGACCCGCAGCGCGCCCTCGACGAGGGACATGTGATCGGCCGGGTGGCGCGGGAGCGCGCCGAGACGGTGGGCCGGCTCACCGGCACCGAGCGCAGGGCGGACGAGCTGGCCCGCCGGGCGCGCGGGGCGCTCGACGCCCAGCTCGCCGTCGCCGAACGGCAGCGCGAGGAGCGCGACGAGGTGCGGGAGCGGCTCGGCGACATCGAGGAACTGCTGGCCGCCCTCACCGCGGAGGAGCTGACCGCGCTCGCCGCGTTCGAGACCGAGGGGATCGAGAAGGCACAGCGGGACCTGGTGGCCTCCGGCGCGCTCGACGCCGAGGACGCCAAGCCGTCCGACGAGGGCGACCGGGCCCTGCGCTACGCCATGCGGCAGCTCGGCAAGCCGTACGAGTGGGGCGCGGAGGGCCCGGAGACGTACGACTGCTCCGGGCTGACCTCCGAGGCCTGGGGACACGCGGGCACCCCGATCCCCCGGACCAGCCAGGAGCAGTGGGCCGAGCTCCCCCGCGTCCCGCTGAAGGACCTGCGCCCGGGCGACCTGGTGGTCTACTTCCCGGAGGCCACCCACGTCGCGATCTACGCCGGCGGCGGCAAGGTCGTCCACGCCCCGCGCACCGGCGAGGAGATCAGGATCTCCCCGCTGGCGAACAACCCGGTGCTGGGGGCGGTGCGGCCGGACGCCCGGCCGTAGCGGTGTCAGGCGCCGGCCGCGCCCGAGACCTCCATCAGGTAGCCCTCGGTCTTCTGCGGCTCGTAGAAGAAGTTCTCGAAGTCCGACGGGTCGTTGAAGCCATTGGCGAAACGGTCCGCCACCGGCTGGAGCTGGCCCGCGGCACCGATGAGGTTCAGGACGTGCTCCGGCGGCGGGGCGAGCATCGTGTTGGTCCACTTGGTGACGTGCCGCGCCGTGGCCCAGTAACGGTCGAACGTGGCCCGCATCCACTCCTCGTCGAACGGCTTGTCGCCGTGTTCGAGGATGGCGGAGAGGTAGGCGGCGGCGCACTTGGAGGCCGAGTTCGAGCCCTGTCCGGTGATCGGGTCGTTGGCGACGACCACGTCGGCGACGCCGAGGACCAGGCCGCCGGAGGGCAGCCGGCCGATGGGGTTGCGCACGGTGGGGGCGTAACGGCCGGCGAGGGTGCCGCCGGCGTCGGTCAGTTCGACCTTGGTGGCCCGCGCGTACTCCCAGGGCGTGAACTTCTCCATGAGTTCCAGCGTCAGGGACAGGTGTTCCGCCGGGTCCTTGACGCCCTTGAACACGTCCAGCGGGCCGCCGGGTATGCCCTCCCAGAAGAGGATGTCGGCGCGGCCGGAGGTGGTGAACGTCGGCATGATGAACAGCTCGCCGACGCCGGGCACCAGGTTGCAGCGGACCGCGTCGAAGTCGGGGTGCTCCGGGCGCGGGCCCAGGCCGTGGACGTAGGCGACGGCGAGGGCGCGCTGCGGCTCGCTGTACGGGGAGCGCTCGGGGTCGCGGGCGAACATCTGCACCAGCTCGCCCTTGCCGGCCGCGACGAGCACCAGGTCGTAGGCGCGGGAGAAGTAGTCGAGGTCGCCGACGGCCGCGCCGTGGATGACGAGCTGGCCGCCGCGCTGCGCGAAGGTCTCCATCCAGCCGGCCATCTTCACCCGCTGGTCGACCGACTGCGCGAACCCGTCGAGCCTGCCCACCCAGTCGATCGCGCGCTGCGTCGGCCCCGGGTCGTGCGAGCCGGGGGCGGCCACGGAGACGCCGAGTCCCTGGATCTTCGGGGCCTGGGACTCCCAGAAGTTCAGCTGGAGGTCGCGCTCGTGCTGGAGTGCCGTGTGGAACATGCACTGCGTCGACATGACCCGGCCGGAGCGGATCTCGTCCGCGGTCCGGTTGGACATCAGGGTGACCTCGTAGCCGTGCGACTGGAGGCCGAGGGCGAGCTGGAGGCCGGACTGGCCGGCTCCGACGACGAGTATCTTCCGCATGCGGTTGCTGTCTCCTAGTCGGGACTACTCGGGGGTTTCGTCGAGCGCGTGGCCGACGAGGGCCAGGAGGGTCTCGATCACCGAGATCCGGCGCCGCGCATCCATGATCATGACAGGTATGTGCGGCGGAATCGTGAGGGCCTCGCGGACGTCCTCCGGATCGAACAGCTCGCTGCCGTCGAAGTGGTTGACCGCGACCACGTACGGAAGCCCGCAGCTCTCGAAGTAGTCGAGCGCCGGGAAACAGTCCTTCAGACGGCGGGTGTCGGCCAGGACGACCGCGCCGATCGCGCCGCGCACCAGGTCGTCCCACATGAACCAGAACCGCTGCTGGCCCGGTGTGCCGAACAGGTAGAGCACCAGGTCGTCGTCGAGCGTGAGACGGCCGAAGTCCATCGCCACGGTGGTGGTCAGCTTGCCGGGCGTGGCGGTGAGGTCGTCGGTCTCCTCGCTGGCCTCCGTCATCAGGGCCTCGGTCTGCAGCGGGGTGATCTCGGAGACCGCGGTGACCAGGGTGGTCTTGCCGACGCCGAAGCCGCCCGCCACCACGATCTTCGTGGCGATGGGCGCCCGGGTGCGGTCCGTCTGCCAGGACTTCAGGTCCTCGTCGGGCTCGGCCAGGCCGACGAGCGGGGAGACGCCACGAGCGGCATCAGAGACGGCGGAGTCCACTCAGCACCCTTTCCAGCAACGCGCGGTTCGGGCGGCCCGTGCCGTGCCCGGTACCGGTTCCGTACACGCGGATCTTTCCCTGGTCCGCGAGGTCGCTCAGCAGCACGCGGACCACGCCGAGCGGCATCTTCAGCAGCGCGGCGATCTCGGCCACCGTGCGCATCCGGCGGCACAGTTCGACGATGGCCAGCATCTCCGGCATCACCCGGGTGGTCAGGGAACCGTTCGTGAGTTCCCTGCGCTCCTCGGGCGCTTCCAGCGCGGCGGTGCTGGCCACGAACGTCTCGACCAGCAGGACGTGCCCGAAGCGGGTACGGCCGCCGGTGAGCGAGTAGGGGCGCACGCGGGCGGGCTTGCGGTCGCCGCCGCGGACCGGGAGCTGTGACTTCGGTGTGGCGCTCATCGGGCACTCCCCGTCGACTCGGACTCCAGGGATTTCCGCAGCTCACTGCGGAGTTCGGGGGTCAGCACATGGCCGGCGCGGCCGACGAAGAGCGCCATGTGGTAGGCCACCACGCTCATGTCGCAGTCGGCGGAGCCGTGCACCCCGAGCAGCGAGCCGTCACTGATCGACATGACGAACAGGCTGCCCTCGTCCATCGCGATCATGGTGTGCTTCACCCCGCCGAACTCCAGCAGGCGGGCGGCACCGATGGTGAGGCTGCCGATGCCGGAGACGATGGTGGCCAGGTCGGCGGCGGAGCCGCGCGGACCGGTGGGGCGGTCGGCCGGGGTCCGGCGGGCCTCCTCGTTCCTGCCCGGGTCGGAGGAGAGCAGCAGCAGACCGTCCGAGGAGACCACGGCCACCGAGAGGATGCCGGGCACCTCCTCGACGAGGTTGGTCAGCAGCCAGTGCAGATTGCGGGCCTCACTGCTCAGTCCGAAGGTACTGGGCGCGGTCAACTGCTTGCCTCCTCGACTGTGCCCCCCGTGGCTTCTTCGGCGTGTGCGTGTCCTGCGGTCGTGCGGTGGTGCGGTGCGGGTGCCCCGGGTGCCGGGGTCTGGCCCGTCTGCTCGGCGATCTCCGCCTCGACGTCGCGGCGGCCGGCCTCCGCCCCCCGGCGGAAACCGCCCAGCCGGCGGCGCAGCGCGTCCGCGTCGACACCGCCGGTCCGTGGCCGGGGCGTCGCCGACGGCGCGGTGATCTTCGGTGTGCGCTTGGGCAGCCCCTTGTCGGTGAGCGGTTCCTCACCCTCGTCGGGGGCGCGGTCGTGCGTGTCGGGCCCGATGGCGTACGGGTCGGCGGGGGCGGCCGGCTCCGGCACCACGGGGGCGGGCTGCGCGGTCGCGGGCTCCGGCGCCGCCGGGGCGGGCTGCGGCGTGGCGGGCCGGCCGGCCGCCGGGGCGGGTTCCGCGTGGTCGGCGGTTTCGGCGCGGTCGGTGCCGGCGGCACGGTCGGTGCCGGCGGCGTGGTCGGCGGTCCGGGAGCGGTCGGCGGCCTCGGGGCGGTCCGCGCGCGGGGGCTCCGGGATCAGCAGCTCCATGGTGGTCTCGGAGGGCGACTCCGGGACCCCGGCCCCGGCCGGCTCCCGCGGAGGTACGGCCGGCCCGGACGCGGAGTCGGTTCCGTGCGCCGAGTCGGCCCCGTGCGCGGAGGACGTCCCGGACGGGGAGCCGGTCCCCCGCCCGGAGTCGGCCTCGGCCGTCCCGGCGCCCGCGGCGGCGTCCCGCTCCCGTGCGGGCCCCTCCGTTCCGGCCTGCTCCGCCACGGCCTTCTCCGCGAGGGCCACCAGCGGGTCGCCGTCCTTCGCGCGGCCGGGCAGCACGTTGGAGTTGGCCTCGGCGTCGGCGCCGGGCAGGGAGAAGGTGTGGGTGCCGTCCGGGGACGGGGCGGCGCTGGGCACGGCGGCCGGCGCCGCCTCGGCGAGCAGCGGCTGCGGCAGGACGACGACCGCCGCGACGCCGCCCTGCTTCTGCTCGCGGAGCTGGACGCGGACGCCGAGCCGGTGGGCGAGCCGGGCGACGACGTACAGCCCGAGTCCGAGCCCGTCCTCGCCCTCGTGGTCGTACGCGGCGTCGGGGTCGAAGTCGGCGAGCCGGGCGTTGAGCCGGGTCATCCGCTCCTCGGTCATGCCGATGCCGCCGTCCTGGACGGAGAGCATGACCTCGCCGTTCTCCAGCAGCCAGCCGGAGACCTCGACGGGCACGTCGGGCGGGGAGAACGAGGTCGCGTTCTCCATGAGTTCGGCCAGCAGGTGGGAGAGGTCATCGGCGGCGAACCCGGCGATGTGCGCGTGCGGCGGGAGCGCGGCGATGCGGACCCGCTCGTACCGCTCGATCTCGCTGACCGCGGCGCGGACGACGTCGACCAGCGGGACCGGGCCGGGGTTCTGCTGGACGTGCTCGGTGCCGGCGAGGACGAGCAGGTTCTCGCTGTGCCGGCGCATCACGGTGGCGAAGTGGTCGAGCTTGAACAGGGTGGCGAGCCGGTCGGGGTCCTGCTCGCGCTCCTCCAGCTGCTCGATGACGGCGAGCTGGCGTTCGACCAGGCCGAGCGTGCGCAGGGCCAGGTTGACGAAGGTGCTGCCGATGCCGGCGCGCACCCGTTCCAGCTGGGCCGCCGACTCCTCCAGTTCGGCGCGCAGTTCCTCGCGGGCGTCGGCCATCTTCTGCCGCTGCCCGACCAGGTGCTTGCGGTCGGCCTCCAGGGTGACGACCCGCTCGTGCAGGGCCACGGCCTGGGCGTGCAGGGCGTTGACGGAGCGCACCACCCGGGCGAACTCGTCGTTGCGGCCGGTGAACCGGACCGGTTCCTCGGCGGCCGGGTCGGCGGCCTCGGCGAGCCGGGCGGAGCCGATGCGCAGCACGGCCAGCGGCCGGGTGAGGGAGCGCGCCATGGCGGTGGCGACACCGACGGCGAGCAGCAGCAGCGCGCCGAGGACCGCGATGCGGATCTCCAGCTCGGTGACGTCGTCGTCGCGCAGCCGCTCCAGGTCGGTGGTGCGCCGTTCGTACAGCGCGGCCTCGACACCGCGCATGGCGTCGACGCGGGCGGACAGCGCGGCGTTCAGCTTCCCGGCGTCGGTGCCGAGTTCCCCGTCGGAGAGGGTGGGCTGGTCGGTGAGGCTCGCCAGGTACTCCTCGGCGGAGTTGACCTCGTGGCCGGTGACCGTGGAGTCGTAGGAGGCGCGGGCGGCCTTGGTGGCGGTCTCGCGGAAGTCCTCCAGGGCGGCGTCGGAGCGCAGCCGGGCCTGCTGGGCGGCGGCGGAGAGCGCGGCGCGCTGCTTGCTGTCGGCCTCGGAGGAGGTGGTGACCGTGGCGGGCAGGCCGGTGATGGGGTCGATCACCGTCTCGGTGCCGCGCGGCACGCTGAGCGCGGCGAGCAGGAGTCCGCGGGCGGCGGCGGCCTGCTGGACGGCGGAGTCGAGTTCGGCGAGGGCGTACGCTCCGGAGCCCGCGCGGGACGGCAGCCGCTCGGCCAGGTCCTCGGCGAGGCGGTGGAGTTCCGCGATGGCGTCGGAGTACGCCTGGTGGGCTTCGAGAGCGGTGCTCTTCCCGGTGAGCGCCGCTCTGCGGACGGCCGCGATGGCGTCCAGGTCCCGCAGCAGCCCGCCCGGTGTGTCGCTGTCGGCGCGCAGCTCCTCGACCTGCCGGTCGACCCGCGCGCTGCGCTGCTCGGAGGGCGCCTTGGACTTGGGGCGGCCGGCCGCGACGTACGACGTCACCTCGTCGCGCTCGTCGGCGAGCGCGTGGGCGAGGGCCAGCGCGTCCTGGGTCCGCTCGGCGAGCGTGACCAGCTCCTGTGTGTCGCTCGCCTGCGCGGTCGCGGCGAGCACGGACGGGGCTCCCGCGCCGGCGATCGCGGCGGCCACCACGGCGACGGCCACGATCAGCCGGTTGCGTACGTGGGTGGGGCGGCCCTTCCCGACGGGGGTGTGCTCCGCTGCCCCCTCGGGGGCCGTCTGCCTGCCTGTGCGCCGAGGCCGCTTCTTCTGCACCGGTGCTCGCATTCCTGACTCGTGTACCCGTGGACCCGGGTGACGCACCGTCAACTGGCGCGTACTCCCGGTACAGTTCCCGACCCTCCCAGTGCCGGTGGGCAGGGGGCGTGCATCGCCTGACCCGCCACCCGAAGGAGTGAACATCGGACCGGAGTTGGCGGGCAAGTTCCTCTGGCGTGTGCGACCGCCTTGCGCGGTGGGCCGGTTGGACGTCCGGGGCAGGCTTTGGCAGTATTCGCCGCCACGCCTTGCCGGAGTACGCCAATCCCGCCCAAAACCGGCCGCTGACCTGCGGCGGTCCGGTGAATCGGGGACCGGCTCCGGTCTTTCGCGCACCGTGTGAAGGGGTCGTGCAGACTGACCGGATGCGTACGGAACTTGTCTCGGTGCCCGGTGATCCCGCACGCCCCAACGAGGACTTCGCGAGTGTCGCGCTTCCCGCTTCCGGACAGGGCGGTTGTCTGGTCGTCCTGGACGGGGTGACTCCGCCGAGAGGCGACACCGGCTGTCTGCATTCCGTCCCCTGGTACACCGCGCGTCTGGGCGGGGCACTGACCGAACTGACCGTTTCACTCCCGGATGTTCCGCTGTCCGGCGCACTGGCCCGCGCGATCGCCCGTACCTCCGAGGCGCACGCCGCAAGCTGTGACCTTTCTCACCCTCGGACGCCCCAGGCAACCGTCGTGCTGGCCCGCTGGACCGAGGAGACGTTCGACTATCTGGTGCTCTCCGACTCCGCCCTCCTCCTGGAGTCCCCCGACGGCGCGGTCACCCCGGTCCTCGACGACCGCCTCTCCCGGCTCCCGCGCGAGGCCCTCGTCTCCGACGCCGTGACCGACGCCGGCTACCGCAACAAGGAGGGCGGCTTCTTCACCGCGGCCGCCGACCCCGCCGTCGCCGCCCGCGCCGTGACCGGGGCGGTGCCGCGCGCCCGCGTCCGCTCCCTGACCGCCCTCAGCGACGGCGCCGCCCGCTGGACGGAGAGGTTCCGCGAGGGCGACTGGACCGATCTGCACACCGCCGTCCGCAAGAACGGCGCCCAGTGGCTGGTCGACCGCGTCCGCGCCCTGGAGACCGCCGACCGGGAGACCCGCGCGTACCTGGGCCGGAGCAAGACGCACGACGACGCCACGGTGGTGCGGGTGGAGCTGCCCCCGGCCGGCTGACGTCCGCCGGCTCCCCCGGCCGGCTGATCCGTCGGCTCCCCCCGGTCGGCTCCGGCCGAGGGGGCCGGACCGGCCCGTCGGCACGACCCACCTGACCAGCGAGAACACCGCACCCGCCCGGTGATCGCTCACAGCGAACAGCCCTCTGGGAACATTCACGATCCCCCGCGCATTGAGTCGGCATAACTCAACTTGACTGCCGAAGGGGAGATCATGGCTGCTGAGTCCACGGCGTTCACACCGCTCACCCTGCCTGTGCTGCCGCTCGACGACGAGGTCGTGCTGCCCGGGATGGTGGTTCCGCTGGACCTCAACGACACGGACGTACGGGCCGCGGTGGAGGCCGCGCAGGCGGCCGCGCGGTCGGAGCCGGGCAAGCCCAAGGTGCTCCTGGTCCCCCGCATCGACGGCACGTACGCGAGCACCGGTGTCCTCGGCACCGTCGAGCAGGTCGGCCGGCTGGCCGACGGCGACCCGGGCGCCCTGATCCGGGGCCGCGGGCGGGTGCGGATCGGTGCCGGGACGACCGGACCGGGCGCCGCCCTGTGGGTCGAGGGGACGCGCCTCGACGAGAGCGTGCCGGAGCCGCTGCCGGGGCACGTGGCCGAACTGGTCAAGGAGTACAAGGCCCTCGCCACCGCCTGGCTGAAGAAGCGCGGCGCCTGGCAGGTGGTCGACCGGGTGCAGGCCATCGACGACGTCTCCGCGCTCGCCGACAACTCCGGCTACTCCCCGTTCCTCACCACCGAGCAGAAGGTCGAGCTGCTGGAGACCGCCGACCCGGTCGCCCGCCTGAAGCTCGCCACCCAGCAGCTGCGCGACCACCTCGCCGAGCAGGAGGTCGCCGAGACCATCGCCAAGGACGTCCAGGAGGGCGTCGACAAGCAGCAGCGCGAGTTCCTCCTGCGCCGTCAGCTGGAGGCCGTCCGCAAGGAGCTGCGCGAGCTCAACGGCGAGCAGGAGGGCGAGGAGTCGGACGACTACCGGGCCCGCGTCGAGGCCGCCGACCTGCCCGGGAAGGTCCGCGAGGCGGCCCTGAAGGAGGTCGACAAGCTGGAGCGGGCCTCCGACCAGTCCCCCGAGGGGTCCTGGATCCGCACCTGGCTGGACACCGTCCTGGAACTGCCGTGGAACGAGCGGACCGAGGACGCGTACGACATCCAGGGCGCCAAGGCGGTGCTGGACGCCGAGCACGCCGGGCTCGAGGACGTGAAGGAGCGCATCACCGAGTACCTGGCGGTCCGCAAGCGGCGCAACGACCGCGGCCTCGGTGTCGTCGGCGGACGGCGCGGGGGTGCCGTGCTGGCCCTGGTCGGCCCGCCCGGCGTCGGCAAGACCAGCCTCGGCGAGTCCGTCGCGCACGCCATGGGCCGCAAGTTCGTCCGGGTGGCCCTCGGCGGCGTGCGGGACGAGGCGGAGATCCGCGGCCACCGCCGCACGTACGTCGGCGCGCTGCCCGGCCGGATCGTGCGCGCCATCAAGGAGGCCGGCTCCATGAACCCGGTCGTCCTGCTGGACGAGATCGACAAGGTGGGCTCGGACTTCCGCGGCGACCCGGCCGCGGCGCTCCTCGAAGTCCTCGACCCGGCCCAGAACCACACCTTCCGCGACCACTACCTGGAGGTCGAGCTCGACCTGTCGGACGTGGTCTTCCTCGCCACGGCCAACGTCCTGGAGGCCATCCCGGAGGCCCTGCTGGACCGCATGGAGCTGGTCCGGCTGGACGGCTACACCGAGGACGAGAAGGTCGTCATCGCCCGCGACCACCTGGTGCCGCGCCAGCTGGAGCGCGCCGGGCTCGGGGCGGACGAGGTGACCGTCGACGAGAGCGCGCTGCGCAAGCTCGCCGGCGAGTACACCCGCGAGGCGGGCGTGCGCAACCTGGAGCGGTCGATCGCCCGGCTGCTGCGCAAGGTCGCCGCCCAGCACGAACTGGGCGAGCGGGAGCTGCCGTTCACCCTCACCGACGGCGATCTGCGCGCCCTGATCGGGCGCCCGCACCACGTGCCGGAGTCGGCGCAGGACCCGGCCGAGCGCCGGACGTCCGTGCCGGGCGTGGCGACCGGTCTCGCGGTGACCGGCGCGGGCGGTGACGTGCTCTACGTGGAGGCGTCGCTGGCCGACCCGGAGACGGGCGCGGCGGGCCTGACGCTGACCGGCCAGCTCGGCGACGTGATGAAGGAGAGCGCGCAGATCGCCCTGTCCTTCCTGCGCTCGCACGGCGCGGAGCTGGAGCTGCCGGTCGCCGATCTGAAGGACCGGGGCGTGCACATCCACTTCCCGGCGGGCGCGGTCCCGAAGGACGGGCCGAGCGCGGGCATCACGATGACGACGGCGCTGGCGTCGCTGCTGTCGGGCCGCCTGGTCCGCACGGACGTGGCGATGACCGGCGAGGTGTCGCTGACCGGCCGGGTGCTGCCGATCGGCGGGGTGAAGCAGAAGCTGCTCGCCGCGCACCGCGCGGGGGTCACCACGGTGATCATCCCCAAGCGCAACGAGCCGGACCTGGACGACGTCCCGGCGGAGGTGCTGGACAAGCTGGACGTCCACACCGTCACCGACGTCCGCCAGGTCCTGGAACTGGCCCTGACCCCGGCGACCAGCGCCGCCGGGACCGAGGTCCCGGTGGCGGCGTGACGGACGCCACCGGACGAGGAAGGCCCGGCCCCCGTGCGGGAGGTCCGGGCCTTCCCCCGTGCGTCAGCCGTACGCCAGGGCCTGCACCCGGTCGAGCGCGCCGTTGAACCGGTTGTGGTCGCCCACGGTCGGTCCGGTGGAGGTGTACTGCCACATCGTGTAGTAGCCCCACCCGGCCGGCAGCTCGCCCACCGTGGAGGCGTAGCGCGCGATCCACAGCGGGTTGTACTGGGCGAAGCCGCCGTAGTTGCCGGTGCACTGCTTCCACCAGCTCGTGGCGGTGTAGATGACCGCGTCGCGGCCGGTGCGGGCCTTGTAGGTGTTCAGGAAGTCGCGGATCCAGGTGACCATCGCGGACTGCGTCTTGCCGTAGCAGGCGGCGCCGTAGGGGTTCCACTCGATGTCGAGGGCGCCGGGGAGGGTCCGGCCGTCGCGGGACCAGCCGCCGCCGTTGTCGACGAAGTAGTTGGCCTGGGTGGCGCCGCTGGTCGTGTCGGGGGTGGCGAAGTGGTAGGCGCCACGGATCATGCCCACGCCGTACGAGCCGGTGTACTGCTGCGCGAAGTACGGGTTCTTGTAGTACGTGCCTTCCGTGGCCTTCACGTAGGCCCACTTCACGCCGCTGTTCCACAGGGTCGTCCAGGCGACGTTGCCCTGGTGGCTGCTGACGTCCACGCCTTCGGTCTGGGTGGCGCCGCCGGGGGTCGGCGTGCCGTGCACACCGTCGTGGGCGGGCACGCCCATGCCCATGTGGGCGGTGCCGCGGGCGGGCAGGTCGGCGGCGGACGAGGGGACGGCGAACAGCAGGGAGAAGGCGGCGAGCAGGGTGCCGGTGACGGTCAGACGGCGCCGGCGTCGGGTCGTTCCGGATCTGTGCACGGGCATGACGTGCCTCCGAGGACTGAAGACTCGATGAAGGTGCTCGGTGGGGGTGTTCCGAGGTGTTCGTGGGGTGCTCGGTGGGGGGTGTCCGGTGGGGGAACACGGGGAGGTGGACGTCACCGTCCACTGGCTGGCGTGAGCATGCCAGCAATGGTTGCCTGGTGAAGAAGCTACGCACGTAGATGTGCGGGAGGGAAGAGGGCCCGGTCGCCGCCGTTGGTCTACGCCTGCGAAATACTGGCGGAGCTGCGGCGATGGCGGCCTTTGGCAGGAACTTTCAGGAGCGGGAAACCGGATCAGGGGTGCTGACGTGCACGAGGGCGGAAACGGCGGCGGACACGAAGGCGGAGCCGGGGCGACGCCGAGTGGTGTGGACCAGGAATACCTGGCGCTGGAGCGGGAGCTGACGGTCCTGATGCGGCGGGCCCGCGCCAAGCAGGGCGAGATGGCCCGCGCCGTCCACCCCGACCTGGAGTCGGCGGCGTACGGCCTGCTTGTCCGGCTGGACGAGTGCGGCCGGCAGCGGGCCACCGAACTGGCCGCCTACATCGGCGTCGGCAAGGCCACCATGTCCCGCCAGCTGCGCGCCCTGGAGGACCTGGGCCTGGTGGCCCGCGAGCCCGACCCGGCCGACGGCCGCGCCTGGCTGGTGCACCTCACCGAGGAGGGCCGCCGCCGGGTGCAGCGGGTGCGGGAGGCACGCCGGGCCCGGTACGTCAGCCAGTTGGCCCATTGGGACCGCCGTGAGGTGGCGGAACTGGCCCGGCTGCTGCAGCAGCTCAACCAGGGGATGGCGAAGTAGTCCCGGGCCCGGGTGATTAATTCCCGCAACGGTCCGCGCGTGAAGTGCCAGGATGGACGGATGCCCACCGCTTACGACATCCCCGAAGTCCTGGACCGTCGCGAGGGCCCCTACGGCGAGGTCGTGCTGCGCCGGCACGGCGACCTGCTCCAGATCATCGCGAACGGCTGCTTCCTGATGGACACCTCCGACGGCCGCTCGGAACGGCGGCTGGTCGACGCGGCGCTCGCGGCGCTCGACGAGCGGCCCGGACCCCGGCTGCTCATCGGTGGTCTCGGGGTCGGGTTCTCGCTCGCACACGCCGCCGCGAATTCCCGCTGGGGCCGGATCACGGTGGTCGAGCGCGAGCCCGCCGTGATCGACTGGCACCGGCGGGGGCCGCTTTCCGGCCTGTCCCGGGCGGCCCTGTCCGATCCGCGCACGGAGATCGTGGAGGCGGATCTGGTCGCCTTCGTCAATGAGACATCCGCCACGTACGACGCGCTGTGCCTGGACATCGACAACGGTCCCGGCTGGACCGTCACGGAGGACAACGGCGGGCTGTACGAACCGGCCGGACTGGCAGGCTGCGCACGCCTGTTGAGGCCCGGCGGAGTGCTCGCGGTGTGGTCCGCCGAGCCCTCCCCGGAATTCGAAGAAACCTTGCGGAATGCCGGATTCCGGCATGTGCGTACCGAAGAGATCCCCGTTGCCCGGGGCGTTCCGGACGTCGTGCACCTCGGCGTCCGACCTGGATAGCAAAGCCGCGGCGACTCCCCGTACGCTGCTTCCCTGACGCCGATCATTCAAGCGTCAATCGCAGTCATGCGCAGACATGGGATCACCCCACTGATTCCGGAAAGCACACTCTTGGGGCGGGCGATGGAGCAGACACACACCTCCCACAACGGCACGGCGACGACCACCCCCGGCGCACAGCGCCGGGTCCTGGTGGTCGAGGACGACGCGACGATCGTCGACGCCATCGCGGCCCGCCTGCGCGCCGAGGGGTTCCTGGTGCAGACGGCCGGCGACGGGCCCGCGGCGGTCGACACGGCCGAGGCCTGGCAGCCCGACCTGCTGATCCTCGACATCATGCTGCCGGGCTTCGACGGCCTGGAGGTGTGCCGCCGGGTGCAGGCCCAGCGGCCCGTCCCGGTCCTGATGCTCACCGCGCGCGACGACGAGACCGACATGCTGGTCGGGCTCGGCGTGGGCGCCGACGACTACATGACCAAGCCGTTCTCCATGCGCGAGCTGGCGGCCCGGGTGCACGTCCTGCTGCGACGGGTCGAGCGGGCCGCGCTGGCCGCCTCCACGCCGCGCAGCGGCATCCTCCGGCTCGGCGAGCTGGAGATCGACCACGCGCAGCGCCGGGTGCGGGTGAAGTCGGAGGACGTCCACCTGACGCCCACCGAGTTCGACCTGCTGGTGTGCCTGGCGAACACCCCGCGCGCGGTGCTCTCCCGTGAGCAGCTGCTCGCCGAGGTCTGGGACTGGGCGGACGCCTCCGGCACCCGCACGGTCGACAGCCACATCAAGGCGCTGCGCCGGAAGATCGGCGCCGAGCGGATCCGCACGGTGCACGGCGTGGGCTACGCCCTGGAGACGCCGACGCCATGAGCGACGGGCGGAGAGCCGCACGGAGGAGTCCCGGGCAGCCCTGGGGCGGCGTACGCCCGTTCTCGATCAAGACCAAGCTGGGGGCGCTGGTCGTCATCTCCGTGCTGATCACCACCGGGCTGATGATGGTGGCCATGCGCACCGAGACCGAGCTGCGCTTCATCACGGTCTTCTCGATGATCGCCACCCTGCTGATCACGCAGTTCGTGGCGCACTCGCTCACCTCCCCGCTGGACGAGATGAACGCGGTGGCGCGCTCCATCTCGCACGGCGACTACAGCCGCCGGGTGCGCGAGAGCCGGCGCGACGAACTGGGGAACCTGGCCCAGACGATCAATGTCATGGCCGACGAGCTGGAGGCCCAGGACCGCCAGCGCAAGGAGCTGGTCGCCAACGTCTCGCACGAGCTGCGCACCCCCATCGCCGGGCTGCGCGCGGTGCTGGAGAACATCGTCGACGGGGTCACCGAGGCGGACCCCGAGACCATGCGCACGGCGCTGAAGCAGACCGAGCGGCTGGGCCGGCTGGTGGAGACGCTGCTGGACCTGTCCCGGCTGGACAACGGCGTGGTCCCGCTGAAGAAGCGGCGGTTCGAGGTGTGGCCGTATCTGTCGGGCGTGCTGAAGGAGGCGAACATGGTCGCCTCGGCGCGCGCCGGGATCGCCTCCGGGTCGGGCAGTCACAGCCGTACCGACGTCCACCTGCACCTGGACGTGTCACCGCCGGAGCTGGTCGCGCACGCCGACCCCGAGCGCATCCACCAGGTCGTCGCCAACCTGATCGACAACGCGGTCAAGCACAGTCCGCCGCACGGCCGGGTGACGGTGCGGGCGCGGCGCGGGACGCAGCCGGAGTCGCTGGAGCTGGAGGTGCTGGACGAGGGTCCGGGCATCCCGCGCTCGGAGTGGCACCGGGTCTTCGAGCGGTTCAACCGGGGTGTGGTGAGCCGGCCGCACGGCCCCGGCAGCGACGGCGGCACGGGCCTGGGGCTGGCGATCGCGCGCTGGGCCGTGGATCTGCACGGCGGCCGGATCGGGGTGGCCGAATCCGAGCGGGGTTGCCGGATTCTTGTCACTCTTCCAGGACTTCCATCCGTGCCAAGTTGACGTAAAGTTCGAAGCGGAGCCACAAGATCCACAGGCGTCCGCGCTGCCGGACACGTGTGATCAGGCACGGCCCCGCGCGGTCGGCGCGCCGGGCCCGCGTCGGCGTACCCAGGACGCCCTCTCACAAACCGGAACCTCGCTAGTTTCCCGCCATTATCAGGCCCGAAACACGGATCCAGATGTGACTTACACGACGATGAACGGGCCCGGCCTGACCTTCCCGGTCGGGGAGGCGTAGCCTTTATTCCCGCTGTCCATCACCTTGTGAAGCGGAAGAGGGCGGTTGCCGCCGTGTCGCCACAGTCCCCCAGTAACGCATCGAGCATCTCCACCGACGCAGACCAAGCGGGCAAGAACCCCGCTGCCGCGTTCGGTGCCAACGAGTGGCTCGTCGACGAGATCTATCAGCAGTACCTCCAGGACCCGAATTCGGTAGACCGCGCCTGGTGGGACTTCTTCGCCGATTACAAGCCAGGCGCCGCCGGCGCCCCGGCTCCGGCGGGACCTGCGGCCGCGGGGGCCGCGGAGACCACCCCCCAGACGCCCACCCCGGCCCCGCAGCCCGCCGCACCGGCCGCACCGGCGCAACCCGCCGCCCCGGCCGCCCCCGCGGCTCCCGCTCCCGCGGCGAAGGCCGCGGCCCCCTCCCCGGCCAAGCCGGCGCAACCCGCACAGGCGCCCGCTCGGCCGAAGGCCAAGGCCGCGCCCGCCGCGGAGGCCCCGGAGGGCCCCGAGCTGGTCACGCTGCGCGGCCCGGCCGCCGCGGTCGCCAAGAACATGAACGCCTCGCTGGAGCTGCCGACCGCCACCTCGGTCCGCGCGGTGCCGGTGAAGCTGCTCTTCGACAACCGCATCGTCATCAACAACCACCTCAAGCGGGCCCGGGGCGGGAAGATCTCCTTCACCCACCTCATCGGCTTCGCGATGGTGCAGGCCATCAAGGCCATGCCGTCGATGAACTGGTCGTTCGGGGAGAAGGACGGCAAGCCCACCCTCGTCAAGCCCCCGCACATCAACCTCGGCCTCGCCATCGACCTGGTCAAGCCCAACGGCGACCGCCAGCTCGTCGTCGCGGCGATCAAGAAGGCCGAGACGCTGAACTTCTTCGAGTTCTGGCAGGCCTACGAGGACATCGTCCGCCGCGCCCGTGAGGGCAAGCTGACGATGGACGACTTCACCGGCGTCACGGTCTCCCTGACCAACCCCGGCGGCCTCGGCACCGTCCACTCCGTGCCGCGCCTGATGCCCGGCCAGTCGGTGATCATGGGCGTCGGCTCCATGGACTACCCGGCGGAGTTCCAGGGCACCTCCCAGGACACCCTGAACAAGCTCGGCATCTCGAAGGTCATGACGCTCACGTCGACCTACGACCACCGGGTGATCCAGGGCGCCGCCTCCGGCGAGTTCCTGCGCACCGTCGCCAACCTGCTGCTCGGCGAGAACAACTTCTACGACGACATCTTCGAGGCGCTGCGCATCCCCTACGAGCCGGTCCGCTGGCTCAAGGACATCGACGCGTCCCACGACGACGACGTCACCAAGGCCGCCCGCGTCTTCGAGCTGATCCACTCCTACCGGGTCCGCGGCCACGTCATGGCCGACACCGACCCGCTGGAGTACCGCCAGCGCAAGCACCCCGACCTCGACATCGTCGAGCACGGGCTGACGCTGTGGGACCTGGAGCGCGAGTTCGCCGTCGGCGGCTTCGCCGGCAAGTCGATGATGAAGCTCCGCGACATCCTCGGCGTGCTGCGCGACTCGTACTGCCGCACCACCGGCATCGAGTTCATGCACATCCAGGACCCCAAGCAGCGCAAGTGGATCCAGGACCGCGTGGAGCGCCCGCACGCCAAGCCGGAGCGCGAGGAGCAGCTGCGCATCCTGCGCCGCCTGAACGCCGCCGAGGCCTTCGAGACCTTCCTGCAGACGAAGTACGTCGGCCAGAAGCGCTTCTCGCTGGAGGGCGGCGAGTCCGTCATCCCGCTGCTGGACGCGGTGCTGGACTCGGCCGCCGAGTCCCGCCTGGACGAGGTCGTCATCGGCATGGCCCACCGCGGCCGCCTCAACGTCCTCGCCAACATCGTCGGCAAGTCGTACGCGCAGATCTTCCGCGAGTTCGAGGGCAACCTCGACCCGAAGTCGATGCACGGCTCCGGCGACGTGAAGTACCACCTGGGCGCCGAGGGCACCTTCACCGGCCTCGACGGCGAGCAGATCAAGGTGTCGCTGGTCGCGAACCCGTCCCACCTGGAGGCCGTCGACCCGGTCCTGGAGGGCGTCGCCCGCGCCAAGCAGGACATCATCAACAAGGGCGGCACGGACTTCACGGTCCTGCCGGTGGCGATCCACGGCGACGCGGCCTTCGCGGGCCAGGGCGTGGTGGCCGAGACCCTGAACATGTCGCAGCTGCGCGGCTACCGCACGGGTGGCACCGTCCACATCGTGATCAACAACCAGGTCGGCTTCACCGCCGCCCCGGAGTCCTCGCGTTCCTCCATGTACGCGACGGACGTGGCCCGGATGATCGAGGCCCCGATCTTCCACGTGAACGGCGACGACCCGGAGGCGGTCGTGCGCGTCGCGCGCCTGGCCTTCGAGTTCCGCCAGGCGTTCAACAAGGACGTGGTGATCGACCTCATCTGCTACCGCCGCCGCGGTCACAACGAGTCGGACAACCCGGCCTTCACCCAGCCGCTGATGTACGACCTGATCGACAAGAAGCGCTCGGTGCGCAAGCTGTACACCGAGTCGCTGATCGGTCGCGGCGACATCACCCTGGAGGAGGCCGAGCAGGCGCTCCAGGACTACCAGGGCCAGCTGGAGAAGGTCTTCACCGAGGTCCGCGAGGCCACCTCGCAGCCGTCCGCGGTGGAGACGCCCGACCCGCAGGCCGAGTTCCCGGTCGCCGTCGGCACCGCGGTCACCGCCGAGGTCGTCAAGCGGATCGCCGAGTCCCAGGTCAACATCCCCGACCACATCACCGTCCACCCGCGGCTGCTCCCGCAGCTCCAGCGCCGGGCGGCGATGGTCGAGGACGGCACCATCGACTGGGGCATGGGCGAGACCCTCGCCATCGGCTCGCTGCTCCTGGAGGGCGTCCCGGTCCGCCTGGCGGGCCAGGACTCCCAGCGCGGCACCTTCGGCCAGCGCCACGCGGTGATCATCGACCGTGAGACGGGCGAGGAGTACACGCCGCTGCAGTACCTCGCCGAGGAGCAGGCGCGGCTCAACGTCTACAACTCCCTCCTCTCCGAGTACGCGGCCATGGGCTTCGAGTACGGCTACTCGCTGGCCCGCCCGGACGCGCTCGTGATGTGGGAGGCGCAGTTCGGCGACTTCGTCAACGGCGCCCAGACGGTCGTGGACGAGTTCATCTCGTCGGCGGAGCAGAAGTGGAACCAGACCTCCGGTGTGGTCCTGCTCCTCCCGCACGGCTACGAGGGCCAGGGCCCGGACCACTCGTCCGCCCGCCCGGAGCGCTTCCTCCAGCTGTGCGCGCAGAACAACATGACGGTCGCCATGCCGACCCTGCCGTCGAACTACTTCCACCTCCTGCGGTGGCAGGTGCACAACCCGCACCACAAGCCGCTGGTCGTCTTCACCCCGAAGTCGATGCTGCGCCTGAAGGCCGCCGCGTCGAAGGCGGAGGAGTTCACCACGGGCCAGTTCCGCCCGGTCATCGGCGACAGCTCGGTGGACCCGGCGGCCGTGAAGAAGGTCGTCTTCTGCGCGGGCAAGGTCTACTACGACCTGGAGGCCGAGCGGGTCAAGCGGGGCGTCAAGGACACCGCGATCATCCGCATCGAGCGGCTGTACCCGCTGCCGGGTGCCGAGCTCCAGGCGGAGATCAAGAAGTACCCGAACGCCGAGAAGTACCTGTGGGCGCAGGAGGAGCCGGCGAACCAGGGTGCGTGGCCGTTCATCGCGCTCAACCTGATCGACCACCTGGACCTGGCGGTCGGCGCGGACGTCCCGCACGGTGAGCGCCTGCGCCGCATCTCGCGCCCGCACTCCTCGTCCCCGGCCGTGGGTTCCGCGAAGCGGCACCAGGCCGAGCAGGAGCAGCTGGTGCGTGAGGTGTTCGAGGCGTGAGCCCCGGTCACTGACACCGGCCCGGTCCGAGGGCCCGGTCCCCCGCGGGGGACCGGGCCCTCGGTCGTCCGGTCAGGCGGCGGCCCGGTCCGGGAGGTCGCAGTAGACGGTGAGGTGTTCGAGCGGGCCGCGCCCGCCGCCGGAGAGCCCGCGGATCCACAGCCCGCGCAGCCGGGCGAGCAGCTCCACGCCGCCGGCCGACCTGACCAGTTCCCGCTCCGCCCGGTCGTGGAGGTCGGCACAGTCGCGGTGCCGCTCCGCGCGGCTCCAGAGCATCAGGGGATAGCCGAGGGAACGGGCCTCGTCGAGCACCTGCGCGGGGCTCACCCCGCCGGTGTGCGGGCACAGCAGCGGGACGGCGCCGGGCGGTGCCCCGGCCAGCAGCGTCCGCACGCGGGGCAGGTCGCCGGCCGGCCGCAGGCCCGTCAGCGGGCCCCGCCGCACCGCGTCCCGGCGCGGCGTGTGCCGCGTCCCCGGGTACGGGGTGAGCCCGCGGACGACCACGGTGCACTCCGCGCGCAGGGCCAGGTCCGGGGTCCAGTCCTCCACCGCGGCGGTCCACAGCAGCGGCTCGGGCAGCCGGTACTCGACCACCGGCCGCAGTCTGCTGGTGTCGGCCAGTTCGAGCGCTTTGCGCAGGCTGTTCTCCAGCAAGGTGACCGGGGTGTCCCGCGGTCCGTGCAGGCGGCCGGAGGCGCGGTGCAGGGACGTGCCGCCCTGCACGGCGCGCAGCTTCCAGTCGTAGGCCAGGCGGCTCTCGGAGACCTCCACGGTGATGCGGCACCCGGTGGCCCCGCCCAGCACCCGGAGCCGTTCCTGTTCGGGGAGCCCGGCCACCTCCCGGTCGAGCCACTGCTGGAGCATGAAGTGGCCCTTGGTCGAGCGCCGCGCGGCGAGGTGGTCCCGGATGCGGGCGGCGTACCGCACGACGGCGTCCTGGGAGGCCAGCGCGTACAGGTGCCCGGCGCCGTCGCGCCAGCTGCGCGGGCGGTGCGGCGGGCGCGGCAGCCTCTCCTCGGGGTCGGTCAGCCGCTCCACCGTCCCCGGGTCCGGTGGCGGCTCCAGCCGGGCCAGGGAGGCGTACAGGAACCGCTTGCGGGCCGGCTGGCCCGCCGTGTCCGGCCGGTCGGCGTGGCGGACGATGCTGTGCCACAGGTCCGCTCCCTGGGGTCCCTGCTCGCACAGCTCCCGCAGCGTCTCGACGCGCACCGCCCTGCCGGGCTCCGTGACCACGCCGACGAGGGAGCCGTCCACCCGGCTGAGCACCGGGCCGCCGATGCCCTCGTGGACCGCGGGCGCGTCCCGCAGCCGCATGTGGCGGCTGCCCGGCGGGCCCTCCGCGCGGGCCCGGGTCGCCCGGCCGGGCGCCGCGTACAGGGTGACGTCCTCGGGCCGGCTGTCGGGGCGGTCGCTGAGCCACAGGCCGGGGACCTCCGGTGCCCCCCGCACCTCGTAGAACGCCAGCTCGCCGGCCGAGCGTCTCGGCCGCGCCCGGTGCCGGCCGCCGTCCGCCGTCGTCACGGTGACGGTCCCGTCCGGCCCCAGCACGCGCGCCGACGTGACCACGACGCCCGGTGCCACGAAGAACCCGGTGCACGTGACGCCGTCCGCGCCGGTCACCCGGACCAGGACCCTGCGCACGGACGCGTCCGCGAGGGCCGGGCGCTCCATCCGTACGACGTCGAACGTCCTCGGCCACCGCTCGCGGACCGAGGTGATCAAGGTGTGGCCGCCCTCCGGCAGATGGGCCCCCACCGCCGCGTCGTCCCAGTCGGCGAGCACGAGCAGCCACTTGACCGCGTTGTCCCCGAGCACGTGGGACAGCTCGGCGAGGCGGTTCTCCAGGGCGCCCCTGGCCGGCAGGCCGAACTCGACGCCGAGCCGGGCCAGTGCCTCGCGGCGGTGCTCGGGGCCGGCGTCGCCCATCCACCAGACGATGTCGTACTCCGCGCCGTGCCGGCGCACGTACTCCGCCGCGAGTTCCGCCCTGGCCTCGGCGGACGTCCCGATGACGACGCACGCGGCGTCGAGCCGGTCCGGCGCGAGGCTCTCGCGCACCCGGCGCAGGGCTTCCTCCGGTACGGCGTCCGCCACCGCCCGCGGCACGGCGTCGTCCGGGCGGGCGGGGGGCACCTCGACGCCGAACGCGGCCAGGAGCCTCCGCTGGGCCTCGGCCTCACCGGTGTCCCACAGCGCGACGAGGGAGCCCGTCCCGGCCGGCCACGCGCCGGGGGCCGGCCTCGTCACCGCGAACGGGACCACCCGGTCCGGATGGCGTTCGACGAGTGCGCGGAGCCGTCCGCGCTCCGTGGCCTCGCGGGGCCGGCTCCCGATCAGCAGGGCCACCAGCGTGTCGGGGCGGGCGAGGAGCTGCTCCAGGTCGCCCGCCAGCGTCGCGCGGCCGTGCACCGGCCGGTGCACCGCCTGGAGGCCCCCCGCGGACAGCAGGTGCGCCGCCCACGCTCCCCAGTCCGCGTCCGCTCCGTCGTGCAGGACCTCGACGCGACGGCCGGGCGGGGGCGGCGGGGCGGGCTCGGCGAACCGGTCCAGCACCAGTGCCGACACCTCGGCGAACGCGTCCGGCACGGGGACGGCGGGGTCGTCCTGGGGCGGTGGCGTCCTGTTCCCGGTCAGCCGGTCCAGTGCCAGGGCCGGGAAGTTGCGGGCCCGGCGTCCGAAGTGGCGGTCGACGTAGTCGCCGCAGTGCTTGAGCACGAGGAGGGCGTCGCCGGGCGGCAGCAGGCGCAGCAGCAGTTCGCGCACCCCGGGCCGGAACTCGTACCACTCGTCCTGCGCGCCGCGCTCCAGCAGCCCGCTCAGCAGCACCTCCGCCAGCACCGTCGGGCCGGACTGCGGCTGCATCGCGCGCTGGACGAGCTGCATCACCGGGAGCAGCAGCGGGACAGCGGAGAAGGTGACGGCCAGCTGCACGGCCTGGCGGGAGGCGGTGCGGCGGAAGGCGCGGACCAGCGCCTCGGCGTCGGGTTCGGCGCGGGCCGCGCGGGGCGGCGCGGCCGGGTGGTCGGCGTGCACCCAGGCGGCGGGCGCGGGCAGCGCGAGGCCGGTGCTCCCGGCCAGCAGCCGGGCCCAGGTGCCGAGCGCGGTGCGGGTGGGGGCCAGGACGGGGACGGGCAGGGCGCCCGGCGGCCGGCCGCCGTCCGCCGGGAGGAACTCCAGGCGGGCGCCGAGCCCCTCGCGGCGCCGGAGGGTGCCGGGCAGGGCGGGCAGGTGGGTGCGCCGCCACATGCGCTGGGGCAGGGGCTGGACGACGGCGACGGGCGCGGCCTGGCCCCAGTGGTGGAGGAGCCGCTGCATGCGCCCGGAGCGCCACAGCGGTCCGGCGCAGTCGCTGAGCACGATGGTGAGCTGCCGTCCGGTGGGGTCCCGCAGCTGTTCGGCGGCGCGGACCACCCGCCCGCCGTGGCGCGCGGGGCTGGCGACGAGGGTGCCGTCGGCGTCCTCGCTGAGGTAGTGCACGGCCACTTCGCGGAACGCGCCGAGGCCCGCGCAGATCTGGCGCAGTTCCTCCAGTGCCGTGTCCCACACCCCGGTGGAGGTGGACACGTCCATCAGCAGCCGCAGCCGGGCCTCGCGGCGGTCGGTGGCGCGCAGCACGGGCAGCAGCAGACGGGTCTCCGCCGCGTGCTCGGCGGTGGCCTGCTCGTCCAGGTCGAGGGCGGCGGCGCGGACCGGTGGCCGGTAGTGCTGGAGGGGGCGCAGGGCCCGCTGGAGGACCAGCGGCTGGGGCAGGGCGGTCGCCATCGGGACACGAACGCGGACGGCGCCGGGCGTGTCGCCGGCCGGTGGCTCGGCTTCCGGGCCGGCCGGGCGGGGCCGGTCGGCGCGCAGCAGCGTGCGGGCGTCCGGCTCGTCCGGTGCGGGCGGGTCGGGCGCGGCGTCTGGGTCGCACGGGTCAGGACCGGGGTCCTGGAGGGGGCCGTCCGCGGGCCGCGGGGCGGCCGGTGCCGGATCGGGGCGTACGGCGGCGGGCGCCACGTACCGGGCCAGCCAGAGCGCCTCGGCGAGTTCGCGCGCGGACGGCTCGCCGCCGAGCGCGCGCAGCCGCTCGGCCAGCTCCGCCAGCCGCCCGTCCGGTGTGGTCATGCGCGGCGTCCGCTCCCCTGCTCGCCGTGGTCGAGGGGCCGCATCAGCAGCTCGGCGAGCCGCTGCCGGTCGCCGCCGCCCTGCCGGGCGGCCTGCTGGGTGAGGTAGACGGCGTTCAGCAGCTGGTCGGCGGCGCGCAGGGCGCCCGGCGCGGAGCCGAGGAAGGAACGCACGAGGTCGTCGTTGCGTTCAGCGTCGGCGGCGCCGAAGTGGGCGCCGACCATGGCGCCGAGCCGGGCCCGGCCCCAGGTGTCGTTGCGCGGCGAGGGCAGGTCCAGGTGCAGGCAGCGGCGCAGCAGCGGGGCGGGGAAGTCGCGTTCGCCGTTGCTGGTCATGACGACGACCGGGAAGGCGTGGCAGCGGACGCGCCCGTCGCGCACCGGGACGTGCTCGTCGTCGTCGGTGAGCACCCGCACCTCCTGCTGCCGGTCGGCGACCCGCTGGAGTTCGGGGATGCGGAACTCGCCTTCCTCCAGCGCGTTCAGCAGGTCGTTGGGCAGGTCGATGTCGCTCTTGTCGAGTTCGTCGACGAGCAGGACCCGGGGGCGGGTGCGCGGCAGCAGGGCGGTGCCGAGCGGGCCGAGCCGCAGGTAGGCGCCGATGTCCTTGCGGCCCTCGCCGCTCAGCTCCGCCATCTGGGTGTCCTGGAGCCGGGCGATGGCGTCGTAGGTGTAGAGGCCGTCGCGCAGGGTGGTGCGGCTGACGATGGGCCACTGGAGGACGCGGCCGAGTCCGAGCTCGTGGGCGATGGCGTGGGCGAGCGTGGACTTGCCGGAGCCGGGGTCGCCGGTCACCAGCAGCGGGCGGCGCAGGTAGAGGGCGGCGTTGATCAGTTCCAGTTCCTGCGGTCCCCAGGCGATCCCGTGGTCGCCGTGGGCACCCAGCCGGCGCAGGGACTCGGTGCCGAGCGGGGGCACCGTGTCGAGGGCGGGGCCGCCGTCGAAGTCGCGCCACGGCGGCGGGGGCGGCAGCCGGGTGATCCCGTCGTGCGGTTCACCGGTGCCCCGGAAGATGTGCCACTGCGTGTCGGGGCTCTCGGGGATCTCGGTCACGGGGACTCCAGCAGGTCGTCGCAGAGGGGGATCGGGCGGCGGGGGTCGTCGTAGAGCAGGGCCAGGTCCTCCGCCCAGTAGGCGTCCTCGTCGCACCTGCTGACGCGTTCGCGCAGGGCGCGCAGCCGCTCGGGCAGGGCGCTCGCGCGGCTGGTGGAGCCGAGCAGTTCGGCGGCCTTGTCGTGCAACCGCTCGCAGTCGGGCCCGCATCCGTGGGCGTGTTCGCCGCGCAGGTTCCACAGCATGATCCCGTAGCCGGCGCCGATCGCCCGGGTCAGCGGCTCGGTGCTCTCGGCGGGCGGCCGGCACAGCACCGGCACGGCCCCGGGCGGCGCCTGCCCGAGGGTCTGCGCGGCGAGGGCCGGGGACTGCACCGGCAGCGCTTTGGGTGTGCCCTCGGCGACCCCGCGCCAGCGCTCGCGCCAGACGTCGGTCGGCTCGCCGCGGCGTTTGAGGCAGCGCAGGACGACCTGCCGGTGCACGCCGAAGGGCCGGTCGGCGGGGTGCGGTTTGAGGCTGCGGGCGACGGGGCCGGGCCGCCACAGGTGGGCGTCCACACCGAAGTGGTCGACGGGGACCGCGAGTTCGAGTCTGGCCCGGCGGCCGGTGTCGAGCAGGCCGAAGGTGCGGGTCAGCGGCTCGTTGAGGACGTAGGGCAGTTCGGCCAGGGAGGCGCCTTCGCCGTCGGTGTCCTGGTCCACGGCCCGCGCGGTGTCGTGCCCGCCGGTCCACGTCCAGATGCGCCAGTGGAAGCGGTCGTGGGGACGGAACAGGTCGGGTTCGAGTTCGACCGCGACGACCGGGCCGTCGTCGTGCTCGGCGGTGTCCTCGGGGGCGAGGCCCGGTTCGCACGTCCCGGTGGAGCCGCCCGGCTCGTCGGCGGCCGTCGGGTGCGGGGCCGCGGCCCAGGGCGCGGGGGCGGCGGGTGTCACGTTCAGCAGCAGGGCGCGCAGGTGGTCGGGGAGCTGCCCGGCCCGTTCCGCCACCCACCGTTCGAGGCGCGCGGCGGCCTCCGGCGCGCGGTCGGCGCAGGCGTGCGCCACCACGCGCAGGTAGTGCAGGGAGACCACGTCGGCGCCCTCCGCGTGGTCGTAGAGCCAGCCCTGGCCGTCGCGCCAGTCGTGCGGGGCGCGTTCGTCCTCCCACAGCGGCTCGTCGCCCAGCACCAGCTCGATCAGCTCCTGCAACTGCGCGGGCGAGGCCGGCCCGGGCAGGGCGGCGAGCAGCGCGCAGGCCTGAGCGCTGTCCCGCGGCGTCCACCGGCGGACGCCGCCCCCGCACAGCTCCTGCTGCGCCTTCACCCAGGCCTGCCCGCCGCGCACCCGGTCGTGCCACACGTCGTGGGCGCGGATCAGGGCGGAGTACGGGTCGGCGCCCAGCGAGGACTCGCCGCCCACGGGCAGCGCGCGCCGGAAGCCGCGCAGGGCGGTGGTCGCGACGGCGAGACCGCCGTCCTTGTTCGCGCGGCGTGCCTTGACGACCCCCGCCACCAGCCCGCGTTCGCGGTCCAGCAGCGGTCCGCCGGACGCGCCGTGCGGGATCTCCACCAGCGGCGCGAGGGTCAGACCGTGCGCGCCGTCCTTGCCGTTGCACTCGGTGTGCCCGCTCCACCGCTGGGGCGGGCCGCCGCCCGGCGAGCGCCAGCCGTGGGCGGTGACGGCGAGCGGGGGGTCGTAGCGGTCGGTCAGGCGCACGCAGACGTGGTCGACGGGGTCGGTGACGCGCAGCAGCGCCAGGTCCTGCTCCGGATCGGTGCCGTCCAGCCAGTACGCCGTCACCGCCCGCGCGTCCAGGCCGTGGTGCCCGTGGACCCGGAGCGTCGCGCGGCGGTCTCCGCGTGCGTGGGCCGGCAGCACGTGGGCGCAGGTCAGCACCCAGCCGGGCGCGACGAAGAAACCGCTGCCCCACAGGGTGTCCGGTTCGCCCTCCGGGCCTATCCGCACGGTGGCCCGGACGATCAGCGCGTCGAGCCTGCCCGTCATACGGTCGATGCGCCCTGCCCGGCGGCGGCGGTCGCGGAAGTCTCGCCGGTGGCCGTGGGGGTCTCGCCGGTGGCCGCGGCGGTCTCGCCGGTGGGCGTGGTGATCTCGCCGGTGGCCGTGGCGGTCGCGTCGGCGGCGGGCCGGGGCGGGTCGCCGTGCCAGGTGAGGGTGATGGACAGGGCCGCCTTCGCCTCGCCGTCGGCGAGCAGGGCGACGGCCTTGCCCGGCTTGACGGCGAGCTCCACCCCGAACGTGGCGCTGACCTCGTCGGGCCGTACCGTGCGCGCCGCCTGGAGCACGGCCGAGCCGACCCCGCGGACCAGTTCGTTGAGCTGGTCGACGCGCGCCGCCACGTGATCCAGGGCGCCGACGTCCTCGAAGGAGAACTCGTCGGCCGCGCCGGGCATCTCGTCCGGTTCCAGCACGCTCACGCGCGCGAGGACCGTTCCGCCGCCGGGCAGCTCGATCTCCTGGATTCTGCGGTGGTCCATGACGCCCCCGTGCGTCTCGTGACTGTACGTGCGGACATTCTGCACGCACCGGCGTCGGCGGGGGTCCGGATCCGGCCAGCCCGGCAGGCCACGGGGCGCATAACCTGGTGGGGTACGACCTCAAGGCCCCAGGCCCAGCCCCAGGAGAGCACCCGTGTACTTCACCGACCGAGGCATCGAAGAACTGGAGAAGCGGCGCGGCGAGGAAGAAGTCACCTTCGAGTGGCTCGCCGAGCAGCTGCGGACGTTCGTCGATCTCAACCCGGACTTCGAGGTGCCGGTGGAGCGGCTGGCGACGTGGCTGGCGCGGCTGGACGACGAGGACGACGAGTAGGACGGAACGGGACGGACCGGGCCGGACCTGCGGGGGCGGGCCCGGCGCCGGACGGACGGGGCGCCTGCGGGCGCCCCGTTTCTCATGCGCCCGCGGACGGACGTGGCTGCCCGGTCGCGCGGCCCGGTCGGTCGCGCGGCCGGTCGGTTGCGCGCCCGGTCGGTTGCGTGGCCGGTCCGTCGCGCGCGTGCGTGTGGCCGGCGGCCTGCGGCCTGCGGTCCGCGGTCCGCGGTCCGTCGGAACTTCGCCCGGTTCATGGCGCTTGCCGGTCACTCGGACGGGTCTCTTGACTTCGGCGATCCGCGATATATCGTGAATCGTGTGAGACGCGATATGGCGTGAGGTTCTGCCTGTGGTGTCCCACCGTGTGCCGGGGTGTGTTTCGAGGAGGTCTCACCATGTCCGAGTGGTCCGTCGCGGAGCCCACCGAGCTCGACTTCGACGACCCCGTGCGGGAATTGCGCGTCCGCATCGTCGGCGGAACCGTGAACGTGGTGGGCACCGACGAGAGCTCCGCCCGCCTGGAGGTCACCGAACTGGAGGGCCCGCCCCTGGCGGTGACCCAGCAGGACGGCACCCTGACCGTGGCCTACGAGGACCTGCCCTGGAAGGGCCTGCTGAAATGGCTCGATCCCCAGGGCTGGCGGCGCAGCGCCGTGGTCTCACTGGCCGTCCCCGCCCGCACCCGGGTGGAGGTGGGCGCGATCGGCGCCGCGGCCGTCGTCTCCGGCGTCGACGGGCCCGTGGAGCTGAAGGGCGTCTCCGGGGACACCACACTGGTCGGCCTCGCGGGCCCGGTCCGCGCGGACACCGTCTCCGGGAACCTGGAGGCCCAGGCCCTCACCGGCGATCTGCGCTTCCACTCCGTCTCCGGGGACCTGACGGTCGTCGAGGCGGGCTCCACCGTGAAGGCCGACTCGGTCAGCGGCTCCATGATCGTCGACCTCGATCCGGCGAGCAGCCCGACCGACATCTGCCTCACCAGCGTGTCCGGGGAGATCGCCATCCGTCTGCCGCAGCCGGCGGACGCCGATGTCGAGGCCAACACCGCCAGTGGGACCGTCTCGAGCGCCTTCGAGGACCTGCGTGTCACCGGCCAGTGGGGTGCCAAGCGCATCACCGGCCGGCTCGGCACGGGCAGCGGCCGCCTGAGGGCGACCACCGTCTCCGGCTCGATCGCCCTCCTGCGCCGGCCGCCGGAGACGGCGCAGCCGTGGGGGACGGAACCACAGGACGAGCGGCCTGAGGGCGCGCAGCCACAGGACGAGCGGCCTGAGGGCGCGCAGCCACGGGACGGACAGTCGCAGGACACGGAGCCGGGAGGCGCCCGGCCCGGCGGAACGGGGGAGGCGCCCGGCGGACCCGTGGCCGGGGCGCACGAGGACACCGTGCGGGACGACCCGGGGGAGAATGCCGCCGCCGGCCCGGGCGGGAGTCCGCCCCCGGCCAGCGCCCCGGCCGACGGCACGACCGACAAGAAGGTGCTCTGACATGCCCCCCGTCTTCGCCCACGGCCGCCTCCGCCTCTATCTGCTGAAGCTGCTCGACGAGGCCCCGCGCCACGGCTACGAGGTGATCCGCCTCCTGGAGGAGCGCTTCCAGGGGCTGTACGCGCCTTCGGCCGGCACGGTCTATCCACGCCTGGCCAAGCTGGAGAGCGAGGGCCTGGTCACCCACACCACCGAGGGCGGCCGCAAGGTGTACGCCATCACGGACGCGGGCCGCGCCGAACTGGCCGACCGCAGCGGCGAACTGGCCGATCTGGAGCTGGAGATCCGGGAGTCCGTCGCCGAACTGGCCGCCGAGATCCGCGCCGACGTGCGGGGCGCGGCGGGTGACCTCCGGCGCGAGATGCGGGCCGCCGCCGCGAACCAGGCCCGGCAGGGCGCCGGGGCGGCCGAGGAGCCCGCGGAGAGCGACGCCTGGCGCGCGGCCAAGGAGGAGATCCGGCGCGTCAAGCAGGAGTGGCGGGAACAGGCCCGCCGCGCCAAGGACGAGAGCCGCCGGGCCCGCGAGGAGGCCGAACGAGCGCGGCGCCAGGCCAAGGAGGCGCAGGAGCGGGCGCGCGCACAGGCCCAGGAGGAGGTGCAGCGCATCGCCCGGCGGGTCCAGGAGCAGGTCCAGGACCACTTCGCGCGGGGTGACTGGCCGAACGGGCTGCGCGAGGGGCTCACCGAACTGGCCAAGGAGTTCGGTGACTTCGGCAAGGGCTTCGGCCGCCCGAGTCCGCCCAAGGCGGGCCCGCGGCCGGAGCACTCCACGACCCCCGAGGACTTCCCCGCCGCGTACGAGCCGTCCTGGGCCCATGAGGGTCCCACCGGAGACCCCGCCCGGGACCTGGACCGGCTGCTGGACCGCTTCCGCGACGACATCCGCGACGCGGCCCGCGACCACGGCGTCACCCCGGACCAGTTCCGCGACGCGCGCCGCCACCTGTCCACGGCGGCCGCCCACATCGGCGCACTGCTCCGCGCGCCGAAGGCGTAGGAGGAGAGGGCGGCCCTGAAAGGCCGGCCGGCAGGGCGGCCGGCCTTTCGGGGCGGGGGCCGGGACCGGCCGGATCAGCCGGCCTTCGCCTCGCCCCCGCCGTCCAGCCCGCCGTCCAGCACCCGCGTCGCCGACTCGTAGGTGACCCCGTGGTCCGCCAGCACCTCCGCGGGTACGCCCGGGAGGGCCGTCAGGGCGAGCAGGAGATGCTGGTCGCCGATGCTGCGGTCACGGCGGGCGAGCGCGATGCGGAGGGACTTCTCCAGCACCGTCCTCGCGTCGCGCCCGAAGGACGGCCGGCCGCCGCCCCACCACGCCTTGCCCTTCGGGGACCCGGACATCGCACCCGTGCCGTGCACCTCCTCCACCCGGGACACGATCCGCGCGACATCGATCCCCAGCCCGGCCAGGGCCTCGGTCTCGGCCTGGGACAGGCCGGCCCGGCGGCGGGCCTCGGCCAGCGCCCGGGTCATCGAGTCCCGGCGCGCGGTGACTCCCAGCGCCGCGAGCACGAAGGAACCCCGGCTCCGCTCCCGGTCGAGGAGCGCCAGCAGCAGGTGCCCGGGGTCGACGGTCCGCGCCCGCTCGTCCTCGGCCCGGGCGACGGCCCCCTTCACCACTTCACGGGCGTCCTTGGTGAACCGCTCGAACATCATCGCCTCCCGTACTTCTTGTGCACGGCCTGCCTGCTCACTCCGAGCTCCGCGGCGATCTCCTGCCACGACCAGCCCTGGTTGCGCGCACTGCGCACCTGCACGGCCTCCAACTGCTCCAGCAGCCTGCGCAGCGCGGCGACGGCCCGTAGTCCGACCCGCGGGTCGCGGTCGCCCGCCCGCTCGGCGAGATCCGTTGCTTCGGTCATACCGTCAACCTACGTTGACATCCGCCTGACCGTCAACCCTAGTTGACGTCGACGGTGTGAAAACGGCCGGCCCGGAAACCACCGGGCCGGCCGTGGGCCGACGGAGCCGAGAGGGCTCAGGAGCAGGCCGGGCTCAGGAGTTGGTGAGCACGATCTTGCCGAACTGGTCCCCGGCCGCGAGCCGCTCGAAGCCCTCCCGGGCCCGGTCCAGCGGCAGT
The DNA here is from genome assembly GCF_000761215.1 of Streptomyces glaucescens. Classification (GTDB taxonomy): domain Bacteria; phylum Actinomycetota; class Actinomycetes; order Streptomycetales; family Streptomycetaceae; genus Streptomyces; species Streptomyces glaucescens_B. Next base: position 5,140,621 of record NZ_CP009438.1, on the reverse strand, counting down.
ACCTCGTCGATCACCGGGCGCACCCCCGTGGCGGCGCAGAACGACAGCAGATCCTCCAGCTCGTCCTTGGTGCCCATGGTCGACCCGACCACCTTCAGCTCCAGGAAGAAGATCCGCGTCAGTTCGGCGTGCGAGGGCCGGTCGCCGCTGGTGGCACCGGAGATGACCAGCGTGCCGCCGGGACGCAGCGACTTCACCGAGTGCGACCAGGTCGCGGCGCCCACCGTCTCGATCACCGCGTCCACCCGCTGCGGCAGCCGCGCCCCCGGCTCCAGCGCCTCCACGGCGCCGAGCTCCAGGGCCCGCTTGCGCTTGGCCTCGTCGCGGCTGGTGGCGAAGACGCGCAGCCCGGCGGCCTTGCCCAGCACGATGGCGGCCGTGGCGACCCCGCCGCCCGCGCCCTGCACGAGCACCGAGTCACCGGGGCGCACCCCGGCGTTGGTGAAGAGCATCCGGTACGCCGTCAGCCAGGCGGTCGGCAGGCAGGCGGCTTCCTCGAAGGACAGCTCCTTCGGCTTGGGCAGGACGTTCCAGGCCGGTACGGCGACCTGCTCGGCGAAGGTGCCCTGGTAGCGCTCGGTGAGGATGGAGCGGGGCTCCTTGGGTCCGACGCCGTGGCCGCTCTGGCCGATGACGGAGTGCAGGACGACCTCGTTGCCGTCCTCGTCGATCCCGGCGGCGTCGCAGCCGAGGATCATCGGCAGCCGGTCCTCGGGGAGGCCGACACCGCGCAGGGACCAGAGGTCGTGGTGGTTGAGGGAGGCGGCCCTGACGTTGACGACGCTCCAGCCGGGGCGGGCCTCGGGGGCGGGGCGCTGCCCCAACTCCAGGCCGGCGAGCGGCTGGTCGCGGTCGATTCGGGCGGCGTAGACAGCGAACATGGTGGCGACGATAGGCGCCCACCTGAGCCAACGGAACCGCACCGCGCTGTGACACACGCCCTCTTGCGCCGGCCGCCCCCGCCGAGCCGCACTCCGCACCGGCGGCCGTCCGAGAAGTCGCCCCGGCCCGGACGGCTCGCACGGCACGGCAAAGCGGCCCCGTCCGAAGAGAACGGGGCCGCTGAGTCCGATACGGCGACTGCGCCGGACACGACCACCGCGCCCGACGCGACCATTCGGTCCCGCCGCGGCCGGGACGGTGTCGGCCGGCCCGCCGCGGCCGGGACCGTGCCGCCGGTTCCCTGCGGCCGGGACCGGCCGGCACGACTCACGGAGCCGGGCCGGCCAAACGGGCCGAGGGCGGTCCGGCCCGGCGTCAGCGCCGGGCGACACCCTCCGCCCGGGCGGCCGCGGCCACGGCGGCCGTGACGGCGGGGGCGACGCGCTCGTCGAACGGCGAGGGGATGACGTAGTCGGCGGCGAGGTCGTCGCCGACCACCGAGGCCAGCGCCTCCGCCGCCGCGATCTTCATGCCCTCGGTGATCCGGGAGGCCCGGACCTGGAGCGCACCGGCGAAGATGCCGGGGAACGCCAGCACGTTGTTGATCTGGTTCGGGAAGTCGGACCGGCCCGTGGCGACGACGGACGCGTACTTGTGCGCGACGTCCGGGTGCACCTCGGGGTTCGGGTTGGCCATCGCGAAGACGAACGCGCCCTCGGCCATGGAGGCGACGGCCTCCTCGGCGACCGTGCCGCCGGAGACGCCGATGAAGACGTCGGCGCCCGCGAGGGCGTCCTCCAGCGAGCCGCTGAGCCCTGCCTTGTTCGTGAACCCGGCCAGCCGGCGCTTGACGTCCGTCAGGTCGTCCCGGTCCGCCGAGACGACGCCCTTGCGGTCCGCCACCGCGACGTCGCCGATGCCGGCCTCGACCAGCATCTTGGCGATGGCGACACCGGCCGCGCCGGCGCCCGAGATGACGGCGCGCAGCTGCCCGATCTCGCGTCCGCTCAGCCGGGCCGCGTTCCGCAGCGCGGCCAGCGTGACGACGGCCGTGCCGTGCTGGTCGTCGTGGAAGACCGGGATGTCGAGCCGCTCCTGGAGGCGGCGCTCGATCTCGAAGCACCGGGGTGCCGAGATGTCCTCCAGGTTCACGCCGCCGAAGGAGGGGGCGAGCCGCACCACGGTTTCGACGATCTCGTCGACGTCGGTGCAGGCCAGCGCGATCGGCACCGCGTCGACGCCGCCGAACTGCTTGAAGAGGATGGCCTTGCCCTCCATCACGGGGAGGGAGGCTTCGGGTCCGATGTCGCCGAGGCCGAGCACGGCCGTACCGTCCGTGACGACGGCCACGACCGACGACTTCCACGTGTAGTCGTGCACGAGGTCCGGCTGCTCGGCGATCGCGGTGCACACTTTCGCGACGCCGGGCGTGTACGCCAGGCTCAGGTCGTCCTTGTCCCGGACCGGCACGGTGGCCTGCACGGCCATCTTGCCGCCGCGGTGCAGCGCAAAGGCCGGATCGAAGGAATCGAGGGGCTCCGCACCGCCCTCCCGATCCGTATGTGTCTCGCTGCGAGGATTGACGATCTCCGCTGCCACTTCGTTTTACCCCTTAAGTGTTCATTGGTTGAGGGTTGGTTCCACTCCTGGTGAGGGGTGGGCGGGCACCGCGTGGGCCCCAGTGACGGGATGCGTCGGGCTCCCACGCGACGGGCGCGCCGCACACGCGCCCTGCCCCGGATGAGGGGTGTAAAGAACCTTCTTACCGGACAGAGGGCGTCGCCGACGAGTCCATAACGCGAAGATCACATGCCGGTGCCACGACTCATGGATGAATATGGGGACAAGGGCTCGACAAACCCTTGACAAACGATCAACAAGCGGCATACCGCAGCTATCGAACATCCACATCGTGAGACAGACCGAAGATCTTCCGGCCGGAGGGACGGATTCCCGCAGAAGGTGCGGTCGTGTTGTCCGGAGTGATGTGGTTCGGGGGTCACCCGTTATCCGATTTTGACATAGCGAGTCACCTGAATGGCTTAGTCCGAATGGCAAGATGCCGTAATCACACGAGGTCGCGACACCCGAAGGTGTGTGTTCTCGTCGACCCATCGGCAACTCCACCCATCCGCCGGAGGAACCCACCATGACCGCAAGCTCCACCCGTCGTCCGACCGCCGCGCGTTCCCGGCTAGCCGCGGTCGGCTCGATCGCGGTCGCAGGCGCCCTGCTGCTCACCGGCTGCGGCGACCAGACGGACAAGACCGGCGGCTCGGGCAGCACGGACAGCGCGACGAGGGCCGTGGAGGCGCCGCTGGCCGACCGGCTCCCCCAGGAGATCCGCGACAAGGGCGCCATCAAGGTCGGTTCGGACATCGCGTACGCGCCGGTCGAGTTCAAGGACGCCTCCGGCAACACGGTCGGCATCGACCCGGACATCGCCGCCGCCATGGGCAAGCAGCTCGGTGTCGAGTTCCAGTTCGAGAACGGCACCTTCGACTCCCTGATCACCGGTCTGCGCTCGGGTCGCTACGACATCGCCATGTCCGCGATGACCGACACCAAGGACCGCCAGGAGGGCATCGACTCCGACACCGGCAAGAAGGTCGGCGAGGGCGTCGACTTCGTCGACTACTTCACCGCGGGCGTCTCGATCTACACCAAGAAGGGCGACGACCAGGGCATCAAGACCTGGTCCGACCTGTGCGGCAAGAAGGTCGTGGTGCAGCGGGGCACGGTCTCCGAGGACCTGGCCAAGGCCGAGGCGAAGAAGTGCCCGAAGAACAAGAAGCTGTCCATCGAGGCCTTCGACAACGACCAGCAGGCCCAGACCCGCCTGCGCGGCGGCGGCGCCGACGCCGGCTCCTCCGACTTCCCGGTCGCCGCGTACGCCGTGAAGACCTCCGGCGGCGGCAAGGACTTCCAGCTCGTCGGCGAGCAGGTGGAGGCCGCGCCGTACGGCATCGCGGTCGCCAAGAACGACGCCCAGCTGCGGGACGCGCTGAAGGCCGCCCTGGACGCGATCATCGCCAATGGCGAGTACGGCAAGATTCTCGACAAGTGGGGCGTCGCCGAGGGCGCCGTCGAGGAAGCCGTCATCAACGGCGGCAAGTGACGGCGTGACCACCGCACTGCGGGCACTGAAAGGCAACACCCGTGACTGTTGACATCGACAAGACGACCGGGCCGGCCGACACGCCGCCGGCCGGGCCGGAGGCCATCAAGGCCATCCCGGTCCGGCACTACGGGCGGTACGTCTCCGCCGTCGTCGCCCTCGCGCTGTTCGGCGCGGTCGTGTACGCGTTCTCCCAGGGCAAGATCAACTGGGACGCGATCCCCGACTACTTCTTCGACGACCGTGTCCTCGAAGGCGTCGGCAAGACGCTTCTGCTGACCGTCCTGTCCATGGCGATCGGCATCGTGGGCGGCATCCTGCTCGCCGTCATGCGGCTCTCCCGCAACCCGGTGACCTCGTCCATCGCGTGGTTCTACATCTGGTTCTTCCGCGGTACGCCGGTCCTGGTGCAGCTCGTGGTCTGGTTCAACCTGGGCCTGGTCTTCGAGTACATCAACCTCGGTCCGGTGTACAAGGACGAGTGGTCGGACTTCATGACCCCGTTCCTGACCGTGCTGCTCGGCCTCGGCCTCAACGAGGCCGCGTACATGGCGGAGATCTGCCGGGCCGGTCTGCTCGCGGTCGACGAGGGCCAGACCGAGGCGGCGCACGCCCTGGGCATGAGCCACTCCAAGACCCTGCGCCGGATCGTGATCCCGCAGGCGATGCGGGTGATCGTGCCGCCGACGGGCAACGAGGTCATCAACATGCTGAAGACGACCTCGCTGGTCTCCGTGGTCCAGTACTCGGAGCTGTTCCGCGTCGCCCAGGACATCGGCCAGACCTCCGGCGCCCCGGCCGAGATGCTGTTCCTCGCCGCGGCCTGGTACCTGCTGCTGACCTCCGTGTTCAGCGTCGGCCAGTACTACCTGGAGCGCTACTACGCCCGCGGTTCCTCCCGCCAGCTGCCGCCCACGCCGTGGCAGAAGGTACGCGCCAACATGTTGTCCCTGGGCCGCCCGAAGGGGGGCATGGCATGACCGAGAAGCTCAGCACCACGGACGCGCCCGTGAAGCAGGCCGCCGTCCCCATGGTCAAGGCCGAGGGCGTCCACAAGAGCTACGGCCCGGTCGAGGTCCTCAAGGGCATCGACCTGGAGGTCAAGCAGGGCGAGGTGTTCTGCCTCATCGGCCCCTCCGGCTCGGGCAAGTCGACCTTCCTGCGGTGCATCAACCACCTGGAGAAGATCAACGCCGGGCGGCTGTACGTCGACGGCGAGCTGGTGGGCTACCGCCAGAAGGGCGACAAGCTCTACGAGCTGAAGGACAGCGAGGTCGCCCTCAAGCGCCGGGACATCGGCATGGTCTTCCAGCGCTTCAACCTGTTCCCGCACATGACGGCCGTGGAGAACGTCATGGAGGCCCCGGTCCAGGTCAGGGGCAAGAACAGGGCGGAGGCCAAGGAGCGTGCGATGGCGCTGCTGGAGCGCGTGGGCCTCGGCGACAAGGCCGGGAACTACCCCTCGCAGCTCTCCGGCGGCCAGCAGCAGCGCGTGGCGATCGCCCGCGCGCTGGCCATGGAGCCGAAGCTGATGCTGTTCGACGAGCCGACCTCGGCGCTCGACCCGGAGCTGGTCGGTGACGTCCTCGACGTCATGCGCGACCTGGCCGAGTCCGGCATGACGATGGTCGTCGTCACCCACGAGATGGGCTTCGCCCGCGAGGTCGGCGACAGCCTGGTCTTCATGGACGGCGGTGTGGTGGTCGAGTCCGGCAACCCGCGCGACGTCCTGACCGACCCGCAGCAGGAGCGCACGAAGGCGTTCCTGTCCAAGGTGCTCTAGGGTCCGCCGGGCGCGCCGCCCCCGCCCTCGGGAGCGGTGCGGCTCGTCCGCGCGGGTTCCCGCGCCGTTTCGGGACGCCGGAAGGGGCGGTACGGGATTCCCGTACCGCCCCTTCCGCCCGTGCGGGCTACTTCAGCGCCAGCAGCAGCGTGTCCGACGGCGAGCACCAGACCGGGCGGACCTCGGTGAAGCCCTTCTCGCGCAGGACGCGGGCGTGCCAGGCGGCCGACGGGGTGTCGCCGTCGGCGTGCTCGCCGTAGATCTCGAAGCGGCGGGCGGTGGGCTCGGCGAGCACCGGGTCCTCGGCGGCGAGCTGCCACCACTGCGCCCAGTCGAGCGCGCCGTCCCGCTTGGCCTGATCCATCCGGGCGTGGCGCAGGGCGCGCTCCGCGGCGTTGATCCGGGGAGTGCTGTCGTCGATCATGTGGTCCGCGTTCATGAGGACGCCGCCGTCGCGGACCAGCCCCGCGACCTGACCGTAGAGGGCCGCGAGGGGTTCGCTGTGCAACCAGTGCAGGGCGGTCGCGGTGAGCACGGCGTCGTAGGAGTCGTACGGCAGCTTCGCCGGCCAGCCGGGGTCCTTGAGGTCGGCGGTGACCAGGGTGACCCGGTCGTCGCCCGCGAAGGTGCCCTCGGCGATGGTGAGCAGCGCCGGGTCGAGGTCGACGCCGGTGCTGGTGGCCTCGGGGAAGCGGGCGAGGAGCCGGGCGGTGATGGTGCCGGTGCCGCAGGCGAGGTCCAGGACGCGGGGTGCGCGGCCGACGAGTGCCTCGACCATGTCCAGCATGATCCGGAACCGGTCCTCGCGGTCGGGCATGTACCACTCCTGCTGGCGGTCCCAGCTGTCCTGCCAGGCCTGCCAGTCGGTGCCGGTGCCCGTGGTGCCCGTCTCCGTCATCGTCGCCCTCCCTGACGTACGCGTACGTAATACCCTGGAAGCACGATCGTCTGTTACCCGACCGCAAGCACGACCTTAGAGCGCCCGCGTAAGGACTACAAGTGGAACTGGCCTATTACTCGGACTACGCCGTACGTCTCGTCAACAGCGAGGAGCCGGCCCGGGGCAAGGACTCTCTGACGTCCGTCGAGGCCGTGCGCGGCCTCTTCGTGGAGAACCAGTCGGCCGCCCGGCGCGCCACCGAGGCGGACGTCACCCGTTTCCGCTCGGTCCGGGCCCGGCTGCGCGCGGTCTTCGAGGCGGCGAACGACGGCGACGAGACCCTGGCGGTGGACCTGCTGAACTCCCTGCTGCTCGAGTTCCCGGTGAGCCCGCAGATCTCCGGCCACGACTTCCGGGACGAGGACGGCCGCCCCCTGTGGCACATGCACCTCGCCGACCACCCGTCGAACGCGACCGCCGGCTACGCGGCCATCGCTGCCATGGGCCTGGCCTTCCACCTCACCGAGTACGGCGTGGACCGCCTCGGCCTGTGCGAGGCGGCGCCGTGCCGCAACGCCTACCTCGACACCTCCACCAACCGCTCCCGGCGCTACTGCTCCGACCGCTGCGCCACCCGGGCCAACGTGGCCGCCTACCGCGCCCGCAAGCGCCTGGAGGCCGACCGGTCGCACAGCACCGGCCTGGCCGCCGACAGCGCCCAGCGCAGCACCGCCAGCGGCGAGCGCTGATCCGGCCTGCGCGGCCGGTACCGGAAGCGGACCCGGCCCAGCACCAGCTCCTGCGGCACGGCGCCGTAGTCGGTGCTGTCGCCGCCCGCGTAGGCGTTGTCGCCGAGCACCCACCAGCCGCCGTCGCGGCGCTCCGCGGCCCGCTTCACCACCAGCAGGTCCTGCTGGAACGGATGGCGCAGGACCACCACGTCACCGGGCCGGATCCGGGCCCCGTAGTGCACCACCAGCCGGTCCCCGTGCAGCAGGGTGGGCACCATGGACGGCCCGGTCACCTCGGCCAGCCCGAAGGGCGCCACCGCTCCCGTGCGCTCGGTCTCCTGCGACGGCTCCCGCATGCCCTGCACCTCCCCGGTTCGATCCTCCACCAGTCTCCGTCTCACCCCGGACTTTTGTCCTAAGCCCATGGGGGCACTCGCGAAAACCCGTCCCGCAGGGAGTAATGTCCCACCTGAGAAGACGATCACGAGGAAGGAATGCTCCATGCTTTCCCGCCTGTTTGCCCCCAAGGTCAAGGTCAGCGCGCACTGCGACCTGCCCTGCGGCGTGTACGACCCGGCCCAGGCCCGCATCGAGGCGGAGTCGGTGAAGGCCGTCCAGGAGAAGATGGCCGCCAACGACGACCCGCACTTCCAGGCGCGCGCCACGGTCATCAAGGAGCAGCGCGCGGAGCTCGCCAAGCACCACGTCTCGGTGCTCTGGAGCGACTACTTCAAGCCCCCGCACTTCGAGAAGTACCCGGAGCTGCACCAGCTGGTCAACGACACCCTGAAGGCCCTCTCGGCCGCCAAGGCGTCCACCGACCCGGCGACCGGCCAGAAGGCGCTGGACTACATCGCCCAGATCGACAAGATCTTCTGGGAGACCAAGAAGGCCTGACCCAAGGGCCCCGCCCGTGATCCGCGGTCGGTGCACCATCGCAGGTCACCCGGGCATTCCAGGGGGCCGGCCGGAACACCCGGCCGGCCCCCTTCGGTGTTCGCTAGCATCGGACGGCAGGGGGAACCGGCCCCCGGGACGGGGGACTTGACGCGTGACGGCCTTGGACGACGGCGTCGGCGCAGCGGGTGGTGCGGGCGGGGCCGGCCGACGGCCGCTGGACGCCGACCGGGTCAAGCACCTGGAGTTCATCCAGGCGACCATCACCCGCCTCGGCACCAACTCGTTCCTGGTCAAGGGCTGGGCGCTCACCCTCGGCGCGGGCTTCCTCGCCCTGTCGGCCGGCCAGAAGAGCGGGACGGTGGCAGGGGCCGGGGTGGTGCCGCTGCTGTGCTTCTGGTTCCTCGACGCGCACTTCCTGCGCCAGGAACGGCTCTACCGCCGGCTCTACGACGCCGCCCGCCGCCCGGACAGCACGGTCGAGGTGCTGTCCATGGACGTACGCCCGTTCCGCCCGGACGTGCCGCTGCGCCGCGCCGTCCTGTCCGACACCCTGGGACTGTTCTACGGCGCGCTGATCCTCACGGACCTGGCGCTCGTCATCGTGCTGAACTGAGGCCGGCCGCCCTGAGCCGCTCCGCCAGCCCGTCCAGGGCGGCCTCGTCCCGAGGAGCCTCGCGCGGTGGCCAGAAGTCGCCCATCGGGTCGCCGGAGTGACGTGGCACCAGGTGGACATGGGTGTGGAAGACCGTCTGGGTGGCGGCCCGCCCGGCCGAGTTGATGATGTTCATGCCCTCCGGGGCGAGGACCGAGCGCAGGGTGCCGCCCACCCTCAGTACGGCGTCCGTCAGCCGCCGCACCTGCGCCGCGGTCATCTCCCACAGATCCGCCGAGTGCGCCCGCGGCACCACCAGGGTGTGCCCCCAGGTCGCCGGGGTCAGCGGGAAGAACGCGACCGTGTGGGCGTCCTCGTGGACGACCCTGGCACGGCTCGGGTCGGCGACGACGGCGCAGAAGGGGCAGGGTTCCATCGGGAGTCCTCTCCTCGGGGCGCACGGGAAATCCGCGGAGCCCGCGCGCTGCTTGCTTCTACGATCACGCGCATGACCATCCGCTGGACATACGCCTTCATCGACCGCCCCGCTCCCCTCCTCGGCCGGGCCCGCGATTTCTGGACCGCCGTGACGGACACCCGGCTGTCCGAGCCCCGCGGTGAGCGCGGCGAGTTCGCCACGCTGCTGCCGGCCGGCGGGGCCGACGCCTGCGTGAAGCTCCAGGGGGTGGACTCCGGGAACGGCGGGGCCCACCTGGACTTCGCCGTGGAGGACGTCCGGCGCTTCGTCGACGGCGCGCTGCGGCTGGGCGCGCGGACGGTCGCCGACCACCAGGACTGGGCCGTGCTGCGGTCACCCGCCGGGCAGGCGTTCTGCGCGGTGCCCTGGGACGGGGAGTCGGTGCGGCCGCCCGTGGTGCGCGGCAGCCGTCTGGACCAGGTCTGCGTCGACGTCCCGCCGTCGCGCTACGCCGCCGAGGTCGCCTTCTGGAGCGCACTGCTGTCCGACTGGACGTCCCGGCCCGGGTCGCTGCCGGAGTTTCACGCGGTGGTGCCGCCGGGCGGACTGCCGGTGCGGGTGCTGCTGCAGCGCCTCGGTGACGAGCGGCCGGTCGCCGCGCACCTCGACCTCGCCTGCGTGGACGTCGAGGCGACCCGCGCGGACCACGAACGGCTCGGTGCGGTACCGGTGTCGCGGGGCGCCCACTGGACGGTGCTGCGCGACCCGGCGGGCGGCACGTACTGCCTGACGGGCCGCGACCCGGAGTCGGGCGGCCTGCCGGGCGCGGTCTAGCGCTCCGGGGTGGCCCGGACGTCGTCGATGCCGTCCATGATGGGCCGGATCACCACCGGCAGGTCCGGGACGCCGTCCGGAGCGGGGCAGTGGATGACGCGTTCGGCGATCTCCGTGACGCGCTCCAGGCTCGCGCAGTCCAGCACCCAGTAGCCGGCCGGCAGCACCTCCGCCACGTCGTACGGATCGTCGACGACCACCGTGCGGCCCTGCGCGCCCCGCGTGACCAGCCGGATGCGGGCGGGTTCGGCCAGGCCCTGGGCGTCGACCAGCTCACCGGTCTCGGCCAGTTCGGCGTTGATCGCCCCCATGTACGCGTACATCGCCTTCACGTCGTCCTCGGACCACACGGGGGCGTGCGGAGTGGCCTTGCCGCGCATGCCCTCGTAGTCCGCCTGGGTGCCCTGTACGACGACCAGGTACTTCATGGGCGCGCTCCTCGGTTCGGATACGGGTTCAGTGCTCTGCCCAGGGGCCGCGCGCCGGGCCGCGACCGGGGCCCGCGTCCGGTTCCCGGGCGGGACCGGTGTGCCGCGCCTCCCGGGCGGACGGTGCCGGCGCGGCGGAGCGCCCGGGCCGCTCCGTGCCGGCGTCGCCTCGGGCGGACACCTCGCACCGGGGGTTGCGGCACGAGCCCGCCACCCAGGTCGGCACCCAGGCGCCCAGCGTCTTGTGCCGCCGGACGACCGTCTCGACGGGCTGCCCGCAGACCGGACAGGCGTGCTGTTCGCTGCCCATGTCCTCAGGGTAGGACGGCCGACGCCCGCGCGCCCGCCGCCGGACGACCGCCCCTCACCGCTTCCTGCCGTACGTCCTCACCACGACGCCGTTGTTCAGACCGCGCACCGACTCCAGGGCGAACTCGGTGACTGCGAAGCCCGAGCGGAACATCGGCATGCCCGAGCCGTAGACGAGGGGGTAGGTCTTGATGACGATCTCGTCGACCTCGTCCATCAGCTCGCCGGCGATCCGCGCGCCGCCGCACAGGTAGATGCCGAGCGGGCCGTCCTCCGCCTTGAGCGCGCGGACCTTGCCGAGCAGGTCGTCGGCGACGATCTCGACGTTCGGGTCGGGCGACTCGGTCAGGGTGCGCGAGGCGACGTACTCGCGCAGATGGGCGTAGGGGCTGGTGATGCCCTCCTTCAGGGCCAGGTCGTAGCTGCTGCGGCCCTGGATGATGGTGTCGAACCGCTTGTTCGGCAGGTCGTCCATGCCGAACGCCAGGCGGCCCTGGGTCGGCATGGTCTCCGGATACTCCTCCTTGAGGAAGGAGACGAACTCCTCGTCGACGAAGCGGAGCATCGACGACGCGTCGCCCTCCGGGTCCCCGATGAACCCGTCGATCGAACAGGCGATGAAGTAGGTGAGCTTTCGCAAGTGGGCCTCTTCTCGTAGGCTGCGCCACCGTGACCACTCCAGTTGTAGTACTTCACATGTAGTGGTTGCAAGCCTTTTTCGTCTCGGGTGACAAGTGGGAGAGGAAGTTCCGCATGGCCAGGAATCCGGAGCGCCGGGCCGCCCTCGTGGACGCCGGTATCGAGGTACTCGCCCGTGAGGGGGCGCGCGGCCTCACGTTCCGCGCCGTGGACACGGAGGCCGGGGTTCCGGTGGGCACCGCGTCCAACTACTTCGCCGGGCGCGACGATCTGCTGGCCCAGATCGACGCCCGGGTGCACGCCCGGCTGGCGCCCGATCCCCGGGTGCTGGAGGAGCTGATGCGCGCGCCGAAGGACCGCGCCCTGGTCACCGCACTGATGCACGACCTGATCGGCCGGGTGACCCGCGACCGCACCGGCTATCTGGCCCTCCTGGAACTGCGCCTGGAAGCGACCCGCCGCCCCGGACTGCACGCGTCGTACACCACGTCGGTCCGCTCCCAGCTGGAGACCGGCATGACGTTCCACCGCGAGGCGGGACTGCCGGGCGGCGACACGACGGTCGTGGTGCTCTACCTGGCCATGCTCGGGCTGATGGTCGAACTGACCACGCTCCCGGGCGTGCTGGACGGCGTACTGGCGGGGACGCCCGTCCCGGACGGCCTGATCGCCAGGATCGTGACGGCGGTGGTGCCGGAGGGGTGACGCCGGATCAGCCGCGCGGCTCGCGCCACATGGGCCACATCGTGGGACCGTCGGGCAGGGTCAGCACCCGGTCGGTCATCACGGTGAAGCCGAGCCGCTCGTACAGCCGGCGGCTGCCGGTGTTGCTCGCCTCCAGGTAGGCCGGCCGTCCCTCACGGTCGCAGCGGTCGAGGACCTGTGTCATGAGCGCCGTGCCGAGGCCCTCGCCTTGGCGCTGCGGCGCCACACCGATCATCCACAGGTAGTCATGGGCGCGGTCGGCGGGATGGATCCCCGCGGTGAGCCGGCCGATCAGTTCCACGCGCTCGTTCGCCGGGTCGACGGCCGCTCTGACCTGGGCGGGCCCGTCATCGTCGGGCCCCGCGCCGGCCGGGTCGGCCGCGGCCACCGGGAGCCAGAGCGCGCAGGCCGAGCCGTCCTCGGTGACGTCCACCCATCCGGCGGCGAGCACGATGTCGGTGAAGGCGGCCATGAGCTTGTGATGGGTGCGGGCGAGGTACGCGCCGCCCGGGAAGACCCAGCGGCTGACCGGGTCCTCCCGGAACGACTCGTCCAGCAGCCGGACGACCAGCTCCCGGTCGCTCTCCCCCGCCGTCCGGATCGCCACACCCATTCCCGCCCCTTAGCCTCGACGTGCCGAGCCGTTACGGCCGTTGAGCCTAGCCGGTCGCGGGCGCAGTGCCGGTCGCGGCGGGGGGCGGGGCGGGTCCCGCACACCGTGGGGAAGTGCGGGACCCATGGGCCGGAGCCCCCGGTCACCGTCCGGGGTCAGGAGCCGCACGGTGCCGGGTGCTCCGGGGTCTGGGGGCGTGCCTAGGCGGTTCTGCGGGTGACGAACTCCGCGAGGGCGAGGAGGCCGCCCGCCGCCTCCGGGTCCGGGACGGCGCGGGCCAGTTCCTGCACCGCCCGGGCCATGTGATCGGCCGCCTGGCCCTGGGCCCAGTCCCGGCCGCCCGCCCGTTCCACCGCGACGACGGTGGGCTCCAGGTCGCCGCCGTCGTACGGCTCTCGGTACAGCTCGGCCAGTTCCGCGGCCGCCGGGGTGCCGGAGGCCAGCGCGGCGACCACCGGCAGGGACTTCTTGCGGGCCGCGAGATCCGCGCCGGCCGGTTTCCCGGTGCGGCCGGGGTCGCCCCAGATGCCGATCACGTCGTCGATCAGCTGGAACGCGAGCCCGGCCTCCCGGCCGAACGCGTCCAGCGCCTCGACGTCCTCGGCGGACGCCCCCGCGTAGAGCCCGCCCAGCGCGCACGCGCAGCCCAGCAGCGCCCCGGTCTTGGCCTCGGCCATGGCCAGCACTTCGTCGAGGGCGACCTCGGCGGGAGCGCGCCGCTCCAGCGCGGTGTCCACGTGCTGGCCCTCGCAGAGCTCGACCACACAGGCCGCGAGCCGGGCCGCCGCGGGCGCCGACGCCGGGTGCGGGTCCTCGGCGAGCAGTCGCAGGGCGAGGGCTTGGAGGGCGTCACCGGCGAGGATCGCGGCGGCGTCGCCGAACACCGTCCACGCGGTGGGGCGGTGCCGGCGGGTGGTGTCCCGGTCCATCACGTCGTCGTGCAGCAGCGTGAAGTTGTGCACCAGCTCCACCGCCGCGGCGGCCCGCACGGCCGCCGCCCGGGCGCCCGGGCCCCCGAGTGCGGCGGCCGCGGTGAGGACGAGGGCGGGCCGTATCGCCTTGCCCGGGTTGCCGGTTGCCGGGGTGCCGTCGACGTGTTCCCAGCCGAAGTGGTAGCGCGCGATCCGGCGCATCGCACCCGGCAAGGAGTCCACGGCCGAGCGCAGCTGGGGGCCGACCGACGCGCGGGCGCGGTCGAGGATCACCGCGGCCTCGTCTCCGGTGGACCCTCCCGGTCGGCTGTCCGGGTCCGTGCCCTCGCCGGCGCCCGTGCGTGCGTCCGGGTCCGTGCCCGCATCGGGGTCGGGGCACCGGTCCGGGTCCGGGTCCGTCGCGATGGGAGTCCGCCTTTCACGCGTGTCGGCGCCTCGGTGCGAAGCCGCAGGGCGTGAACCGGTGACGGCGCCGCGCGTCCCGGCGCGGCGCGGCTCGGCCTGCGTCATGGACTCGGTCACAGGTTCCCCCTCACGGGCCGCGCGGACGGTGGCGAGTCCGTTCCGGACAGGCGTGTACCCGGAAGATCTACCCGCCCGGGGACGCGGGGACACGGACGCGTGGCCAGGAAGGTCACCCCCAGCGGCCGATCTCGACGTTCTCCAGGACACCGAGGGCGTCCGGGACGAGCACGGCCGCCGAGTAGTACGCCGTCACCAGGTACTTGATGATCGCCTGCTCGTTGATGCCCATGAACCGCACCGACAGGGAGGGCTCGATCTCGTCCGGGATGCCGGACTGCCTCAGACCGATGACTCCCTGGTCGGCCTCACCGAGACGCATCGCGATGATCGAGGTGGTGCGCGCCTCGGTGACCGGGATCTTGTTGCACGGGTAGATCGGCACGCCCCGCCAGGTGGGGATGCGGTTGCCGGCGATGTCGATCGTCTCGGGCACCAGGCCCCGCTTGTTCAGCTCGCGGCCGAACGCGGCGATGGCCCGCGGGTGCGCGAGGAACATCTTGGTGCCGCGCCGCCGGCTGAGCAGCTCGTCCATGTCGTCGGGGCCGGGCACCCCGTCGTGCGGCTGGATCCGCTGGTCGTACTCGCAGTTGTGGAGCAGGCCGAACTCACGGTTGTTGACCAGCTCGTGCTCCTGGCGTTCCTTCAGCGCCTCCACGGTGAGCCGGAGCTGCTGCTCGGTCTGGTTCATCGGCTGGTTGTAGAGGTCCGCCACGCGCGTGTGGATGCGCAGCACGGTCTGGGCGATGCTCAGTTCGTACTCGCGGGGCCGGCTCTCGTAGTCGACGAAGGTGTGCGGGATGTCCGGCTCACCGGTGTGGCCGGCCTCCAGGTCGATCGCCTTCTCGCCGTACTTGTTGGTGCGCTGCTGGGGCAGCGAGCGCAGCTGCTCGAGGTGGCCGCTGAGGGACTCGGAGCGCTCGGCGACCTGCTGGAAGTGCTGCCGGGACAGCACGAGGACGGTGCACGGGGTGACCGCGCGGGCCGTGTACTCCCAGATGCCGTCCCCGCCGAGCAGGGCCTGGTCGCCCAGGTAGGAGCCGTCGGCCTGGACGCCCAGGCTCTCGTCCTCGCCGTAGGGGCCCGTACCGACCTTCTCCACGCGGCCGTGCGCGAGGAGGTAGACCGCGTCGGTGGGGCTGCCGAAGGAGGCGATCACCTCGCCCGCGGCGAACTCCCGCTGCTCGCAGCGCCGGGCCAGCTCGGTCAGCACCTCCTCGTCCTCGTACGACCGCAGCGCGGGCAGTTCGCCGAGCTCCGCGGGGATGACCTCGACGCGGTCACCGGTCTTCACGAAGGTGATGCGTCCGTCGCCCACCGCGAAGGTCAGCCGTCGGTTCACCCGGTACGTACCGCCTTGCACGTCCACCCAGGGCAGGTTGCGCAGCAGCCAGCGGGAGCTGATCTCCTGCATCTGCGGAACGGACTTGGTGGTGGTGGCCAGGTTCCGCGCGGCAGCCGTGCCGAGGCTCTGCTGCGGCCTGTTCTGCTCCGTGCGGACCTCTTCGCCTACCGACATAGAAAATTGCCCTCCCGGTCATGCCTGGCAGCGATCTGCGCCGGGCACCGATCTCACGATCTCGCGACCAAGCCTTCCATCACTCAACGTGCTCGTGCTATTACACGAAAGAGGGGGAATGGATCACCGCGGCCCGGGGCACACATAGGGATCCCCACCGGGTCCGCCCGGGCGCACATCCGGAAGCGCTCTGTCCGGATCGGCTCGCACGCTGTGCGAACGGATGGTTCCGCGTCCCCGCGCTTCGGTAGAAGCAGCGGTACGGGCGGTCGCGGAGGGCGGCCGCCCCGCACCAGCGAAGGGGGCGCACCATGGCCTCACCCATGTCCGCGGACCGGTTCCTCGACGTGCTGCGGGCGGAAGGCGTCACGGTCGTCGAAGTCGGCGACTGGCGGCACCACAACCGCAATCACAAGGGACCGTGGGGGCCCGTCCACGGCGTGATGCTGCACCACACGGTCACCCGGGGCAGCGAGTACACCGTCGAGCTGTGCCGGCGGGGCCACGCGGGCCTGCCGGGGCCGCTGTGCCACGGCGTCATCACCAAGGACGGCACCGTCCACCTCGTCGGCCACGGCCGGGCCAACCACGCCGGGCTGGGAGACGACGAGGTCCTGCGGGCGGTGATCGCGGAGAAGGCGCTGCCGCCCGAGAACGAGGCGAACACCGACGGCAACCGCCACTTCTACGGCTTCGAGTGCGAGAACCTCGGCGACGGCGAGGATCCCTGGCCCAGCGCCCAGCTGGAGGCCGCGGAGCGGGCCGCCGCCGCGGTCTGCCGCCACCACGGGTGGACGGAGCGGTCGGTCATCGGGCACAAGGAGTGGCAGCCCGGGAAGGTCGATCCGCGCGGTTTCACCATGGAGTCGATGCGCGAGCGGATCCGCGCCCGGCTGAAGTGAGACCGCCGGGACGTGGGCCGCGGATCGGGTGACAATGGTGCGGTGACCAGCGACGACGCCCTAGCCGCCCTGCGCCCGCGGCTCCCCTCCCCCCTGCAGGAGATACGGGACGAGCGGTTCGCCCGGCACGGCGTGCGGCTGCTGCTCAAGCGGGACGACCTCATCCACCCCGACCTGATCGGCAACAAGTGGCGCAAGCTCGCGCCCAATCTCGCGGCGGCGGACGGCCGGCCGATCGTGACCTTCGGCGGCGCGTACTCCAACCATCTGCGCGCCACCGCCGCCGCGGGCCGCCTGCTCGGCATCCCCACGATCGGCGTGGTCCGCGGCGACGAACTGGCCGGACGCCCCCTCAACCCCACCCTCGCCCGGTGCGCGGCCGACGGCATGCGGCTGCACTTCGTCGACAGATCGACGTATCGCCACAAGTCGGATCCGGCCACTCTCGCGCGCGTGCTGCGCGCGGCCGGCGCCGAGGATGCCCGTGTCGTCCCCGAGGGCGGCAGCAACGCCCTCGCGGTCCGCGGCTGCCGGGCCCTGGGCGAGGAACTGCGCGGGCGGGCCGACGTGGTGGCGGTCGCCTGCGGTACCGGGGGCACGCTGGCCGGACTGGCGGCGGGCCTGGCACCGGGACAGCGGGCGCTGGGCATACCCGTGCTGAAGGGAGGCTTCCTCGGCGACGAGATACGGGCGTTGCAGCACAGCGCGTTCGGCGGGCCGCGGGGCGACTGGCGGCTCGACGAGCGGTTCCACTTCGGGGGGTACGCCCGGACCACACCCGAACTCCACCGGTTCGCCGACGACTTCGAGAGACGGCACGGCCAGGGCGTGGAGCGTCTCTATGTCGCCAAGATGCTGTACGCCCTCGTCGCCCTCGCGGACGAGGGCGCGTACGCGCCGGGGACCGTGGTGGCCGCCGTGATCACCGGTGCGCCCCAGCCGTGAGCGCGGCCCGGGCCGGTCACGGTGAGGCCGGCGGCGACGGCCGTGCCGCGGCACGCCCGGTCTCCGGCTGGTTCCGGCGGTCCCGGTCCCGGCCCGAACAGGCGGACCCCGGTCCCGGGCCCCGGCCGGCTCAGGCCGTCCCGGTCTTCGGCTGGTCCGGCTTCGCCGGGGCGGCCGCCGCCGGCGCGGCCGTCACGGTTCCCGGGTACGGCGGCGGGCTGCCCGGCCCGCGCGGCGCGGCGGGCGCGCCCGGGAACGGTGGCGGGCTGCTGGGCCGCACGCCTCCCTGGACCGCCGCCAGCAGGGCCGCGACGGCGTCCTTCTCGTCCAGCCCGTGGAGGTCCTTGCGGACCCGGCTGGCGAGCAGCGGGGGGATGTCGTGGTTGGTGAGGGGTTCGATGGCGAGCGGGATGACACGGTCACGGCGGGCGAGCACGGCGGACCGCTCCTCGCCGGTCCACCGGCCGGGCTCGAAGTAGGACTTGGAGAACAGCGCCACGACGGCGTCCGCCTGCACCAGCCCCTCGTCCATCCGCTGCACGAAGTCGTCGCCGGTGCGCCAGTCCCACACGTCGAGCGTGACCTGGTGGCCGGCCTGCTCCAGGTGGTACCCCACCCACTCGGCCCAGGAGCGGTCCACGCCCGCGTAACTGATGAAGTACCGCTGTGTGGTGCCGCTCACCGCACCCCTCCGAGTCGCCAAGTCCCGCTCGTGTCCCGCGTCTCCGCGCTTCCCAGGTGTTCCACGATCGCCGCGGCTGCGCAGTTCCCGCGTACCGGGGTCAATGATCCCCCCTCGTCCCGGTGAGCGCACGGGCCGGTGCCCATCAGGTGGCCTCCCGGTACGCCGCCGCCTCCTCCAGGTCCAGCCGGCGCAGCAGGGTCCGCAGCATCTCGTCGTCGATGTAGCGCAGGTCGCGGAGCTTGACGAACACCTCGCGTTCGGCGCCGATCATCTCCCGCGCGAGCCGGCGGTAGGTGTCGTCGGCGGTCTCCCCGGTGATCGGATTGGGCTGGCCGAGGCGTTCCCACACCGCGTTGCGGCGGCGTTCCAGGACGGTCCGCAGCCGGTCGGCGAGCGGTTGCGGGAGGGCGTTGCGCTCGTCGGCGAGGAGCTCGTCGAGGCGCTGTTCGGCCGCTCGGGAGGCCTGGGCCTGGGCGTTCGCCTCGGCCAGGGTCTCGGCCTGCGGGTCGCGGCCGGGCAGGCGCAGCAGGCGGATGAGCGGCGGCAGGGTGAGGCCCTGGACGACGAGGGTGCCGATGACGGTGGTGAAGGTCAGGAAGAGGATGAGATTGCGGCCGGGGAAGTGCTCGCCGTCCACCGTCACCGGGATGGAGAAGGCGATGGCCAGGGAGACCACGCCGCGCATCCCGGCCCAGGAGATGACGAACGCCCCCTTCCAGGTGGGGTTGTCCTCTCGTTTGCGGATCCGCGCGGACAGCGCCCGGGGCAGGAAGGTCGCCGGGTAGACCCAGAGGAACCGCGCGGCGACCACCACGAGGAAGACGGCGAGCGCGTACCAGGCGGCGTCGGCGCCCTCGTAGTCCCCGAGGCCCCGCAGCACCACCGGCAGCTGGAGCCCGATGAGCGCGAACACCGACGACTCCAGGACGAAGGCGACCATCTTCCACACCGCCTCCTCCTGGAGCCGGGTCGCGAAGTCGACCTCCCACGCGCGGTGACCGAGGTAGAGGGCGACGACCACCACGGCGAGCACTCCGGAGGCGTGCACCTCCTCGGCGGCGGCGTACGCCACGAACGGGATCAGCAGCGAGAGCGTGTTCTGCAGCAGCGCCTCCTTGAGGTGGGTGCGCAGCCAGTGGATCGGCACCATCAGCAGCAGTCCGATGCCGATGCCGCCGACCGCGGCGAGGAGGAAGTCGCCGACGCCCTCGGGCCAGGTGGCGCCCTCGCCGACGGCCGCGGCGAGGGCCACCCGGTAGGCGGTGATCGCGGTCGCGTCGTTCACCAGGGACTCGCCCTGGAGGATGGTGGTGATCCGGGAGGGCAGTCCCACGCGGCGGGCGATCGCCGTGGCGGCGACCGCGTCCGGCGGTGCCACGACGGCGCCCAGCACCAGCGCGGCGGTCAGCGGCAGCCCGGGCACGATCAGGTGGGCGGCCCAGCCGACGGCCACGGTGGCGAAGAGGACGTAGCCCACCGAGAGCAGGGCCACGGGCCGCAGTTGGGCGCGCAGATCGAGGTACGAGCTGTCGGTGGCCGCGGTGTGCAGCAGCGGGGGGAGCAGCAGGGGCAGGACGACGTGCGGGTCGAGGGCGAACTCGGGGACGCCCGGTACGGACGACACCGCCAGTCCTGCCGCGACCAGCAGCAGCGGTGCCGGCACCGGTGTGCGGCGGCCGGCCGCGGCGATCACGGCGCTCCCGGCCACCAGCAACAGCAGGGGCATCACGTCCATGGCTCTCGTCCGCCTTCGTTTTCCGCGCGGTCACGCGCGCACCCGTCGTAATCTGGCAATCATGAAACAGTGCACGCATGCCGACGCGCTGCCGCACCCCGAACCTGCCGCGCTGAGCGAGACCTGTCCGGAGTGCCTGGCGGCCGGTACGCACCCGGTGCAGCTGCGGCTCTGCCTCACCTGCGGTCACGTCGGCTGCTGCGACTCCTCGCCGGGGCGGCACGCGACGGAGCACCATGAAAAGTCGGGCCACCCGGTGATGCGGACGTTCGAACCGGGTGAGAATTGGCGTTGGTGCTTCGTCGACCACGTGCTGGTGTGACCCGCTCGCGACCCGGGGCTCCACGGGCCCGGATCAGGACGGTTCGAGCGTCTGACGCCGGGGTACGTCAACCCGGCGCCCACTGTTCCGAATTGGGTCCGCCCTCCCCCTAGCCACTGTGCGTGTTCGGGTGTTTACTATGAGTGACAGCAGGGGGTTGGGGTCCCGAGGAACAGGAAAATCGAGAGCGCGGTAGCGTCACCGCTGCACCACACATCGCGTTACCCCCGGGGGGCGACCCTCGGCCCCGTTGAGCTTGTACCACCTTGGAGGTGAGGGTGTCCCAGATCGCAGGCGAGCCCGCGACCCAGGACTTCGTCGAAGTCCGGCTGCCGGCTGCGGGTGCCTACCTGTCGGTGCTGCGGACGGCCACGGCCGGTCTCGCGGCCCGTTTGGACTTCACCCTGGACGAGATCGAGGACCTGCGCATCGCGGTGGACGAGGCGTGCGCGATCCTGCTCCAGCAGGCCGTGCCCGGCTCGGTGCTCAGCTGTGTCTTCCGGCTCGTCGACGACTCGCTGGAGGTCACCGTCTCCGCGCCCACCACGGACGGTCACGCCCCTTCGCGCGACACCTTCGCCTGGACCGTGCTGTCCGCACTGGCGGGCAAGGTCTCCTCCGCCGTGGACGACGACAAGACCGTTTCGATCAGCCTCTACAAACAGCGCGGCGCGGGACCCGGGCCGGCGTGAGGAACGGGGACGGTCCGGTGCGGGACGAAGAGCGCGGCACACGGGAGCTGCCGGCCGAGGGCGCGGTCCGGCCCGCCGGACCGGACGGTCCGGCGGGTGCCCGGGGCGGCCCCGGCGGTTCCCGGCGCATGGCGGACGGCATCGACGGCATCCCCGAGCAGGCCCGGCCGCACCCGGAGGAGGACTCCCCTCGGGCGGACTTCCCCGGCGACGGGCAGCGGGATCAGGACAGTGCCGTGCAGGGCGCGCCTCTGGAGCGGCGAAGCGGGGGCTTCCCTGTCCGGGCCGAGGGACGGGCTCGGGGAAGGGCGACGGGCGGGACGATGAGCGAGCACGAGCGAAATTCCGAGGACGACGCGGTGGCCGCGCGGGGCGCGCCTCCCGCGCACCACGGCCCTCAGGACCGCAGCGGGGCGCGCGCCCTGTTCGTCGAGCTGCGCTCGCTGCCGCAGGGCAGCCCGGAGTACGCGGAGCTGCGCAACCGGCTGGTCCGGATGCATCTGCCGCTGGTGGAGCACCTCGCGCGCCGGTTCCGCAACCGGGGCGAGCCGCTGGACGACCTGACCCAGGTCGCCACCATCGGCCTGATCAAGTCGGTCGACCGCTTCGACCCGGACCGCGGCGTGGAGTTCTCCACCTACGCGACCCCGACGGTCGTCGGCGAGATCAAGCGGCACTTCCGCGACAAGGGCTGGGCGGTGCGGGTGCCGCGCCGGCTGCAGGAGCTGCGTCTCTCCCTGACCACGGCGACGGCCGAGCTGTCGCAGCTGCACGGCCGCTCCCCCACGGTGCACGAGCTGGCCGAGAAGCTGGCGATCTCGGAGGAGGAGGTCCTGGAGGGCCTGGAGTCCGCCAACGCGTACTCCACGCTGTCCCTGGACGTCCCCGACACCGACGACGAGTCACCGGCGGTCGCGGACACCCTGGGCGCGGAGGACGAGGCGCTGGAGGGCGTCGAGTACCGGGAATCGCTGAAGCCACTCCTGGAGGACCTGCCCCCGCGCGAGAAGCGGATCCTGCTGCTGCGGTTCTTCGGCAACATGACCCAGTCGCAGATCGCGCAGGAGGTCGGCATCTCGCAGATGCACGTCTCCCGGCTGCTGGCGCGCACGCTGGCGCAGCTGCGGGAGAAGCTGCTGGTGGAGGAGTGACCGAAAGGGCCGGTTGCTTCCCGGCTCACTTCTCGGCGTTGCCGGGCCCGCGGATGCCGAGGGCCCGGGTCGTCTCCGCGTTGATCAGCAGCACGAGCGTGGCGACGGCGACGACGGCCAGGGCGATGCCCGCGGGGATCGACATGCTGTCGGCCTGGAGCAGGTTGTAGGCCACGGGCAGCGCCATGATCTGGGTGATGATCGCGGGTCCGCGGCTCCAGCTGCGGCGGGCCAGCAGCCCCCGCGCCGCGAGCAGCGGCAGCAGCGCGAGCACGATCAGGGTCACGCCTCCGGTGACGGCCTGCCGGCGGTCGTCCGGCTCCCCGGTCAGCCCGAGGACGAGCATCCAGACGCCGCCGGCC
This sequence comes from Streptomyces glaucescens, assembly GCF_000761215.1. Lineage (GTDB taxonomy): Bacteria > Actinomycetota > Actinomycetes > Streptomycetales > Streptomycetaceae > Streptomyces > Streptomyces glaucescens_B. The sequence continues at coordinate 5,118,022 of NZ_CP009438.1, read as the reverse complement.
ACCAGCGCCAGGCCCTCCAGCCCGGCCAGGGCCGCCGCGGCGGTCAGCCGGACGGGACGCGGGCCCGTCAGGTCGGCGGTCTCGGGGCTGGGGTTCTGGGCAGAGCTCACCCTTGCAGGGTAGCGGCCGGGACGGGGTCCGCGCGGGCGAGGTGCGGTGCACCGGCATGACGGGCCGCGCGGCACGGAGCGGGAGCCGGTCCCCGGCGCGCGTGGGCCGGCGAGGCGCCCTTTACCCGCCTCGCGCCCTCGTGTCGAGGTTCACGCCGGGAACCCTCACGTGATCCCCACTCCGGTCTGGGCCAAGTACCCCCCAGTAGGTACGCTGCCATCCATGCGTGCACTTCTCGTGGTCAATCCGGCGGCAACCACCACAAGCGCACGTACGCGCGATGTCCTGATCCACGCGCTCGCGAGCGAGATGAAGCTCGACGCGGTCACCACGGAGTACCGCGGCCACGCACGCGACCTCGGTCGGCATGCGGCGCAGAGCCAGGACATCGAACTGGTCGTGGCCCTCGGCGGCGACGGCACGGTCAACGAGGTCGTCAACGGCCTGCTGCACGACGGCCCGGACCCCGGCCGGCTGCCCCGCCTCGCCGTGGTGCCCGGCGGCTCCACCAATGTCTTCGCCCGTGCGCTGGGGCTGCCGAACGACGCGGTGGAGGCGACCGGCGCCCTGCTGGACGCGCTGCGCGAGGGCCGGGAGCGCACGGTCGGGCTGGGACTGACCTCCGGGACCCCGGGCTCCGAGGACGAGTCCGTCCCGTCGCGCTGGTTCACCTTCAACGCGGGCCTGGGCTTCGACGCGGGCGTGGTGGGCCGGGTCGAGCAGCAGCGCGAGCGCGGCAAGAAGTCGACGCACGCCCTCTACGTCCGCCAGGTGGTGCGCCAGCTGCTCGGTGAGCCGCACCGCCGGCACGGCACGATCTCCCTGGAGCGGGACGGCGAAGAGCTGGCGTCGGATCTGGTGCTGTCCATAGTCTCGAACACCGCCCCGTGGACGTTCCTCGGCAATCGCCCCATGTATGCGTCGCCTAAGGCTTCGTTCGACACGGGTCTCGACGTGTTCGGTCTCAGCCGACTGTCGACGGCCTCGGTTGCCCGGTATGGCACCCAGTTGCTCACTTCGTCCCCCGAGCGCGGACCCCGGGGCAGGCACGCCGTGTCCCTGCACGATCTGACCGAGTTCACCTTGCATTCGAAGGTGCCCCTGCCCCTCCAGATGGACGGTGACCACCTGGGGCTGCGTACGAGCGTGACGTTCACAGGCGTACGCCGTGCACTGCGTGTGATTGTGTGAGCAGAACGGGCCAAAGTCCTTTCACTCGAACGTTTAGGCCAGGATCCACCCCATGGAAGTACGGCTGTGACCTAGTCGACACCGAGGAATCAAAAAAAACTTTCCGGAAGGGGTTGTATCCGCCGCTGAGGTTTGCGAGTCTCTACGTGGCGATCGGGACGGCCCGCAGGAACGGCCCCACAGATCACCGGAACCCCTCCTCAAACCAAGGACCACGCCAGTGAACCTGGCAGTCGGCCCTTCACTTGTTGAGGGATTCGTGAAAGCGTTCACATTCACAAGCAATCTGCACGTAATACCAAGGAGAGGTAGCAGCCATGGACTGGCGTCACAACGCCGTTTGCCGCGAGGAAGACCCCGAGCTCTTCTTCCCCATCGGCAACACCGGTCCTGCGCTGCTGCAGATCGAGGAAGCCAAGGCCGTCTGCCGTCGCTGCCCGGTGATCGAGCAGTGTCTGCAGTGGGCGCTCGAGTCCGGCCAGGACTCCGGCGTCTGGGGTGGTCTCAGCGAGGACGAGCGCCGCGCGATGAAGCGCCGCGCCGCCCGCAACCGGGCCCGTCAGGCCTCCGCCTGACACACCCACCCCGCTGACAGCCTGAGCTTGGCGGCGCGTACAGCGAGTACGCAACTCCCGCCCCCGAGCACGCAGCGCGCAGTACCCCGATGCGCTTAGCACACGAGCAGAGCAGCAGCGAGCACTGGCCTCGGACCCACCACGGTCCGGGGCTCTTTGCTTTCCCGCCCGCTCCCCGGCCTCTCCTCCGGCCGCGCGCCCGCCGGCTCCCCCGTCCGCCGTCCCGCTGCCGCGTCCTGCTCGCCGTCCGTCCCGTCCGTCCTACTTCTGCGCCCGTACCGGCAGGTCCAGGAGCACCTGCGTGCCGCGCTCCGGGGCCGGGACCATGTCGAAGGTGCCGCCCAACTCCCCCTCGACCAGCGTCCGCACGATCTGCAGGCCCAGATTGCCGGAGGTGCGCGGGTCGAAGCCGGGGGGCAGGCCGACGCCGTCGTCCTGGACGGTGACCAGGAGGCGGCCCTCCTTCGAGGTGCCGCCGCGGACCGCCGAGACCTCCACCGTTCCGGTGTCACCCTCCCGGAATCCGTGTTCCAGGGCGTTCTGCAGCACTTCGGTCAGCACCATGGACAGCGGGGTGGCGACCTCGGCGTCCAGGATGCCGAAGCGGCCGGTGCGCCGGCCGGTGACCTTGCCCGGCGAGATCTCGGCGACCATGGCCAGCACGCGGTCGGCGATCTCGTCGAACTCCACCCGCTCGTCGAGGTTCTGGGACAGCGTCTCGTGCACGATCGCGATCGAGCCCACGCGCCGTACGGCCTCTTCGAGCGCCGCGCGGCCCCGTTCCGACTCGATGCGCCGGGCCTGGAGGCGCAGCAGGGCGGCCACCGTCTGGAGGTTGTTCTTCACCCGGTGGTGGATCTCCCGGATGGTGGCATCCTTGGTGATCAACTCGCGTTCGCGTCGGCGCAGTTCGGTGACGTCCCGGAGCAGCACCAGGGAGCCGATGCGGGTGCCCTTGGGCTTGAGCGGGATCGCCCGGAACTGGATCACCCCGTCCTTGGCCTCGATCTCGAACTCGCGGGGCGCCCATCCGCTGGCGACCTTGGCCAGCGCCTCGTCCACCGGTCCGCGGGTGGGGGCCAGTTCGGCGGTGGTCCGGCCGAGGTGGTGGCCGACCAGGTCGGCGGCGAGACCCATACGGTGGTAGGCGGAGAGGGCGTTCGGCGAGGCGTACTGGACGATGCCGTCCGCGTCGAGCCGGATCAGGCCGTCGCCCACGCGGGGCGAGGCGTCCATGTCGACCTGCTGGTTGGCGAAGGGGAAGGCGCCGGCCGCGATCATCTGGGCGAGGTCCGAGGCGGACTGGAGGTAGGTCAGCTCCAGCCGGCTCGGGGTGCGCACGGTGAGCAGGTTGGTGTTGCGGGCGATGACGCCGAGGACGCGTCCTTCCCGCCGTACGGGGATGGACTCGACCCGGACGGGGACCTCCTCGCGCCACTCCGGGTCGCCCTCGCGCACGATCCGGCCCTCGTCGAGCGCCACGTCCAGCATCGGGCGGCGGCCGCGCGGGACCAGGTGGCCGACCATGTCGTCCTGGTAGGAGGTCGGGCCCGTGTTGGGCCGCATCTGCGCGACGGAGACATAGCGGGTGCCGTCGCGGGTGGGGACCCAGAGGACCAGGTCGGCGAAGGAGAGGTCGGAGAGCAGCTGCCACTCCGAGACCAGCAGGTGCAGCCACTCGAGGTCGGAGTCGTCGAGGGCGGTGTGCTGGCGGACCAGTTCGTTCATGGAGGGCACGGGTGCGAGCGTACCCGGGGGCCCGTACGGCACTGAAATGTACGGCCTCGGGCGCCGGCGCACGGCTTCGGGGGCCCTGAGACACCCGCGGGCCGCGGCGCCTGGGAGGGACCCTCAACCCTCCCGGCACCGCAGCCCGGAGCAATATCGGCCGTGGGGTGTGCGGTCCCGGTCGGCCGAAGGATGAGGAGCCGGGGCAGTCAGGGCAGAGAGCTCCGGTTCCTCGGTCCGTCTTCCTGTGCGGGGAAGACGGATGCTTGTTCCCCCGCATGGTCCCGCCGTCGCGGGACTACCGCACGGTGAGTTCCCATGACGGTGGCCTGCAACGATTGTGGACTAGACCACTCGGCGTGTCCATGCGTCGGAAGCTGTTTGTTGTCTGAAGACCAGTGCGGCGCGGGGCCGACAGCCGTTTCCCGGCCTTGGGAAGCCTAACCCGCTCCGGTCATCCGCGGGGCCAAACGGACATGGCAATTTCCGCGAGCGCTTCCAGTTCCGCCCGGCTCGCGCCGTCGCGCGCCTGCTGGGACATGCCCTGGATCATGGCCCCCACGTGCCGGGCGAGCGCCGCCGCGTCGGTGCCGGGCGGCAGCACCCCTGAGGCGATGTCGGCTCTTATCCGGCTTTCGAACGCCGCGATGTTGGCGTTGCGCCGCTCCCTCAGGGACTGCTCCACCTCGGGCGTGGTGCAGTTGGTCGCCGCGTGGACGACGAGGCAGCCGTGCGGGCGGCCGGGGGCGGTGTACTCGGCGGCGGCCTCGCGCAGCGTGCGCTCGACGGCGGCCCGGGCGGTGGGCTCCTCGGCGAGGGCGCGCACGGCGAACGACCCGTACCGCACGCCGTACACCTGCACGACCTCGTCGAACAGGGCGCGCTTGTCACCGAAGGCGGAGTAGAGGCTGGGGGCGCCGATCCCCATGGCGCGGGTGAGGTCGGAGACGGACGTGGCCTCGTACCCGTGCTCCCAGAAGGCCATGATCGCCTTCTCCAGGGCGGTCTCCCGGTCGAAGGAGCGGGGCCGGCCGCGGCCGCGCTGCCCGGCGGCCGGGGCGCTCCGCGCCTCGTTGTCCTGCGCGCTCACCATGGTGTGGATTTTATAGCGGACGCTAGACAAATGACAGAGGCGTGCTCTACGGTCATTTCTGTATCGACCACTAGCAAATTGCGGAGGGGGCGTCGGCATGGGCGCGCTGAGCGGCAGGACGGCACTCGTCACGGGGGCGAGCAGGGGGATCGGGCGCGGTATCGCCGAGCGGCTGGGGCGAGACGGCGCGCGGGTCGCGGTGCACTACGGCACGAACGAGGCGGCGGCGAAGGAGACGGTCGCGGCGATCGAGGCGGCCGGCGGCGCGGCCTTCCCGCTCGGCGTGGAGCTGGGACGGCCCGGGGACGCCGAGGCGCTGTGGGCCGAGTTCGACCGGCACGCGGACGGCGTGGACATCATCGTGAACAACGCCGGGATCGGCACGGCGCCGGCCCTCGAGGAGATCGACGAGGCCGAGTTCGACCGGGTCTTCGCGGTGAACGTGAAGGCGCCCCACTTCATCGTCCAGCACGGTCTCACCCGGCTGCGCGACGGAGGGCGGGTCGTCAACATCTCTTCGGGGCTCGCCCGCACCGCGGTGATGCCGGACAAGATGGCCTACGCGATGACGAAGGGCGCCCTGGACGTGTTCACCCGGGACCTGTCCAAGGTGCTCGGCCCACGGGGCATCACGGTGAATTCGGTGGCTCCCGGCATCATCGCCACCGACAACACGGCCGGGCTCCTCGGCACGGAGGAGGGCCGGGCCCAGGCCGCGGCCATATCGGCGCTCGGCCGGGTGGGCGCGCCGGCGGATGTCGCGGACGTGGTGGCGTTCCTCGCCTCGGACGGCGGCCGGTGGATCACGGGCAGCTGGGTCGACGCGACGGGAGGGTCACTGACCTGAGCCGGCGGGCGGCCGCTCGGCCGCCTCGCGGGATGCGATCCGGCCGGGCGTCGGTGCGCGGCAGGAGCGAGATGGCGGGCCGGGCGGGACCATGCCTCCCCCTCGGGTTCATCCCGCCGTCACCCCTCCGTCGAACGGCCCACGACACCTGGGAACGGGTACCGCCGCTCTGTTAGATTGGTCTCCAGATTGGTCTAAACCACATGGCCCCTCCCGGGTGCCTTCGAGTCCCCTCTTCAGATCGGCAGGCCCAGCGTGGAAGTTGTCATCGTTCCGGACGCACCGGCCGGCGGCGAGCTGATTGCCGAGGCCATGGCCCAGCTGCTCCGGCGCAAGCCCGATGCCCTGCTCGGTGTGGCCACCGGCTCGACGCCGCTGCCCATCTACCAGGCCCTCGCGGCCAAGGTGCGCTCCGGGGCCGTGGACGCATCGCGGGCGCGGATCGCCCAGCTCGACGAGTACGTGGGGCTGCCCTCCTCGCACCCGGAGTCGTACCGTTCCGTGCTGCGGCGTGAGGTGCTGGAGCCGCTGGGGCTGTCGATGGACGCGTTCATGGGACCCGACGGCGAGGCGGAGGACGTCCAGGCGGCCTGCGCGGCCTACGACAGGGCGCTCGCCGAGGCCGGCGGGGTGGATCTGCAGCTGCTCGGGATCGGCACCGACGGGCACATCGGGTTCAACGAGCCCTGCTCCTCCCTCGCCTCGCGCACCCGGATCAAGACGCTGACCGAGCAGACCCGGATCGACAACGCGCGCTTCTTCGAGGGCGACATCGACCAGGTCCCGCACCACGTCATCACCCAGGGCATCGGGACGATCCTGGAGGCACGGCACCTGGTGCTGCTGGCCACCGGGGAGGGCAAGGCGGACGCGGTCGCCGCGACGGTGGAGGGGCCGGTGGCCGCGGTGTGTCCCGCCTCCGCGCTGCAACTGCACCCGCACGCCACGGTTGTCGTCGACGAGGCCGCGGCGTCCAAGCTGAAGCTCGTGGACTACTTCCGGCACACCTACGCCAACAAGCCGGAGTGGCAGGGGATCTAGCACTCGGCGGCAGCGGCCGGGCGGGTGGCGCTCAGCACCCGGCCGGTCCCGCCCGACCCGACGGTGCCGTGCGTCTCCACGACCCGAACGGGTCGACGAGGCGACTCGTCCGAGCCCTGCTCGCGATCCGTCTGTCCCGCGCGCACCGTACGAAAAGGCGCCGGCCACCTTCTCCAGGTGGCCGACGCCCCACACCAAGACCAGGCCGGCGGAACCCCCCGGCCCAGACACACCCACGCCCACCCCACCCACCAAGGGGCGCGGGGAACTGCGCGACCAGCCACAACCGACCTGCAGCCGCCCGCCGGCAGAACCCGACACGGTCCTCCCGAGACCCGGCGACCAGGCCCATACGACCCCACGACCAGGCCCGCGGAACCCGCGCGCCGACACACCCACGCCCACCCCACCCACCAAGGGGCGCGGGGAACTGCGCGACCAACCACAACCGACCCGCAGCCGCCCGCGGGCAGAACCCGACACGGCCCCCGGCACCGCGCCACCAGACCCATGCGCCAGCGCGGAAGGCCCCCGGCGTCGTGCCGGCAGCGCCCCCCGACGCTCCGGCACGCGCACCGGGTCGCCCGGCGCCGGCGACGGGGACCCGGACCCGCGGCTACGCGGCTACACGCCGGCGATGATCTCCGCCGCCGCGCGTCCGCACACCCGGGCCGCGCCGTGGGTGGCGATGTGCAGGGCGCCCCGTGCCGGGGCCTGGGGGACGCCCATCTCCACCACGAGGGTGTCGGGGCGGACGGTCAGCAGGGTGTCGAGGGCCGCCGCCATCCAGGGATGGCGGTGCTCGTCGCGCACGACGGCCACGATGCGCCGGTCGCCGGCCGCCGCGAGGGCGGAGCCGCCGGCGTCCGGGCCGGTGAAGGTGCCCGCCTCGGTGCCGGGGAGCAGCCCGGCGAGTTCGGCGGCCACACCCCAGGGGGTCTCGTCACCGACGGCGATGTTGGCGACCGGGGTGAACGCGGCCACGTACGGCGCCTCGGTGAGCGGGGTGAAGCCCTCCGCCCCGGTGGTCCGCACCGCTCGCCGGGCCGCGGTGAGCCCGACGTCGGCGGTGCCGTCCCGGCCGGCTTCGGCGGTGGCGGCTCCCGCCGTCCAGTGGGCCAGTTCCCGGACCCGGCGCGCCGCGTCGGCGAGCCGTTCCTCGGCGAGTTCACCGGAGCGTACGGCGGCGACCAGGGCGTCGCGCAGGCGGCGGACCGTCTCGTCGTCGGCGAGTCCGCCGCCCACGCAGATCGCGTCGGCGCCCGCGGCGATGGCGAGCACGCTGCCGCGTTCGATGCCGTAGGTGGCGGCGATGGCCTGCATCTCCATGCCGTCGGTGACGATCAGGCCGTCGTAGCCGAGTTCGCCGCGCAGCAGGTCGGTGAGGATGCGGCGGGACAACGTTGCCGGGAGGTCCTGGTCGAGGGCGGGGACCAGGATGTGGGCGCTCATCACGGCCCGGGTGCCGGCCGCGATGGCGGCGCGGAAGGGGGCCAGCTCGCGGTCGCCGAGCACCACCGGGTCCGCGTCGATGCGGGGCAGCGCGTGGTGGGAGTCGACGGCGGTGTCGCCGTGGCCGGGGAAGTGCTTGGTGCAGGCGGCGACACCGGCGGACTGCAGGCCCGTCACATAGGCCGCGGTGTGCCGGGCGACCAGGTCGGGGTCGGCGCCGAAGGAGCGGACGCCGATCACCGGGTTCCCGGGGTTGGAGTTGACGTCCGCCGACGGGGCCCAGTTGAGGTTGACGCCGCAGGCGGCCAGGCGGCGGCCGAGTTCGCGGGCGACCTCGCGGGTCAGTTCGACGTCGTCCACGGCGCCCAGCGCGTGGTTGCCGGGGAAGGAGGAGCCGGTGCCCACTTCGAGGCGGGTGACGTCGCCGCCCTCCTCGTCGATGGCGACCAGGACGTCGTCCCGTTCGGCGCGCAGCTGCGCGGTGAGCGCGGCCAGCTGCTCCGGGGAGGCGATGTTGCGGCCGAAGAGGCCGACCGAGGCGAGGCCTTCACCGAGGCGGCGCAGCAGCCAGTCGGGGGCGGTGGTGCCGGTGAAGCCGGGTTGGAGGACCGTCAGCGCGTCCCGGGTCAGGGTGTCGGTTTCGCTGGCGAATGTCGTCATCGAGGGGGTTATCCCTTCACGGCGCCGGCGGTCAGGCCGCTGACGGCCTTGCGCTGGAGGAAGACGAAGAGGATGAGGATCGGGATCGCGAAGAGCGAGGAGGCGGCCATGGTGGCGCCCCAGTTGTCGCCGAAGGCGCTGCGGAAGCTGGACAGCCACAGCGGCAGCGTCTGGGACTCGGCCTCCTTGTTGAGGATCAGCACCAGCGCGAACTCGTTCCAGGCGGTGATGAAGCCGAACATCGAGGTCGACATCAGTCCGGGGGCGAGCAGCGGCAGGATCACCCGGCGGAAGGCCTGGACGCGGGTGCAGCCGTCGACCATGGCCGCCTCCTCCAGCTCCTGCGGGACGGCGGCGACGAAGCCGCGCAGCGTCAGGATGGTGAAGGGGAGGATCATCATCATGTAGAAGAGCGTCAGCGGGACGAGGCTGTTGAGCATCGAAGCGTCCCGGACGATCATGTACATCGCGATGATCATGACTTCCCAGGGCGCCATCTGCGCCAGCATGAAGCCGATGATGAAGCCGCGCCGCCCCTTGAACCGCATGCGGGCCAGGGCGAAGGAGCCGGCGAGCGCGATGATCAGGGAGAAGACCACCGCGAGGACCGTCACCGTCAGCGAGTTGGTGACGTACGTCCAGAAGTGGTCGACGCCGGTCGCGGTCTTGAAGTGCTCGAAGGTGAAGTCGGTCGGGAACCAGACCGGGTCCTCGGAGATGATGTCGCCGGTCGGCTTGAACGCCGTGGCGAACATCCAGTACACGGGGAAGACGAAGCCGATGAACAGGACGACGGCCGTCAGGTTGGGCCACAGGCGGCCGAAGAGCGAGCGCTTCACAGCTCGTCCTCCTCTTGCTTGAGCACGATCCGCAGGTAGTAGGCGGTGAGGCCGAGCAGGATCAGGATGGTCAGGACGGCGATCGCCGCGCCCATGCCGTAGTGCTGGTTGCCGACGCCCTCGATGTAGGCGTAGACGGGCAGGATCTCGGTGAGCCGGTCGGGCCCGCCGCCGTTGATGGTGAAGACCTGCACGAACGCCTTGAAGATCCAGATGATCTCGAGGAAGGTCGTCGCGTAGAGGAAGGGGCGCAGGTAGGGCAGGGTGACCGTGGTGAAGCTGCGCCAGGCGCCCGCGCCGTCGAGGGAGGCGGCTTCGTACAGCTCGGTGGGGATGGTGGTCGTCGCGGCGTAGAGGTTGATCGCGACGAACGGGACGGACATCCACACGATCAGCACGGTGACGACGAAGAACGTCGACATCTGGCTGCTCGTCCAGCTGTAGTCGGCCATGGAGTGCCAGCCGAGCTTGTCCAGCACCCAGTTGACGACGCCGAAGCGCTGGGCGAACAGCCACTGGTAGACGGTGGAGGCTGCGACCACCGGCATCGCCCAGGCCAGCACCAGGCCGGACATCAGGGTGAAGCGCATCCGCTTGCCGAGGCGGGCGAGCAGCAGGCCGATCAGGGCGCCCAGGAGCATCGTCAGGACGACGTTGACCGCCGTGAACAGGATCGAGCGGAGGGTGACCCGCCAGAAGTCCTCTCCGGTGAGGACCTCCTTGTAGTTGTCGACGCCGTTCCACTCGGTGACGTGCTGGATCAGCTGCGCCATGTTGAGGTTCTGGAACGACAGCAGGACGTCCTTGACCAGCGGCCAGCCGAGCAGCAGCACGGTGGCCGTGCAGGCCGGCAGCAGCAGGAGGTAGGGGCCGAGCGCGCCGGCGCGGGACGCGGCTCGCTTGGTGGGCCGGCCGGGTCCCACGACGTCCGCCCCCTTGCGGACGTCCGCCGGGCCGGAGGGCGGCCGTTCGGTCTGCACGGTCATGCTCGCCATCTCTTCTCTAGACCTACGACTGTTCGCGGGGCGGGGGCCGCGGCGCGTGTCCGCGGCGGCCCCCGCCCTCGGCGAGCGCCTTACTGCTGCTGCGCCAGGCGCTTGTTGAACTCGTCCTCGACCTGCTTGGCGGCCTGGGCCGGGGACTTGCCGTTCAGCACCGCGGTCATGTAGGTCTTGACCGGGTTGGGGGCGTTCTCGACGGCGGCCCACTCCGGGATGAGCGGCGTGGTGCCACCGCCCGCGGCGGCCGGCGCCATGGCCTCGGCGGCCGCGTTGCCCTTGACGTTGCCCTGCAGCGACTCCTTGTTGGGGATGACGCCGTTGAGCTTGGCCAGCTGGCCCTCGTACTGGTCGGACAGGGCGATCTTCAGGAACTCCTTGGCGAGGTCCTGCTTCTTGCTGCCCGCGGCGACGGCGAGGTTGGAGCCGCCGAGGAAGACGCCCTCGGGCTTGCCGGCCGTGACACCGGGGATGGTGAAGTAGCCGATCTCCTTCTCGATCTTCGGGTTGGCCTCGATGGCGATGCCGGCTTCCCAGCCCATGCCGATGAAGGCGCCGACGTTGCCCTTGCCGAAGACCTCGCCCTGCTGCGGGGTGGCCTCGTCCTTGTCCTTGGGGGCCTTGGAGAGGGACTGGAACTTCTTGTACGTCTCCATGGCGGCGGCGACCTTCGGGTCGGCCAGGTTGGAGACGTACTTGTCGCCGTCCTTCTTGACCAGTTCGCCGCCCTCGCCGACCACCAGGCCGACGAAGTGGTACCAGTTCTGGCCGGGCAGGTAGATCGGCTCGGCGTCGGTCTTGGCGTCGATCTGCTTGAGGTCGGCGTAGAACTCGTCGCGGGTCTTGGGCAGGTCCTTGATGCCGGCGTCGGCCCAGACCTTCTTGTTGTAGATGACGACGCGGTTGGCGAAGTACCAGGGGGCCGCGTACTGCTTGCCCTCGTACACCGAGGAGTTGTTGAGCGACTCGGTCCAGTCGGCGCCGATCTCGGACTTGAGGTCCGCGAGCTCGGCGAGGCCGCCGGTCTTGGCGTAGGCCGGGGTCTGGGTGTTGCCGATCTCGAAGACGTCCGGCGGGTTCTCCTCCGACAGGGCGGTGGTCAGCTTCTGCTGGATGCCGTTCCACTGCTGGATCTCGAACTTGACCTTGGCCTTGGTCTTCTTCTCGAAGGCCGCGGCCACGTCCTTCTGCCACTGGTCCGGCGAGGAGCCGTCCATGACCCAGACGGTCAGGGTCTGGCCCGCGTAACCGTCCGCCCCGGTCTTGCCCTCGTCGCCGCCGTCGTCGCCGCCGCACGCGGCGAGCGAGATCATCATGCCCGCGACACCGATCGCGGATATCAGCTTGCGCTTCACGCCACCCTCCTCAGGGATGCCACAAACCCCCCTGCTCCCCGCGGTGAACCGACGTACCGCCCATGGGGCCGGGACCTGGACCAATGGTGTAGACCAGTACCGGGAGCTTGGCCCAGACCAAAAGGTGTGTCAAGGGTCTGAAGTACGGCCCCACCAGCCGTTATGGGACCTACATATGCAGGAACCTTTAAGTAACAACCCGACGAAAACAGTGGCCCCACCCGTCATACTCGGGTAGACCACTTCAGCGTGGTGGACTAGACCAACGCAGGCCGCGACGGTATACAGAGGGGATCACGGAGCGTGCCGACGACACCTCTACGGAGCCGGGAAGGCGGAGCATGAGCACCGACGTCAGCAGTGCGGAGAACGAGAGCGGGGCGACCGTCCGTACCGCGCGCGTGCCCAAGTACTACCGCCTGAAGAAACACCTGCTCGACATGACGGAGACGCAGGCACCCGGCACCCCCGTCCCGCCCGAGCGCACGCTCGCCGCCGAGTTCGACACCTCGCGCACCACCGTGCGCCAGGCCCTCCAGGAACTGGTGGTCGAGGGCCGCCTGGAGCGGATCCAGGGCAAGGGCACGTTCGTCGCCAAGCCCAAGGTGTCCCAGGCGCTCCAGCTCACCTCCTACACCGAGGACATGCGCGCCCAGGGCCTGGAACCCACCTCGCAGCTGCTCGACATCGGCTACATCACCGCCGACGACCGGCTCGCCGAGCTGCTCGACATCACCGCCGGCGGCCGGGTGCTGCGGATCGAGCGGCTGCGCATGGCCAACGGCGAACCGATGGCCATCGAGACCACCCACCTGTCCGCCAAGCGCTTCCCCGCGCTGCGCCGCTCGCTGGCCAAGTACACCTCGCTCTACACCGCGCTCGCCGAGGTCTACGACGTCCACCTCGCCGAGGCCGAGGAGACCATCGAGACCTCGCTGGCCACCCCGCGCGAGGCCGGCCTGCTCGGCACGGACGTGGGCCTGCCGATGCTGATGCTCTCCCGCCACTCCCTGGACCACCAGGGCAAGCCGGTGGAGTGGGTGCGGTCCGTGTATCGGGGCGACCGCTACAAGTTCGTGGCCCGGCTGAAGCGGCCCGCCGACTGACCGGCCCGGCGGAAAGGGCCCCTTGTCAAGGTTTCCGCTGGTCTCGGCGACCGTGCCGCGACCGATATGCGGACGAGGGGTTCCGTGCGCGCCGTCCCCTGACCTAGATTTCCCGCACATTGCAGGTGATCAGCGAGGGGACGGAGCCACCGATGTCACAAGCCCCGGAAGTCGGCAGAGGAGCGGTGGTGACGCCGGTGCGCGTCGTCATCGGCCTCTGCCTCATAGCGCCGTTCGTGGCGATGCTCTGGGTCGGTTCGTACGCCAAGACCGACCCCACGTTCATCGGCATCCCGTTCTTCTACTGGTACCAGATGGCGTGGGTGCTCATCTCCACCGCGCTGACCATGATCGCGTTCAAGCTGTGGCAGCGCGACCAGCGCGCCCGCCGGGGCGGTGAGCGGTGATGAAGGACGGCGTGAACGGCGTCGCACTCGCCGTCTTCATCTTCTTCTTCCTGGCCGTCACGGTCATGGGCTTCCTGGCCGCGCGCTGGCGCAAGGCCGAGAACGAGCACAGCCTCGACGAGTGGGGTCTGGGCGGCCGGTCGTTCGGCACCTGGATCACCTGGTTCCTGCTCGGCGGCGACCTCTACACGGCCTACACCTTCGTCGCCGTCCCGGCGGCCATCTACGCGGCGGGCGCGGCCGGCTTCTTCGCCGTGCCGTACACCATCCTGGTCTACCCGCTCATCTTCACGTTCCTGCCGCGGCTGTGGTCGGTCTCGCACAAGCACGGCTACGTGACCACCTCGGACTTCGTGCGCGGCCGGTTCGGCTCCAAGGGGCTGTCGCTGGCGGTGGCGCTGACCGGCATCCTGGCCACCATGCCGTACATCGCCCTCCAGCTCGTCGGCATCCAGGCCGTGCTGGACGTGATGGGCGTCGGCGGCGGCGAGGACACCAACTGGTTCATCAAGGACCTGCCGCTGCTCATCGCCTTCGGTGTGCTGGCCGCGTACACCTACTCCTCGGGTCTGCGGGCCCCGGCGCTCATCGCGTTCGTGAAGGACACCCTGATCTACATCGTCATCGCCGTGGCGATCATCTACATCCCGATCAAGCTGGGCGGGTTCGACGACATCTTCGCCAAGGCGAGCGAGGCGTTCGGCCAGACCAACCCGGCGACCGGCGCGCCGCGCGGGGCACTGGTCCCGGGCGACGCGGGCCAGTGGACCTACGCCACGCTGGCGCTGGGCTCCGCGCTGGCGCTGTTCATGTACCCGCACTCGATCACCGCGACGCTCTCCTCCAAGAGCCGCGAGGTGATCCGCCGCAACACCACGATCCTGCCGCTGTACTCCCTCATGCTCGGGCTGCTGGCCCTGCTGGGCTTCATGGCGATCGCGGCCGGCATCAAGGTGCAGAACGGCCAGCTGGCCATCCCTCAGCTGTTCGAGACCATGTTCCCGGACTGGTTCGCGGGTGTCGCGTTCGCGGCGATCGGCATCGGCGCGCTGGTGCCGGCGGCCATCATGTCCATCGCGGCGGCCAACCTCTTCACCCGCAACATCTACAAGGACTTCATCCGCAAGGACGCCACGCCCGAGCAGGAGACCAAGGTCTCCAAGCTGGTGTCGCTGCTGGTGAAGGTCGGCGCGCTGGTCTTCGTCCTGACCATGGACAAGACCGTCGCCATCAACTTCCAGCTGCTGGGCGGCATCTGGATCCTGCAGACCTTCCCGGCGCTCGTCGGCGGCCTGTTCACCCGCTGGTTCCACCGCTGGGCGCTGCTCGCGGGCTGGGCGGTCGGCATGGTCTACGGGACGGTCGCCGCGTACGGGGTGGCCTCGCCGACGCAGAAGCACTTCGGCGGCTCGTCGAAGGAGATCCCGGGCATCGGGGAGATCGGCTACATCGGTCTGACGGCGTTCGTGCTCAACGTCGTCGTCACCGTGGTCCTCACCTTCGTCCTCAAGGCGGTCAAGGCGCCCGAGGGCGTCGACGAGACCAGGCCGGAGGACTACACGGCGGACGCGGGCGACCCGGGCGTCCAGGTGGAGCTGCCGCCGGCCACGGCCGGATCGGCCCACTGACCCCGGCCCACCCCACGCCCCGGCGGCGCCCCGCGAGTTGCGGGGCGCCGCCGGGCGCGAAACCCTGAAAGGGGGTCCCGACTGTCCTCGCGTGCCGTGAGGAGGCGAACAGTGGGTGACAGCATTCCCACCGTCGACGACGTCGTCGCGGCGGACCCGGATATCTCGTTCGACGGTGAGCAGCTCTCGATCCTCTCGCAGGACTCCACCGTGCAGGTCCTGCCCTGGCCGGTCTGCTTCCTGTACGCCGGCCGCCCCGCGTTCTCGATCATGCTGAACGCTCCCAGCCCGGAGCTGGCACTGCTCACCGCCCGGCAGATGGCCGACCGGTTCAACCAGCAGGCCGCGAACTTCGGTCACCAGCCGCTCATGACCGCGCAAGGCGGCTTCTGCCCGCCTTCCTCCGGTTGACCAGGGAGGCCCTCATGGCTTCGGTATCCCCCAGCGGGAACACCTTCGGCGTGACCGTCCGGCAGGTCTCCGGCACCAGCTCGAGCGGTCTCGGCAGTGCCTTCAACGTGGGGAGCCAGGCGCCCGTGACCGGGACGGCTCTGTCGACTCCCGGCGAACTCCTCACCGTGGACATCCTCGTGGAGAACGACCGGGGCACGGCCAACTCCGTGACGGCCAGTGTCAGCGACCAGTCGGGCAGCGGCGCGTTCTTCGGTGAGGGCACACTCGACTGGAACGACGGCGAGTCGGGCGGGCTGTGGATCCAGTTCACCGGCTTCCCCCCGCAAGGGGACGGGAGCACCCCGACCGGCTCCTGCGAGTATTCCCTCATCACGTCCGGGGACGTCGTCGGGGCGCGGGTCTTCACCGTGTGAGTGGATTTGTCGGCTTGTCACACCGCCTCTGTGGTTTTGTGGACAACCCGGATCCCGCCTCGCGCAGGTCCGGCACACTCGGTCCATGGACATCCTCATCCGCCCCGCCACCCCCGCCGACCACGACGCCGTCGCCGAGCTCACCGCGCAGGCCTACCTCCGGGACGGCCTCCTCGACTTCGGCGAGAGCGACGCGTACCTGGGCGTGCTGAGGGACGTCGCCGGACGCGCGGCCGCCGCCGAGGTGCTGGTCGCCGTGGAGCACGACCGCGTCCTCGGCAGCGTGACCTTCGTCCCCTCCGGCGGGCCCATGGCCGACATAGCCGGGCCCGGCGAAGCCGAGATCCGCATGCTCGCCGTGGCCCATGCGGCCCGTGGCCGGGGCGCCGGGGAGGCCCTCGTCCGGGCCTGCGTGGACCGGGCGCGGGCGACGGAGGGCTGCGTCCGGGTCGTGCTGTCGAGCCAGCGCACCATGCACGCCGCCCACCGTCTCTACGAGCGTCTCGGCTTCGTTCGCACTCCCGAGCGGGACTGGAACCCGCTCCCGGAGCTGGACGACATCACGCTCGTCACCTATGAGTTGACACTCTGAAGCCGCCTCGACACAACATCTGGGGGTGGCACGGCAGCCCGGCACAAGATGTATGCTCATGCTCGCTGTCGCCGCAGGGGAATCC
This sequence comes from Streptomyces glaucescens, assembly GCF_000761215.1. GTDB lineage: Bacteria > Actinomycetota > Actinomycetes > Streptomycetales > Streptomycetaceae > Streptomyces > Streptomyces glaucescens_B. Next base: position 5,101,487 of record NZ_CP009438.1, on the reverse strand, counting down.
GGTGCGAATCCGGAACTGTCCCGCAACGGTGTACTCGCGTGTATCCGCACGCTTGTCCAGTCCGAGGACCTGCCGACAGTGCACCCGGCCGTCCGGCCGGTGTGCCTGACGTCCGGGCCTCGCGGAATGGGCCGGTGGACGCGACGCCGCGCGCGCTCGTGAGCTGCCCCCTGCCTTCGACGAGGCCCCTTGCCGAGCGAGGGAGAGCCACGTGACCATCGCGCCCGCCGATCCGGCCTCAGCAGCGGTCCCGTCCCACGACGACGGTCCCGGCGCCGCACTGCTGCGGACCCTGACCGAGCTGACCGCCGACCTGCCCGACGCCGACCCCGGCCGGGTCGCCGCCGCCGCGCTGCGCGGCCGGTCCGCGCACGCGGACGAGGCGGAGCTGCGGGAGCTGGCCACGGAGGCCGCCGCCGGTCTCATCTCCGAGGACCCCGCCTACAGCAAGCTGGCCGCCCGGCTGCTGGCGATCGGCATCGCCGCCGAGGCCGCCTCGCAGGACGTCACCTCCTTCACCGAGTCCGTCGCGGTCGGCCACCGCGAGGGCCTGATCGCCGACCGCACCGCCGCGTTCGTGCGGCTGCACGCCGAGCGCCTGGACGCCCTCGTCGACCGTGCCGCCGACGACCGCTTCGGCTACTTCGGCCTGCGCACCCTGCACAGCCGCTACCTGCTGCGCCACCCCCTCACCCGCAAGGTGATCGAGACGCCCCAGCACTTCCTGCTTCGGGTCGCCGCCGGTCTCGCCGAGGACGACACCACCCACGCGCTGGAGGAGGTCGCGGCGCTCTACCGGCTCATGAGCCGCCTCGACTACCTGCCCTCCTCCCCCACCCTCTTCAACTCGGGCACCCGGCACCCCCAGATGTCGTCCTGCTACCTCCTGGACTCACCCAAGGACGAGCTGGACTCCATCTACGACCGCTACCACCAGGTCGCCCGCCTGTCGAAGCACGCCGGCGGCATCGGCCTGTCCTACAGCCGCGTCCGCTCGCGCGGCTCCCTGATCCGCGGCACCAACGGCCACTCCAACGGCATCGTCCCGTTCCTCAAGACCCTGGACGCCTCGGTCGCCGCGGTGAACCAGGGCGGCCGGCGCAAGGGCGCCGCCGCGGTCTACCTGGAGACCTGGCACTCCGACATCGAGGAGTTCCTGGAGCTGCGCGACAACACCGGCGAGGACGCCCGCCGCACCCACAACCTCAACCTCGCGCACTGGGTGCCGGACGAGTTCATGCGCCGGGTGAGCGCCGACGAGCAGTGGTCGCTGTTCTCCCCCGCCGACGTGCCGGAGCTGGTCGACCTGTGGGGCGAGGAGTTCGACGCGGCCTACCGCGAGGCCGAGGTGGCGGGTCTCGCCCGCAAGACCATCCCCGCCCGCGACCTGTACGGCCGGATGATGCGCACCCTCGCGCAGACCGGCAACGGCTGGATGACCTTCAAGGACGCCGCCAACCGCACGGCCAACCAGACCGCCGAGCCGGGCCATGTCATCCACTCCTCCAACCTCTGCACGGAGATCCTGGAGGTCACCGACGACGGCGAGACCGCGGTGTGCAACCTGGGCTCGGTGAACCTGGGCGCCTTCGCCGACCCGGCGACCGGCGACCTCGACTGGGAGCGCCTGGACGAGACCGTCCGCACGGCCGTCACCTTCCTGGACCGCGTGGTCGACATCAATTTCTACCCGACCGAGCAGGCGGGCCGCTCCAACGCCAAGTGGCGGCCCGTCGGCCTCGGCGCGATGGGCCTGCAGGACGTCTTCTTCAAGCTGCGGCTGCCCTTCGACTCGCCGCAGGCCAAGGCCCTGTCGACGCGGATCGCCGAGCGGATCATGCTCGCCGCGTACGAGGCCTCGGCCGACCTGGCGGAGCGCAACGGCCCGCTGCCCGCCTGGGAGAAGACCCGCACCGCCCGCGGTGTGCTGCACCCCGACCACTACGACGTGGAGCTGACCTGGCCGGAGCGCTGGGCGGCGCTGCGGACCCGGATCGCCGAGGTCGGCCTGCGCAACTCGCTGCTCCTGGCCATCGCGCCCACCGCCACGATCGCGTCCATCGCGGGCGCGTACGAGTGCATCGAGCCGCAGGTGTCCAACCTGTTCAAGCGCGAGACGCTGTCCGGTGAGTTCCTCCAGGTCAACTCCTACCTGGTCGCGGACCTGAAGCGGCTCGGCGTCTGGGACGCCCGCACCCGTGAGGCGCTGCGCGACGCCAACGGCTCGGTGCAGGACTTCGCGTGGATCCCCGAGGAGGTGCGGCGGCTGTACCGCACGGCGTGGGAGATCCCCCAGCGCGGCCTGATCGACATGGCCGCGGCCCGCACCCCGTTCCTGGACCAGGCACAGTCCCTGAACCTCTTCCTGGAGACGCCGACCATCGGCAAGCTCTCCTCCATGTACGCGTACGCCTGGAAGTCCGGGCTGAAGACGACGTACTACCTGCGCTCGCGCCCCGCGACGCGCATCGCCCGCGCCGCCCGGGCGCAGGCCACCGTCCCCGTGCAGGCCGCCCCGGACCCCGAAGCGGTCGCCTGCTCCCTGGAAAACCCCGAGTCCTGCGAGGCCTGCCAGTGATGTCCACCCGAAACCAGAACCTCCTCGACCCGGGCTTCGAGCTGACCCTGCGCCCCATGCGCTACCCGGACTTCTACGAGCGCTACCGGGACGCCATCAAGAACACCTGGACCGTGGAGGAGGTCGACCTCCACTCGGACGTCGCCGACCTCGCCAAGCTGACCCCCGCCGAGCAGCACCTGATCGGCCGCCTGGTCGCCTTCTTCGCGACGGGCGACTCGATCGTGGCGAACAACCTGGTGCTGACCCTCTACAAGCACATCAACTCCCCCGAGGCGCGCCTGTACCTGTCGCGCCAGCTGTTCGAGGAGGCCGTGCACGTCCAGTTCTACCTGACGCTGCTGGACACCTACCTGCCCGACCCGGACGACCGGGCGGCGGCCTTCGCGGCGGTGGAGAACATCCCGTCCATCCGGGAGAAGGCCGAGTTCTGCTTCAAGTGGATGGACTCGGTGGAGAAGCTGGACCGGCTGGAGAGCAAGGCCGACCGCCGCCGCTTCCTGCTCAACCTGATCTGCTTCGCCGCCTGCATCGAGGGGCTGTTCTTCTACGGCGCCTTCGCCTACGTCTACTGGTTCCGCAGCCGCGGTCTGCTGCACGGCCTCGCGACCGGCACCAACTGGGTGTTCCGCGACGAGACGATGCACATGAGCTTCGCGTTCGACGTCGTCGACACCGTGCGCAAGGAGGAGCCGGACCTCTTCGACGACCAGCTCCGCCGGCAGGTGACGGACATGCTGCGGGAGGCCGTCGAGGCGGAGCTGCAGTTCGCCCGTGACCTGTGCGGGGACGGTCTGCCGGGCATGAACACCGAGTCGATGCGGCAGTACCTGGAGTGCGTCGCCGACCAGCGGCTCACCCGCCTCGGCTTCGCCCCGGTGTACGGCGCGGAGAACCCGTTCTCCTTCATGGAGTTGCAGGGTGTCCAGGAGCTGACCAACTTCTTCGAGCGGCGTCCGTCGGCGTACCAGGTGGCGGTCGAGGGCACGGTGGACCTGGACGAGGACTTCTGAGCCCGCGGTCGGGGCCGGCCTGGCGGGCCGGCCCCGGCCCCCGGCCCGTCACCGCGGCACGGGCCTCAGCAGCAGCCGCTGCGGACGGAGCGTGATGCCCACGCGGGTGGCGTCGTCGGATCCGGGCACCTGCTCGAAGCGGTACTTGGTGGCGACCGCGGCCGTGATGAGCGTCAGCTGGGCCATCGAGAAGTGGTCGCTCGGGCACTTCCGATTACCCACACTGAAGGGGCTCATGGCATATTTCGGCACCTCCCCGGCGCGTTCCGGAAGCCAGCGGTCGGGGTCGAAGTCGAGGTGGTCCGGGTAAGTGCGCGGATCGCGCTGGATCGCGTACGGGCTGTACACGATGTCGGCCCCGGCGGGAATGCGATAGTCGCCGAGCGAGGTGTCGGTGACCGCCCGCCGGGTCAGAATCCAGACGGCCGGGCGCAATCGCATCGCTTCGACGACGACATTGTTGGTGTGCCGGAGCGCGCGGACGTCCGCGAATGCCACCGGACGGCCACCCGTGACGGTTTCAACCTCTTCCCGGATCTTGTCCGCGTGTTCCGGATGTTCCGCGAGCGCCTGGAGCAGCCACATGATCGTGGAGGCCACCGTTTCGCTTCCCGGGGTGAGTATCGCGACCACTTGGTCGTGGATCTCCTGTTCCCCGATGGGCTCGCCATTCTCGTCCTTCGCCGCCAGCAATGCCGTCAGCAAATCGTCCGGCTTTCGACCGGACGCCCGGCGCTCCGCGATGATCTCGTCCACGAGGAGATGCAAATCGGCCAATGCCCGGTTGAACGCGCGGTTGGCCGGCAGCGGCAGCCGGTACAGCGGACCGAGCGGGACCACCATCCGCCGGTACATGCCCTGGAAGACGATCGCGAGCGCGGTGCACAGCCGCTCGGCGCGCTCGTCCATGCAGTCGCCCCGCAGCAGACAGCGTGCCGCGATCCGCACGGCCACCCGGAACGACTCCGAGGTGCAGTCGACGGTCTCGCCGGGCCGCCAGCGGGTGGTGAGCGCGTGCGCCTCCTCCTCCATGACCGGCCCGTACGCGGGCATGGCGGCCAGCCGGAAGGCGGGCTGGATGGTGCGCCGCTGGCGGCGGTGGCGAGGGCCGTTGGCGGTGGCCACGCCCTCCTTGCCGAGCAGGCCCTCCAGGGACTCCCAGAGCGGACCGTCGATCTCGAAGTCGGGGCTCAGCGCGAGGGCTCCGGTCAGCTCGGGGGTGGTGACCGCGTAGACCGTCTTGGGGCCGAGCCTCAGCCGCACCACGTCCCCGTGCTCGCGGAGCCCTGACATGAAGGCCAGCGGATCCCGGGCCAGCTTCGCACCGTGACCGAGGAGCGGTAGGGCGCCCGCGGCGAGGGGTGGTTCGCGCAGCGCCGGCGCCTGGGGGGCTCGGGGTGCTCCGGGTTTCACGGACTCGACGGTCATTTCCCACCTGCCGCTTCGTTGTCGACGTACGGGGGCGTGGACCGGTCCTCCCAGCTGTCGACCCGGTACCGGCCGGACTCGTGGTGGAACCAGTAGACGGAGCTGAACCAGTTCCGCATGTTCGCGACGCAGGCCCGCACGGCGAGGCTCAGTTCCTTTCCGCGCACCGTGCCGTCGGCCAGGCCGTCGGCGAACCGCAGCGCGTCCCTTTCGGCGACGAGGAAATCGGTGACGCAGTTCTCGATCCGCCGCCGGATTTCCACGACTGCTTCTTCGAGGGTCAGCCCCTCATGGACGATGAGACTGATACCGAGGTTGTGGACCTCGTCGCCCGCGATTTCCTTGGGCAGGGAACAGAGGTCGTTGTACCAGGCGGCGAATTCCTGGCTCAGCAACGCCGCCCGCCGATATGCCGGGTGTTTTCTCACGGACTCCGGGAGTTCGATTCCCGCGCACGGTTCCAGCAGGTCGGTCCATATCCAGTGGGCGAAGGTGAGGCGGCGCAGGTCCAGGTATTCCTGGACGGTGGGCACATGTCCCTCGGAGCGGTTACGGAATTCCCGGTCGTACGCGTCGATCACCGCGTGGAAGTGCCGGGCGAACCGCGTGTTCCAGGTGCCCGGCAGGAACCGGTGGAACCGCAGCACGCTGTCGGCGAGGCCCGCCACGAGAGGGTCCTCGTGCCGCAGGTGCTCGTGGGGCCGGTCGAGCGCCGTGTGCAGCCCGGTGCGCAGCCGGTCCCAGGCCAGGGGGCGGCGGTGGACGATGTGCCGGTCGTGACGGTCGTCCCAGACGAAGAACCACGCGCTGTAGTCCCCGATCGCCTGCATGACCTCGTCGGGGGCGCCGAGGTAGTACCCCGCCATGAGGTCGGTGTAGCACAGGCCGTCGGCATATTCCTCGATCTTGTCCGCCGGCATGAGCCGCTTTTCCAGCAACCAGCTCCGGGTTCTCTCCTGGAGCCTGGGCCAATACGGGTGCAATTGCCTTGGAAACGTCGCCTCGATCAGCGGAAGGGCGAGCGACGGTGGAACGGCGACCGCGGTCGCGGTGGTGCTGCGTGGGAAAAGCACGAACAAACCCCTCTCAGCCGCCGGTCGGCGCAGACCCCTCCCGTTGTGCCGGGCGTGCGCCGTTGCGTATCCCCGTACTCCCCATTCAGCACCACAACTGACCGCTCTGGGAACGGATTTGCTGCACCCACTACGCCATACTGCCGAGACACCCCGCATACGTGACTGATTCTGGATCTCTCCGCGAGCGGCCACGAGCGAACGTGCGACGCACAGACGAACGGCGCCCGGTCAGAAAACGAAACCTGACCGGACGCCGTGCGAAACGCGCTCAAAGGGCGGGTGGGCCTCAGTCGTTGGGGACGACGGGGTAGCGGGGCTCGTTCTCGGCCATCTGCCGCAGCGCGTCCTTGCGGTCCCGCTTGGACAGCCGGTCGATGTACAGGTAGCCGTACAGGTGGTCGGTCTCGTGCTGCAAACACCGGGCGAAGTACCCGGTGCCGCGCACCTTGATCGGGTTGCCGTGCTCGTCCTGGCCGGTCACCTCGGCGTAGTCGGGCCGGGCCAGCGGCATGTACGCGGTCGGCACCGACAGACAGCCCTCGTTGCTGTCGTCCAGGCGGCGCCGCTCCGCGGGCAGCTCGACCAGCTTCGGGTTGCAGACCACACCGACGTGCCGCACGCCCTCGTCGTCCGGGCAGTCGTAGACGAAGACCTTGCGGTCCACGCCGATCTGGTTGGCGGCCAGGCCCACGCCCTCGGCGGTGCGCTGCGAGGCGAACATGTCGTCGACCAGCTTGCGCAGCTCGTCGTCGAACTCGGTGACGTCCTGGCACTCCTTGTGCAGCACCGGGTTACCGACGACGGTGATCGGCCGGGAGGTGCCGCGCTCGCGGTACGCCTGTTCGCGCTCCTCGCAGTCCTCCGTGTCGATGACGAAGCCCTCGTCGTCCACGGGGAGCACGCCCACGTGCTGCTGATCGGTGTCCTGCTGCGCCATGACCGACGTATGCCTTCCTGGATAAAACAAGGGGTTCGATGCGACTACAGGGTACGGGCAACGCGCTCCTCGGGGGTGCCCGGAACGGGGCGAGCGGGCTCCGGGGCGGCCGTACCCGGCAGCGGCGTCAGCACACTTCTTCGAGATCCCGCCAGTCCCGGGAATCCGGGCTGTCCGCGACCCATCCGTCCAGCAGTCCCCGTACCAGGGAGGCGGGGGCGGCGACGCCGCACTCGCGCTCCGGCACCCACAGCTGCCCGTCGGTGCGGTGCCCGAGCGGCCCGGGATGCCCCGGCTCGCTGTGGTCGTGGGGATCCAGGTGTTCCCCGTCCCCCTCGTCCGCCGGCATCCGTGACTCCGAGCACATCCGGCACAGCAGCCGCACCGACGACGACCAGTCCTCCGCGGCGAACCCGGCCTCCGCGGCCAGTTGCTCCAGCGCGTCACGGTCCGCCTCGGTGGCCGCCTCCAGCAGCACCACCCAGGTCGGGACCGGCGAGGGCGCCCACAGCTCGATCTCGTCGAAGACCGGATAGGAGTGGCCCGCGGCCGTGGTCCGCTCCCCGTGCGGCACCCCGTCGTGCAGGACGACCTCGCCCCAGCGCCGCCCGGACGAGGGCAGCGGGATGGACAGCACTTCTATCCGCGCCGGGTCGAGCCGCCGCCCCCACACCACCTCGGCCTCGCCCTCCGGCGACAGCCGTACCGCCGCGCTGCCCAGGTCCATGCCCACGGGCTCGCCGGCGGCCGTGGCGCCACCGGCCTTCGGCCGGGAGCCGCCCCCCGGCACGTGCAGCCCGTACGCCTCCCAGGCCCGCCGGGCCAGCGGCCAGTCCTGGAGCGCGGTGGCGGCGATGCCGACGTTCCACCAGTCCGGCGCCCCGGTCTCCCGGTCCAGCAGCGCGACGGCCCTGAGCCCCGCGGCGCGGGCCTGTTCCCAGTCGTGCCGGAACTTGTGCAGCAGGGCGAGGTTGAACCAGGACTCCGACAGCCACGGTTCCAGGTCGGCGGCCCGTGTCAGCAACGCCCCCGCGTCCTCGTACCGGCCGTCGCCGATCAGTGTGAACGCGCGGTCGGTGGCCTGCCGCCAGGAGGCGGAGGGCCGGTGCCGTCCCTTGCCGAAGATCCTCACGATTCCCGCCTGCCGTTCGTGGAGTGGGCCGGCTGTGCCCCCGGACAGCCTCTCGGACTCCCTCTCCTTCGCATCCAACCACGTACGCCTTGAGGGGCGCTCATTACCCATGGGTTACCCACTGACGGGCAGGGTCAGACCGTCCCTGGACAGTACCCGGGCGAGCGCTTCCACCACCTCCGGCGCGTACTCACCCGCCGTCGCGAGGCGCAGTTCCTCCAGGGCCGTGAGGGGTCCGCCGGGCCCCGCGGCCCGGGCCTTCTCCTCGTACGCGTTGACCACGCGCACGATCCGCGCGGCGAGCGGCTGCTCCGCGCACGGGTCGGCCTGCCGCTCGACGATCTCGGCGACCTGCGGGCTGCCCCCGGTCTGCCGCACGACGGCCCCGCCGAGCAGCGCGATGCGGCGCTGCTCGGCGGCGGGCAGCCCGGCGGTGGCCCCGGCCGGCACCGGGTCGACCAGGCTGAGCTGCCCGATGTCGTGCATCAGCGCCGCGTACTCCAGTACGGCCAGCTCACGCGTGGACAGGCCCAGGTCCCGGCCGACGGCACGGCTGAGGGCGGCGACCCGGCGGGCGTGCCCGGCCGGGGTGCAGCCGGCGATCTCGGTGGCGCGGGCGAGGGAGGCGATGGTCTGCCGGTAGGTGGCCCGCGCGGCGGCGTACCGGCGCAGCGAGACCTGGGTGAGCAGCAGCGGCACACAGAACACCGGCAGCGCCCACAGCCCGGCGACCGCGACGGCGAGCGCGATCACGGCCCCGGTGGCGCACACCGCGGAGCCGACGCCGGGCAGCGCCCGCAGCTCGTCGCGGAGCAGCGGGCCGAAGGGCCACCCGGTGCGCCCGTGGTCCAGCGCGGCGGCGAGCAGGGCGTCGCACAGCGCGGTGAGGCTGAGCAGCGCGAGCAGCAGCAGCGCGTAGGCGGGCCCGATCCAGCCGTCGAACACGCCCCGGTTGTACAGCGGTTGGAAGCAGGCGGCGGCGAATCCCGCGGTGAGCACGCGGCGGGCGAGGTCGTCGTGGGTCGGCCCCCGGCCGCGGGCGAGGTGCGGTACGGAGCCGAGCAGCGAGGCGGTGAGGACGACCGTGACGACCTGGGCGGTGCCGTGGCAGGTGGGCCGCCCGGCGTGCTCGCCGAGCAGCGCGTACGACAGCGCGCCGGCGGCGCCCAGCGGGGCCGCCTCGCGGACCCGGTCGGGCCCGGTCCACCTGGTCAGTTCTCCGAGTACGACCAAGGCGCCGAAGGCCAGTGCGACGCCGCGCTGGGCGAGTCCGCTGTGCAGGGTGACGGCGAGCGAGACGGCGGCGAGCAGGGCGGCGCAGACGTGGATCAGGACGCGCGGCGCGGCGGGCGTCAGCCGCGGCCCGTCCCCCGGCGCGGCGGGCGTCAGCCGCGACCCGTCCCCCGCCGTGGCAGGCATCAGCCGCGACCCGTCTCCCGCCGTGGCAGGCGTCAGCCGCGGCCCGTCCCCCGGCGCGGCAGGCGTCAGCCGCGGCCCGTCTCCCGGGGTGGTGGGTGTCACCGGTCTGCCTTCCGGCGCGTCGGGCGTCACCGGTGGGCCCCTTCCCGGCCGGGCACGGGCGCGGTGGGCGGCCGGGGTGCCGGGACCTCGTCGGCGGTCACCGCGGGACGCCAGCCGTACTTCCCCAGGGCCTGGACCAGCGCTTCGACCATCCGCGGGTCGAACTGCGACCCGGCGCACCGCTCCAGTTCCGCGAGCGCCGCCGGGACCGGGCGGGCCCGCCGGTAGGACCGGGTGGAGGTCATGGCGTCGAAGGCGTCGGCGACGGCCACGACCCGCGCGGACTCGGGGATCTGGCCACCGACGAGCCCGTAGGGATAGCCGCTGCCGTCCATCCGCTCGTGGTGGTGGAGCACGGCGGCCCGGGCCTCGCCGAGGAAGGAGATGCCCCGCACCATCTCGTGCCCGTACTCCGGGTGCAGTTCGATGATCCGCCGCTCCTCGGGGGTCAGCGGCCCCTCCTTGCGCAGCAGCCGGGTGGGGACGCCTAGCTTGCCCACGTCGTGCAGGATGCCCGCGAACCGCAGGACCTCGACGCGCTCGTCGTCCATGCCCAGCTCGCGGGCGATCATCATCGAGGCCTGCCCGACCCGCTCGCCGTGGCCGCGGGTGTAGCCGTCCTTGATGTCGACGGCCTGCACGAGGGCCCGGATGGTGGCCTGGTGGGCGGCCTGTTCGCGGTGGTACTGGGCGAAGGCCCACCAGGAGACGCACATCGGCAGGAGCACCAGCAGCGCGGCGGCCGGCCCGTAGGGGCTGCGCCACAGCACGGCCATCATCAGCCCGGCCAGTGCGTGCACGGCCAGCGGGGCGAGTGAGCGCGCGAACAGCCCACGCCAGGCCCGGCGCGGCGGCACGTGCTCGGCGAGCACCAGGACGCTGCCGTCGAGGAGGGCGAGCACCGCGCAGAAGACGGGCACCGCGGCCGCGGCGGGCAGCAGCGCGTACGGGAAGTCGGCGGCCCCCACCGCCTGCGGTCCGCCCAGTGCCCGGAACACCCGTGCCGCGGCCCAGACGGCGAGCACCAGTTCGGCTGCCCGCCAGACGCGGCGCAGGGCCGCGGGCCGCTGCTCGACCCGGGACAGCAGCGCCCCGGGCACCGCGACCAGGGCGGCGGCGGGCGGCGACAGCAGGAAGGCACCGGCCAGCAGGACGGGGTGACAGGCGCCCGGCGCCCGGCGGCCGGTGATCCGCTCACCGCAGGTGTGCAGCGCCGCGAGCAGCGCGATCGCCCACCACGGGACGCGGCCCGTGGACAGCGGCGCCAGACAGCTCAGCGCGCCGAGGGCCACTCCGGCGACGTACGCCCTCGCCCGAGCCGGAACCGCCTCCATGCCGACGCCCTCCCCAGCCCCCGTCCGTGCCGTCCTGGCTCGGAGCCTAGGACGGCCGGGGGGAGGGAGCGGACCGATGGTCGGCCGATTAGCACATTCGGGTGACGGGCGGGACACGCCGGGTGCCCTGGGGACCGGCGTCCGGGTGCCGCCTGCGGGCCCCCGTGCCCCGGGAGGGGCGCGGGTGCCTCAGGACTCCTGGGGCGTCGCCGTGACGTCGTGCTCCGGCACGGTCTGGCCGGAACGGATCAGCTCGATCCGCCCCATGACCTTGGCGCGCAGGTCGGTCGGCACCTCGTCGTGCCCGCAGCACCGCTTGACCAGCTTCTTCACCGCCTGCTCCAGCCCGTACTTCTCCAGGCAGGGAGAGCACTCCTCGAAGTGGTGCTGGAACTTGTCCCGGTCGAGGGGCGGCATCTCGCTGTCGAGGAACTCGTACAGGTGGTCCAGGACCTCACTGCAGTCCGTCTCGTGCGGCTCTCCGCAGCTCATGAGCCCGAGCCTTTCGCTTCGTTCGACGACTCTCCGGCGCCGGCCGGGACCAGCCCGCGCTCGCGGGCGTAGTCCTCGAGCATGCCGCGCAGTTGACGGCGGCCCCGGTGCAGCCGGGACATCACCGTTCCGATGGGTGTCCCCATGATGTCCGCGATCTCCTTGTACGCAAAGCCCTCTACGTCGGCCAGGTACACGGCGATGCGGAACTCCTCGGGGATCGCCTGGAGCGCTGCCTTCACGTCCGAGTCGGGCAGGTGGTCGAGCGCCTGCGACTCCGCGGAGCGCAGACCCGTCGACATGTGCGACTCGGCACGGGCGAGCTGCCAGTCCTCGATCTCCTCGGCCGCGCTGCGCTGCGGTTCCCGCTGCTTCTTGCGGTAGGAGTTGATGAAGGTGTTGGTGAGGATCCGGTACAGCCACGCCTTCAGGTTGGTGCCCTCGCGGAACTGGTGGAAGGACGCGTACGCCTTGGCGTACGTCTCCTGCACCAGGTCCTCGGCGTCGGCCGGGTTGCGCGTCATGCGCAGTGCGGCCGAGTACATCTGGTCGAGGAACTCGAGCGCGTCCCGCTCGAAGCGCGCGCTGCGCTCGGCGGTGGTCTCCGCGTTCGTGTCCGCGCTGATGCCCTGGCCCTCGGGCAGCTCCGCCTGGCCGTTGTCGGTCCCTGCGTCGGTACCGCTGACCGGACCCACCTCCTCGCTGTTCCGGACGAGACCGAAACCGGTCCCCCTCGAATCGGAGGATAGACGACCCACGGTCGGGGACGCCTGTCGATCCGGTCCGCCCGCCGCCCGGATCGGGGCGGTCTTGGCCGCGTGCAGCACCGTCCAGTCCAGGTCGGCACGGCTGCTGCGGCTCGGGCAGAAGGTCGAACCCATGCGGCGGACTTCCTCTCCTACGGCGTCGGTGCTGGTGGTCAGCACTTCTGTCCGGCTCAACAGCGGCCGCGGGCGGGGCATTCCCGGACACCCGCCGAGGCCTTGCCCGGCTTCCCGCCCCGGTGCCGGTCCCCGCCGGGTGCCCCACCGGGGTCCTCCGTCACGGACGCTCACCCGGGTGCCGCACCGGGGTCCTCCGCCCGACTGCTCACCCGGGCGTCCGCCCCCACCCGCCTTGCTCCCCGGGTGCCGCACCGGGGTCCTCCGCCCGAGTGCTCACCCAGGTGTCCCGCCGCGGTTCTCCGCCGAGTGCTCACCCCGGGCGCCCGCCCCTGCCCACGTCCGAGTGCTCACCCAGGTGTCCCGCCGGGGTGCTCGCCCCGGGCGCCCTGTCCGAGCGCGCCGGCCCACTTCACGACCGCGTCCGTGACCACCGCCAGCGCCTCCGCCTGATCCAGCGGCGCCCGTTTCGGCACGGCGAGGCCGTGGTCCGCGTACGCCACCTCCACCAGCTCGAAGTCGCCGTCGGGGAACTCCGCGGGCCTCCCCCACGGGTCGTTGCCGCCCTGCACCACGAGCGTGGACACCCCGGCGCCCAGCAGCTCCTCGGCGCGGGACTTCTCCGGCTTGCCCGGCGGGTGCAGCGGGAAGGCGAGCGCGAGCACCCCGGCCGCGCCCAGCTCGGCCGCCGTGCGGCAGGCCACCCGCGCACCCGCGCTGCGGCCGCCGGCGACCACCGGCAGGCCCTGTCCGGCGAGGGCGGGCCAGACGCCCCGCCACCCGGTGTCCAGGGTCTTCGGCGCGGGCGCCATCCGCTTCCCCGCCACCCGCCAGGGCTGTTCCACCAGGGCGACGGTGATCCCGTGCCCGGGCAGCGCGGCGGCCAGCGCCTGGAGGTCGCGGGCCTCGATGCCGCCGCCCGCGCCATGGCTCACGGCGAGGACGAGCCGGGCCTTCCGCGCCCGGTGCCAGGTGAGGCGCGCGTCTCCGGCGTCCGTGCTGATGATCTCGGTCGTCACATCAGAAGAGTGTGCCCTCCTCGGGGCCCTCCAGCTCCTTCAGCAGCTCCGGCCCGTTGTTGCGGACGTTGCTGACGGCCGTGCTCACCGGATAGGCGCGCATCAGGCCGGGCGGGGGCGGTGCCAGCAGCTCGCGCAGGTCGTCCGGGTCGGTGCGGGACGGGTCCAGCCAGGCGTCCCAGCGGTCCGGGGTCAGCATCAGCGGCATCCGGGGGTGGATCTCGGCGAGCGCGTGCGGGCCGTCGGCGGGAGCGACGGCGAGCGGGTCCGTCTCCGCCTCGGTGGTGATCACCGAGCAGGTGACCCACCAGGCCCGCGGATGGTCGTCGGGGAGGGTGCGGTCCCGCCAGAACTCGTAGATCCCGGCCATGGCGAAGACGGAGCCGTCGGCCGGCAGCACGAAGTACGGCTGCTTGCGGGGCCGCTTCCGCTTCCCCTCGACCTCCAGTTCCCGCTCCTGCCTGCCGGTGACCCACTCGTAGTAGCCGTCGGCGGGGATGATGCAGCGCCGGGCGGTGAAGGCGCGGCGGAAGGCGGGCTTCTCGTGCACGGTCTCCGCGCGGGCGTTGATCATCCGGGCGCCGCCCTCGGGGGTCTTGGCCCAGGACGGCACGAGGCCCCAGGTGAGCGTGCGCAGCTGCCGAACCGGACGGGGGTCGTCCGCGTCTTTCAGGGGGCGGTCGAGAACGGCGTGGACCTGCTTGGTCGGCGCCACGTTGTAGTCGGGCGCCAGTGTCTCCTCGGGCTCCCACTTCTCGACCTCGAAGATCCCGGCGAGATCCTCGGGCCCACGACTCGCTGCATACCGTCCGCACATACGTGCCACACTGCCAGACTCCGCCCGACCACAGGGAGCACACCGGCCATCATGGACAGCACCACAGCGACCTCCCTCTGGGACGAACTCGCCGGCACCCAGCCCGAGCCCGGTCTGTGGGTGGTGATCGCCACCCTGGTCGCCGCGCTCGCCGTGACCGTCCCGCGCGGCCCGTGGCGGCTGTCCCGCAACGCGATCACCATCGCCCACGAGGGCGGCCACGGCCTGGTCGCCCTGCTCACCGGCCGCACCCTCACCGGCATACGCCTGCACTCCGACACCAGCGGCCTCACCGTCAGCCGCGGCAAGCCGTACGGCCTCGGCATGATCCTGACCGCCGCCGCGGGGTACACCGCGCCCCCGCTGCTGGGCCTCGGCGGGGCGGCGCTGCTCGGCGCCGGGCGCATCACGCTGCTGCTGTGGCTGGCGACCGCGCTGCTGCTGGCGATGCTGGTGATGATCCGCAACGCGTACGGCGCGCTGACCGTGGTGCTGACGGGCGGCCTGTTCGTGCTGGTGTCCTGGCTGACCGGCCCCGAGGTGCAGGCGGCGTTCGCGTACGCGGTGGTGTGGTTCCTGCTGCTGGGGGGCGTGCGCCCGGCGTTCGAGCTGCAGTCGAAGCGCGCCCGGGGCGGAGCGGGTGACTCCGACGCCGACCAGCTGTCCCGGCTGACGCACGCGCCGGCCGGGGTGTGGCTGTTCCTGTTCCACGCGGTGTCGCTGTGCTCGCTGATCGGCGGGGGCCGCTGGCTGCTGGGGCTGTGAGCGCCCACGCGGCCGGAGCGCGAGGGTCCCGGCCGCGCCGCACCCGGCGAACAGCCGGTCCGGCGCCCTCCTTATAAAGTGGGCCCATGGCCCCGAACCCTGCCCTCTGGCCCGCCCCGCACGCGAGCGGAGCCGTCGACGCGACGGTCCACGTGCCGGGGTCCAAGTCGGTCACCAACCGCGCCCTGGTGCTCGCCGCCCTGGCGAGCGAACCCGGCTGGCTGCGCCGCCCGCTGCGCTCCCGTGACACCCTGCTGATGGCCGGTGCCCTGCGCGCGATGGGTGTGGGGATCGAGGAGACGGTGTCGTCCAGCTCGGCCGGCGCGGGCGCCGGTGACGTCACGGGCGAGGCCTGGCGGGTGCTCCCCAACGGCCTGCGCGGCCCGGCCACGGTCGACGTCGGCAACGCCGGCACGGTGATGCGGTTCCTGCCGCCGGTCGCCGCGCTCGCCGACGGCCCCGTCCGCTTCGACGGCGACCCCAGGTCGTACGAGCGGCCCCTGAACGGCGTCATCGACGCGCTGCGGGTGCTGGGCGCCCGGATCGACGACGACGGCCGGGGCGCGCTGCCGCTGACCGTGCACGGCGGGGGCGCCCTGGACGGGGGCCGGGTCGAGATCGACGCCTCCTCGTCCTCGCAGTTCGTCTCCGCGCTGCTGCTGTCGGGGCCGCGGTTCAACCAGGGCGTCGAGGTACGGCACGTGGGGGCCACGCTGCCGTCGCTGCCGCACATCCAGATGACCGTCGACATGCTGCGCGCGGTCGGCGCGCAGGTGGACACGCCCGAGTCGGGCGGCGAACCGAACGTCTGGCGGGTCACGCCGGGCGCGCTGCTGGGCCGAGACCTGACGATCGAGCCGGACCTGTCCAACGCCCAGCCGTTCCTGGCGGCGGCGCTGGTGACCGGTGGCACGGTGGTCGTCCCGGACTGGCCGGCGCGCACCACCCAGCCCGGTGACCGGCTGCGGGAGATCTTCACCGAGATGGGCGGCTCCTGCGAGCTGACCGAGTACGGCCTGCGGTTCACCGGTTCGGGTGCGATCCACGGCATCGATGTCGACCTCGGCGAGGTCGGCGAGCTGACCCCGGGCATCGCGGCGGTCGCCGCGCTCGCCGACTCCCCGTCCACGCTGCGCGGGGTGGCGCACCTGCGGCTGCACGAGACGGACCGTCTGGCGGCCCTCACCAAGGAGATCAACGAGCTGGGCGGCGACGTCACCGAGACCGCCGACGGCCTGCACATCCGCCCGCGTCCGCTGCACGGCGGCGTCTTCCACACCTACGAGGACCACCGCATGGCCACGGCCGGGGCCATCCTCGGCCTGGCCGTCGAGGGAGTGCTGATCGAGAACGTGGCCACGACGGCGAAGACCCTGCCCGACTTCCCCGACCTGTGGACCGGGATGCTCGGGGCGTAGGGACGCGGGGAAAGTCATGCGCCGCTACGGCAAGCACACCGACGAGGACGACATCCGCAGCCGCCCCAACCGCAAGGGCAACCGGCCGCGCACCAACATCCGGCCCAAGCACGAGGACGCCGCCGAGGGCATGGTCCTCACCGTCGACCGGGGCCGCCTGACCTGTCTCGTCGAGGACCGCGTGGTCCTGGCGATGAAGGCCCGTGAGCTGGGCCGCAAGGCGGCCGTGGTCGGCGACCGGGTGGCCCTGGTCGGCGACCTCTCGGGCACGAAGGACACCCTCGCGCGGATCGTCCGGATCGAGCAGCGCAGCTCGGTGCTGCGCCGCACGGCCGACGACGACGACCCGTACGAGAGGGTGGTCGTCGCCAACGCCGACCAGCTCGCCATCGTCACCGCCCTGGCCGACCCGGAGCCGCGCCCGCGGCTGATCGACCGCTGCCTCGTGGCCGCGTACGACGGCGGCCTCACCCCGCTGCTGGTCATGACGAAGTCGGACCTCGCCCCGCCGGACAAGCTCCTCGAGCTGTACGGCGACCTGGACATCCCGTACGTCGTGACCAGCCGCGAGGAGCTGGAGAACGGCGACGCGGCGGACCGGGTGCGCGCCCACCTGGACGGCAAGATCACCGCCTTCGTGGGGCACTCCGGAGTGGGCAAGACGACCCTGGTGAACGCGCTGGTGCCGCAGGAGCGGCGGCGCAGCACGGGTCACGTCAACGCGGTGACGGGCCGCGGCCGGCACACGACGACCTCCGCCCTGGCGCTGCCCCTGGCGGGCGCCGGCGGCTGGGTGGTCGACACCCCGGGGGTACGGTCGTTCGGCCTGGCCCACATCGACCCGTCCCGGGTCATCCACGCGTTCCCCGACCTGGAGCCCGGCACCGCGGGCTGTCCGCGTGCGTGCAGCCACGACGAGCCGGACTGCGCGCTGGACGCCTGGGTGGCCGAGGGCCACGCCGACGCCGCCCGGCTCTACTCCCTGCGTCGGCTGCTGTCCACGCGGGAGGCGCGGGAAGGCGACTGACCTCCGCGTTGTTTGGCGGGGGGTGCGTCCGGTAAGGGCATAATCGCAGCGAGCCGGAAGCAAGCCCGGTCAAAGCCGGGCGAAGCGGTCACAGTGCGCGCGGGGACCACGGGGACGTACGGGAGGACAGCACATGGCGTGGCTGCTGGTCATCGTGGCCGGGTTCCTGGAAACCGGTTTCGCCGTCTGCCTCAAGCTCTCGCACGGCTTCACCCGGCTCTGGCCGACCGTCGCCTTCGCCGCGTTCGCCCTCGGCAGCTTCGGCCTGCTGACCCTCTCCCTGAAGAAGCTGGACGTGGGCCCGGCGTACGCGGTGTGGACCGGGATCGGGGCCGCCGGGACCGCCGTCTACGGCATGATCTTCCTCGGTGACATCGTCTCCACCCTGAAGATCGTCTCCATCAGTCTGGTGATCATCGGGGTGATCGGGCTCCAGCTGTCCGGCTCGGCACACTGAACTCCGCCCGGGCGGGCTGCCGCTGCAGGACACCGCGCACCAGACCGGCGACTCCGCCCGCGCCCGGCGGGGCGGACACACAGGACAGCGCCAGCCGGACCACCAGCTCGCAGCTGCGGGCCAGTTCGGCTGCTTCCGCCGCGCCGCCGTCCGGCCCGTCCGGCCCGGCCAGCACGGCGACGGCACGGTCGCGGACCAGGGCCACGAAATCCGCGGGCGACGGCAGCGGACCGTCCGCGCGGCGCTGTGCGGGCCCGGCTCCGGCGGACGGCACGGCGGTGCGGCCCAGGGCGGGCAGCCGGTCGCTCCAGCAGCCGGTGATCAGCCCGCGGACGAGCGCGTTCTCCCCGGCCGCCATGGTGATCCACTCGGCGGTGGCGGCGAGCCGTCCCGGTGGGTCGGCCGGCGCGGTGAGCGCCCGCTCGACGCCGGCCAGATAGGCGTCCGCCTCCCGCCGCAGCAGCGCCCGGGCGAGCCCTTCCTTGCCGCCGAACTCGTTGTAGAGCGTCTGCCGGGACACACCGGCGGCCGCGGCCACGTCCACCATCCGCACCGCCGGCCACGGCCGGCGCGCCAGTGCCGCGTATGCGGAGTCGAGCAGGGACTCCCGGGCTGCGGGCATCGTCGCCTCCCTCGCCGGCCGGCGGCTCTGGGCCCAGATTTGACGCGCCCCCCACCCCTGTCAAGGGTCCCCGCGCGTCCGGGGGAGCGCACGCGGACCGCCGCGCGCCGTGGCGCGGCAGAAGCGCCCGGTGGTGGGCCGTGAGCGGCGCCGGGCCCCGTGTGGCCTCGCGCCGGGCACGCCGGATACCGTTCGTCACATGCCGGACTACCTCGACGACCTCCGTCTCGCCCACGTCCTCGCGGACGCCGCCGACGCCGCCACCATGGACCGCTTCAAGGCCCTCGACCTCAAGGTGGAGACGAAGCCGGACATGACCCCGGTCAGCGAGGCGGACCGGGCGGCCGAGGAGCTCATCCGCGGCCAGCTCCAGCGGGCCCGGCCCCGGGACGCGATCCTCGGCGAGGAGTACGGCGTCGAGGGCACCGGTCCCCGCCGCTGGGTGATCGACCCCATCGACGGCACCAAGAACTACGTCCGCGGCGTGCCCGTCTGGGCGACCCTGATCGCCCTGATGGAGGCCGGGGAGGGCGGTTTCCAGCCCGTCGTCGGCGTGGTGTCCGCGCCGGCCCTCGGCCGCCGCTGGTGGGCGGCGAAGGGGCACGGCGCGTTCACCGGGCGCAGCCTGCAGAAGGCGACGAGGCTGCACGTCTCCAGGGTCTCGAAGCTCGCGGACGCCTCGTTCGCGTACTCCTCGCTCTCCGGATGGGAGGAGCAGGGCCGGCTGGACGGCTTCCTGGACCTGACCCGTGAGGTGTGGCGCACGCGCGCGTACGGCGACTTCTGGCCGTACATGATGGTGGCCGAGGGTTCGGTGGACCTGTGCGCGGAGCCCGAGCTGTCGCTGTGGGACATGGCGGCGAACGCCATCGTCGTCACCGAGGCGGGCGGCATGTTCACCGGCCTGGACGGGCGCCCGGGCCCGCACGGCGGCAACGCGGCGGCGTCCAACGGCCTGCTCCACGACGAGCTGCTCGGGTATCTGAACCAGCGCTACTGACGAGCCCCGGGGGGCGCCAGGTGAAGCGGCGTCCGCGCTTCACGCGCCCCCTTGTTGACCCTCCCTTTGCCTGCCACTCTGACAGTCCCCCCACTTGTGCATTTGTGAATCCCGGAACAATCCCTGTGCCGGGGGCTCACCAGGGGATTCCTCAGGAGGTGGCTCCAGCCCATGCTCGTCCGCGACGCCATGAGCACCGTAGTCCTCACCATCGGCCCCACCCACACCCTCCGCCAGGCCGCCGCCCTGATGGCCGCCCGGCGGGTCGGCGCGGCCGTCGTCCACGACCCCGACGCCGGCGGCATCGGCATCCTCACCGAGCGCGACATCCTCAACTCCGTGGGCCTTGGACAGGACCCTGACACGGAGTGCGCGTACGCCCACACCACCACGGACGTGGTCTTCGCCGCCCCGGCCTGGACCCTGGAGGAGGCCGCCCGCACCATGGCGCACGGCGGCTTCCGGCATCTGATCGTCCTCGACCGGGACGAGCCCGCGGGCATCGTCTCGGTGCGCGACATCATCCGCTGCTGGATCCCGGCGCGGCCGGCCCCCGCGCCGGCCGTGCCGGCGTGAAACGCACGGCGGGCCGGGCCCCCGAGGGGACCCGGCCCGCCGCCTACGGCAAGCGATCCAGTGCTGGTGGGACTGTTCAGCCGCGCAGGGCCTGGACCGCGGCCTCCAGCCGCTTGCCGAAGTCGGCGTCCGCGTTGCGGAAGTTGCCGATCGCGCGCTCGACGATCTCCTGGCGCGAGACCTTGGCGATGAAGCCGGCCAGGTTGCCGATGAGCCGCTCCTGCTCGTCCGCGCTCATCAGCCGGTAGAGGTTGCCCGCCTGCACGAAGTCGTCGTCCTCGGCGTGCCGCGGGGTCGGGTGGTTGCCGGTGCCGCCGGCGAACCCGCCGATCGGCTGCCACAGCGCCCGGCCCGTCTGCTGCGGGCCGCCGAAGCTGTTCGGCTCGTAGTTCTTCGCGCCGCCGTGCCGGCCGTCGTAGAGCAGGCCGTCACGGGAGTTGGTGTTCGCGACGGTCGCGTGCGGGCGGTTCACCGGCAGGTGGTCGGCGTTGATGCCGACGCGGTAGCGGTGCGCGTCGCCGTAGGCGAACAGCCGGCCCTGGAGCATCTTGTCCGGGGAGGGGCCGATGCCCGGCACGAAGTGCGCGGGCGAGAAGATCGACTGCTCCACCTCGGCGAAGATGTTCTGCGGGTTGCGGTTCAGCTCCAGCTTGCCGATCTCGATGACCGGGTAGTCCGCGTGCGGCCACACCTTGGTGAGGTCGAACGGGTTGAAGCGGTACGTCGCCGCGTCCGCCGCCGGCATGATCTGCACGCCCACGGTCCAGCTCGGGAACTCGCCGCGCTCGATCGCCTCGCGCAGGTCGCGCTGGTGGGAGTCGGGGTCCTCACCGGCGAGGCGGTTGGCCTCCTCCTGGGTGAGGTTCTTGATCCCCTGGTCGGTCTTGAAGTGGTACTTGACCCAGAAGACCTCGCCGGCCTCGTTGTTCCACTGGAAGGTGTGCGAGCCGAAGCCGTCCATGTGGCGGTACGAGGCGGGGATGCCGCGGTCCCCGAACAGCCAGGTGACCTGGTGGGTGCTCTCCGGGCTGAGGCTCCAGAAGTCCCACACGTTGTCGGCCTCGGTGGAGCCGGTGTACGGGTCGCGCTTCTGGGTGTGGATGAAGTCCGGGAACTTGATCGCGTCCCGGATGAAGAACACCGGGGTGTTGTTGCCGACGAGGTCGTAGTTGCCCTCCTCGGTGTAGAACTTCACCGCGAAACCGCGCGGGTCCCGGACGGCGTCCGCGGCACCGAGGTTGCCGGCCACGGTGGAGAACCGCAGGAACACCTCGGTCTGCTTGCCGACCTCGGAGAGGAACTTGGCGCGCGTGTACGGGGTGACGTCGGCGGTCACCGTGAAGGTGCCGTAGGCACCGGCACCGCGGGCGTGCACGACACGCTCCGGGATGCGCTCGCGGTTGAAGTGGGCCAGCTTCTCGAGCAGCAGCTGGTCCTGGACGAGCACCGGGCCGCCGACGCCCGCGGTCTCGCTGTTCTGGTTGTCGGCTACCGGAGCACCGGCCTCCGTGGTGAGCGGTCCCTGAGTCACGTCCGCGCCTTCCTGTCTTACCTGTCCCTTGGCTAACGCCGATGTCGATCCTACAATAGACATTGTCTAAGTCAAGTGAGGCTCCAACTCCGGTGGGGCTCCAACTTCACACCTGTTCGGAACCTGGGGTTCCCTGCTGTTAGGCTGGTGCCATGAGCGACCTTCTTGATCGGCTGCGCGGACGCGGATGGCGGATGACCGCGCAGCGGCGCGTTGTGGCCGAGGTCCTCGACGGCGAACACGTGCACCTCACGGCCGACGAGGTCCACGCGCGAGCCGTCGCGAAGCTGCCCGAGATCTCCCGGGCGACCGTCTACAACACCCTCGGCGAGCTGGTGTCCCTCGGCGAGGTCATCGAGGTCACCACGGACAAGCGGGCCAAGCGCTACGACCCGAACGCGCACCGGCCGCACCACCACCTGGTCTGCGCCCAGTGCGGGTCGATCCGGGACGTCCACCCCACCGGCAACCCGCTGGCCGACCTCCCCGACTCGGAGCGCTTCGGCTTCACGGTCTCGGACGTAGAAGTGACCTACCGCGGCATCTGCCCCAACTGCACCTCGGCGTAGCCCGCGCCCGCGCACAGGAGAGCCCCGGCACACCCCGTGCCGGGGCCGACGTGTTTGCCGGCACCCCTACGCGTATGCATACGCGCACACACAAACACCGAGGGCCGGAACCCTTTCGGATTCCGGCCCTCGGCCTTCAGTAGCGGGGACAGGATTTGAACCTGCGACCTCTGGGTTATGAGCCCAGCGAGCTACCGAGCTGCTCCACCCCGCGTCGATGAATGAAACAGTACGTCAACCCACCCGCAGAAGCAAATCGCCTTCGGACGGCGCCCCGCGGGACGCCCCCAGCGGGCGTCACGCCGAGAGTTCCTCCCGCAGCGCGTCGCGCAACCGCGCCGCCCGCTCGGCCACCTCGTCCGGCCCGAGCGTCACCGCGCGATCGGCCCACCGCTGGCCCTCCACCAGCTCGCCGCGACGCGCGTAGACGAGGGCGAGCCGGAGCGCCGCCCGTCCGTGACCGTCGTCGGCGGCCCGCTTCCACCAGACCACGGCCTCCGGTTCGCTCCCCTCCCGGGCCAGCAGCAGGCCCAGGTTGAACGCCCCGTTCCGCGACCCGGCCTCCGCCGCCTCCCGGTACCAGCGCGCCGCCTCGACGACGTCCCCGCGGGCCGCCGCGAGCATCCCGACCCGCACCTGGGCCCGCCGGTGGCCCTGGGAGGCCGCCCGCTCGTACCACTCCTCGCACTCGGTCCGCCGGTGCACCGGCTCCCCCAGCTCGGGCCCGGCCCCGGCCGGCTGCCGCGCGTCGAGCACGGTGGCCAGCCGGTAGGCCGCCTCGGCGCTCCCCGCGCCGGCCGCGCACCGCAGGTGCCGTTCCGCCTCCTGCTCGTCCCCGTCGCGCAGCCGCGCGATCCCGACCTGGAGCGCCGCCTCGGTGTGCCCGGCGGCGGCCGCCCGCTCGTACCACCGCAGGGCGGCGGCCTCCTCGCCCCGCCCCGCGTACAGGATCCCCAGGTTGAACGCCGCGTCGACGCTCCCCGCCTCCGCGGCCTTGGAGAACCACGGCTCCGCCCCGGTCTCGTCCCCGCCCTGGAGCAGCAGGATGGCCAGCGCGTTCGCCGCCTCCCGGTGCCCGGCGTACGCGGCCCGGCGGTACCACTGCTCGGCCTGGGCGACCCGCCCCTGCTCGGCGCAGAGCAGCCCGAGGTTGTACGCGCCGTTCACGTCCCCGGCGTCCATGGCCGCCCGGTACCACCGCTCCGCGGTCTGGGTCTCCCCCCGCTCGGCGTGCAGCGCGCCCAGCGCGTTGGCCGCGTTGCCGTCGCCCTCCTGCGCGGCCCTCAGCCACCACACGGCCGCGCTCTCCTCGTCCCCGGCGTCCCGCAGCAGGAACCCGAGCGCGCACGCGGCCCGCGCCTCGCCGTCCTTCGCCGAGGTCAGGTACCAGCGCCCGGCCTCCCTCAGCTCACCGCGCCGCTCGAGGATCGCGCCGAGGTACAGCGCGGCCCGCCGGTGTCCGCGCGCGGCGGCCTGCCGGTACCACTGCTCGGCCTCGTCCGCGGAGCCGGCCACGACACCGTTGTCGGCGTCGGTGTCCTCCCCGGGGTCCGCCGCGGCGGCCCGCCGGTCCAGTGCCCGGGCGAGCCGGTACGCCCCCTCCCGGTGCCCCCGCTCGGCGGCGGCCCGCATCCACTTCTCGGCCTCGTCGTCCCCGCGGTGCTCCAGCAGGTCGGCGAGCGCGTAGGCGCCCAGCGCGTGCCCCTGTTCGGCGGACTGCCGCAGCCAGTACTCGGCGGCCGGTTCGTCGCCGCGCTCACGGTGGTGCCGCCCGAGCGCGTGGGCGGCCGCGGCAGAACCGGCGACGGCGGCGATGCGCCACCATCCGGCGGCTTCGTCGGCGTATCCCCGCTGGTGGAGCAGGACGCCGAGGTTGTTGGCCGCGGCCCGGTCCCCGGCGGCGGTGGCGGCGCGCAGATGCGGCTCGGCTCCGTCGAGATCGCCGCGGCGCAGCAGCATGGCCCCGAGGACGCTCATCGCCTCGACGTCACCGGCCTCCGCCGCGATCCGCTGCCGAGCCTCCTCGGCGGCCTCGGTGGCCTCGTCGCGGGTTTCCTCCTGGCCGGTCGGCTGCACAAACCGCCCTGTCCCGAACAGAGTTGCCATGTCCCCCATAACGTCCATCGTCGCACCACCCGCAACCCGGGTACACCTGGTATGCCGAAGCCAATGAGGTCACTTCAGCGTTTTGTCGACATGCCCACAGAGAGATAAGTCAAACACAAACTGCCCAACTCCCCACGGCGGCGCGGCGATGCTCCGCACCGGCACATGAGTTCGCACATCACAAAGGCCCGGATCTCGTGATGAGATCCGGGCCTTCGACTTCAGTAGCGGGGACAGGATTTGAACCTGCGACCTCTGGGTTATGAGCCCAGCGAGCTACCGAGCTGCTCCACCCCGCGCCGTTGTGCGACAACCGTACCACGGCGCGGGGAGAGCACCTGATCAGCTACCGGAGCCGGGCTTCGGGCTGGGACTGGCGGAGGCGCCACCGCCGCCGCCACGGCCACCGCCGCCGGATGCGCCGCCGCCGCCCCCGTCGGCCCGCGACTGGGCCTCCTCGGCCCGCTTCAGCGCGTCCTCCAGGTCCTGCTGCGCCCGGCCGTACGCCTCCCAGTCGCCCTTCTGCAGGGCCTCCTGGCCGGCGTCGAAGGCCTTCTGCGCGTCGGCGAGCGCCGCTTCGACGGTGGCTTCACCGGCCGGGGGCGGCGGCGTCGTGTCACCGTCGCCGTCCTCCTCGGGCGGCTCGGGGGCCGGGCCCTCCGCGCCGAACACCTTGTTGAGGGCTTCCTCGAGGGTGTCCTCGAAGGCGGTGTTGCCGCCGTAGGTCACCAGCACCTTGCGCAGCAGCGGGTACTTCAGGCCGCCACCGCGGACGTAGACCGGTTCGACGTACAGCAGTCCGCCGTCCAGCGGCACCGTCAGCAGGTTGCCGTACTCCACCTCGGAGTCGCCGCCTCGCAGCAGCCTGATGGACTCGGCGATGTCCTGTTCAGAGTTGAACTGGCTCTGCACCTGCTTGGGTCCGGAGACCGTGGTGCTCGTCGGCAGCTTCAGGATCCTGATCTGCCCGTAGCCACTGGTGCCCGCCTCCGCGTCGACCGCCATGAACGCGCTCAGGTTGTCACGGCCGTTGGGCGTGAAGGTGGTCGTCAGCGAGAAGGCCTGTTCCTTCTGGTCGGGCATCTTCATGCTCAGGTAGTACGGCGGCACCGCGTCGCCCGTCTTGTTGGTCGGGTCGTCCGGCACCTGCCACACCTCGCTGCCGCTGAGGAACGTCTCGGCGTCCTTCACGTGGTAGCGGGTCAGCAGCTCGCGCTGCACCTTGAACAGGTCCTGCGGGTAGCGCAGGTGGGCCATCAGCTCCGGGGAGATGGCGCTCCTGGGCTCGACCGTGTCCGGGAAGGCCTTCATCCAGGTCTTCAGGACCGGGTCCTTGGTGTCCCACTGGTAGAGCTTGACCTCGCCGGTGTACGCGTCGACGGTCGCCTTCACCGAGTTGCGGATGTAGTTGACCTGGTTCTGCTGGGCGACCACCGTGCGGGAGTCGTTGCGCGCGTTCAGCGAGTCGGCGGTGGTGTCACCGAGGGTCGTGCGGGAGGCGTACGGGTAGCCGTTCGTCGTGGTGTACGCGTCGACGATCCACTGGATCTTGCCGTTCACGACCGCGGGGTAGGCGTCGCCGTCGATGGTCAGCCACGGGGCGACCGCCTCGACGCGCTCCTTGGGCGTGCGGTTGTACAGGATCCGCGAGCCCTCGCCGATGGCTCCCGAGTAGAGGATCTGCGGCTCGCTGAACGCCACCGCGTACGCGGCCCGGTTGACGGGGCTGGAGAGGTCGACCCCGCTCTTGGCCTGGTAGCTGTAGGTCTTCTCGCCGCTGTCGTCGGAGTAGTCGATCTCCTTCTGGGGACCGCCGACGATCGAGTACGTGGTGGTCTTCTCGCCGTAGTAGACCCGCTGCTGGTACGTGCCGAGGTCGCCCTTGGACGGCAGGTCGGACTCGGTGAAGACCGGGCGGCCCTCGGAGTCGGCGGTGGTGCCCTTGGCGGCGACCACGCCGTAGCCGTGGGTGTAGCGGAAGTGGTTGTTGATCCAGTTCTTCTTCGGGATGCCGTCCAGGTTCAGCTCGCGCAGGCCGATGACCGTGTCCTGGTCCTTGCCGTCCTCGCTGTAGCGGTCGACGTCCAGGTTGGTCGGGAACGCGTAGTAGTTCCGCATCTGCTGGAGCTGCTGAAACGTCGGCGAGACGACGTTCGGGTCCATGATCCGGATGCTCGCTGCGGCGTCCGCGTCGTCACGCAGGCCGGCCTTGTCCTCGGTCTTGCTCGTACCGGGGTAGTCGCTGACCTTCGTGCCGTCGATGCCGTAGGCCTCACGGGTAGCCGCGAGGTTCTTCTCGACGTACGGCGCCTCCTTGGCCTGCTCGTTCGGCTGGACCTGGAACTTCTGCACGATCGCCGGGTACAGGCCGCCGATCAGGATCGCGGAGAGCACCATCAGGCCGAAGCCGATCACCGGGAGCTGCCAGGTCCGCCGCCACAGGGTGGCGAAGAACAGCAGGGCGCAGATCACGGCGATGCAGAACAGGATCGTTTTGGCCGGCAGGTAGGCGTTGGCGTCGACGTACCTCAGACCGGTCCAGTTGTCGGTCGCCTTGAAGTCGCTGGACTTCACCGCCAGCCCGTACCGGTCGAGCCAGTAGGCGACCGCTTTCAGGGCGACGAAGACGCCGAGGAGCACCGACAGGTGGCCGGTGGCGGCGGCCGTGGCGCGGGCGCCCGGGCTGGTGACGCGCAGCCCGCCGTACAGGTAGTGGGTGAGCGCGGCCGCGATCACGGAGAGGATGACGGCGGCGAAGCCGAAGCCGAGCAGGAACCGGTACCAGGGCAGGTCGAAGGCGTAGAACTTGACGTCCAGGTGGAACTGCGGGTCCTTCACGCCGAACGGCACGCCGTTGACCCACATCAGCCAGGTCCGCCACTGCCCCGAGGCGGAGGCGCCGGCGATGAGGCCCACCAGGGCCGTGATGCCGAACAGCAGCCACTTCTTGTACGGCGCGATGCCCATCCGGTAGCGGTCGAGGCTCTGCTGCTCCATCGACATCGCGCTCAGCGGCGGCCGCAGCCGGTGTGCCAGCCAGATGTTGAAGCCCACCGACACGGCCATGAGCAGGCCGAAGACGAAGAAGAGCCCGATCTTCGTCGACAGGGTGGTGGTGAAGACGGAGGAGTAGTTGACCGAGCGGTACCAGAGCCAGTCCGTCCAGAAGCCCGCGAACATGGTGAACGCCATGCCCAGGACGGCAAGGACGCCCAGTGTCATGAGCAGGGTCCGGACACGCCGGGACGGGCGGCCCACTCTGATCCGTGGCCCCGTCGGGCCTCCGCCGCGGTCCGGCATCTGGAAAGCCAAGGTGGCACCTCGAAAGTCGCTGTTGTCTGTCAGGCCCCCGTTTTCGCGGGCCTTGGGGAGGGCCCCGTGATCGTGCCCTCACCTATGCAACTTACTCACGCTTTACTCGGTTCCCGATTCGGGGCGGGAACGAGGCAGGATTGTGACCATGTCCAACACTCCCATGGCGGCGAGCCCGCTCACCCGGGCCGTGCTCGAGATCGACGAGTACGCCTCCGGCCTCGGCTGGGACCAGCCCGCCCGCCTTTTCGCCCTCGTAGACACCGCGCAGCTGCGGGCCCAGGAACCCGCCCTCGCGGCGCAGCTCGGCCTGGGGGACGAGCAGGAGACCCCCGCCGGTCTCACCCCGATCGAGCAGGACGAAGTGCCGACGGACAAGCCGCTCGACGAGTTCCTGGGCACCATCGCCTGGCCCGGTGCGGTGGCCGGCTGCGCGCTCACCGTCGAGCGGCTGATGCTGCCGCCGTCCGCGGAGGCCCAGGTTCCGCAGGACCTGGACGAGGCCGCGCTGAACCGGTGGGTGGCGAAGCACCCCGAGCGGCAGGAGGTCCGGATGACGGTCGCCGTGCTGCGCGACGGCTCGCGCGAGTCGGCGCTGCGGCTGCGTGAGAAGGACTCGCCGACCGAGGTGCTCACCGGCTCCGACCTGGTGCCGGGGCTGGCCGAGGCGCTGGCGGCGACGTTCGAGGACTGACCGGTCCGGTCACGGCGATGGGGGCGCTCCCCGGCGGGGCGCCCCCAGCCGTGTGCGGCGGCGGCCCGCTCAGCCCCCGGAGGTGCACTTCGGCAGGCCGGCGGTGTCTCCCGCGCGGATGTCCTCCAGAGCGCCGAGCGCGTCCTCGATGGTGTCCACCTTGACCAGGGTGAGGCCCTCGGGCGTGTCCTTGGCGGCGGCCGCGCAGTTGTCGGCGGGCGTCAGGAAGAACTCGGCGCCCTTGGCGCGCGCACCGACCGTCTTCATCTCGACCCCGCCGATCGGGCCGACCTCGCCCGCGTCGTCGATGGTGCCGGTGCCCGCGACGAAACGCCCGCCGGTGAGGCTGCCGGGGGTCAGCTTGTCGTAGATGCCGAGCGCGAACATCAGTCCGGCGCTGGGGCCGCCGACGTCGGCCAGCTTGATGTCGATGGTGAACGGGAAGGTGTGGTCCGTCCCCGCCGAGATCCCGACGACGGCCCGCTTCTCCCCGCCGTCGTCGGAGGCGGCCGTGGTGACGGTGACGGTCTCGGTCCTGGCCGGTGCCCGCTTCTCCTTCTCCGCGGCGGCCTGCTCCTTGGCCGGCACGATCGTGAAGCGCACGTCCTCCCCCGGCTCGTGCCGGGTCACCAGCTCGGCCACGTCCGCCGGCTCCTTCACCGCCGTGCCGTCGACGGTCTTGATCACGTCCCCGGCGTGCAGCCTGCCCTCCGCGGGCGAGCCCTTCACCACGGTGGAGACGATCACCCAGGACTGCACCGGGATGTCCAGCTCCTTCAGGGCGGCGACCTTGGCGCTCTCCTGGGACTGGCTGAACTCCTCGGCGTTCTCCTGGGTGGACTCCTCCTCGGTCTTGCCGTCCGGGTAGAGCGTCTCGTGCGGCACGACCTTGTTGTCGTGGGCCAGCCAGCCGTAGACCGCCTCGACCAGGTTCATCCGGTAGTCGGCGCTGGTGACGCGGACCGTGGTCATGTTGAGGTGTCCGGTCGTCGGATAGGTCTTGTGGCCCGCGATCTGCAGCACCGGCTCCCCGTCGTGCTCGCCCAGCGTGTTCACCGTCGGCCCCGGGGACAGCTCCGCGTACGGCACGGGGATGAGGACTCCCGCGCACAGGAGCGCGATCAGCATCAGGGTGGAGGCGAGCATCGTCGCGGTGCGGCGTGGCATGCTTCGACAGTACGGGACGGTTCTGTCAGCACACCGTCAGGGCGGCGGCCCAGCGGTCAGCTCCCCGAGTGGGACCTCTCCATGGCCGCGCGGAACCGGGCGTACCCCTCCAGCTCGGGGCCGTCGCCGCGCGCCTTGCGGGTCCGGTTGGCCCATACGCCCCACAGGCCCGCGCCGATCGCAGCCATCAGCGGAATCAGCAACCAGGCGAGCGCTGCCATGCCGACCTCCCAACCCCGTACGAGCGTCCGCAAGTGACTGATCAGCAGATTAACCATCCGCACTGACAACGCTCACGGCAGGGGTGCGGTTACGCAAGCCGGGTGGGGCGCCGGGGGGCTGCGGCGCGGCGTTCAGCAGGCGCCGACCCACTCCTCGGTGCCGTCGGAGAACGTCTGGTGCTTCCAGATCGGCACTTCGTGCTTGAGGTCGTCGATCAGCCTGCGGCAGGCGTCGAAGGCCTCGCCGCGGTGCGGGCAGGACACCGCGACGACGACGGCCAGGTCCCCGACCCGCAGATCACCCACGCGGTGCACGGCGGCCAGCGCGCGCACCGGGAAGTCGGCGACGACCTTCTCCGCGACGCGCCGCAGCTCGGCCTCGGCGCTCGGGTGGCACGAGTATCCGAGCCGGTCGACGTCGGCCCCGCCGTCGTGGTTGCGCACCGTCCCGACGAACAGCGCCGTGCCGCCCGCGGCGTCGTCCCCGACCGCGCGGAACACCTCGTCCACGGAGAGCGGCGTCTCGCGGATGCCGATCAGCTTGACGGGCTCCTGGGCGCCCTGCTCACCGGGATGATCGTTCGTGGCTGCCATGCCTCCATCGTGCCTCACCCGGCCGCCGGCCAGGAATAGCCCTTTCCCCCGGCACCCGGCGCCGCCCTTTGGAGCCTCCTACAGCCGCGCCCCGGCCCGGACGGCGCCCGCCCCCGGCTCCGCCGCCGCGCCCTGCGCGGCCCTCGGGTTCGCTGCTGAGCCCTCCGCAGGCCTCGGGTTCGCTGCCGGCGCGGGCGGCGCCCGCTCAGATGCGGCGCCGGGCC
Source organism: Streptomyces glaucescens (assembly GCF_000761215.1). Taxonomy (GTDB): domain Bacteria; phylum Actinomycetota; class Actinomycetes; order Streptomycetales; family Streptomycetaceae; genus Streptomyces; species Streptomyces glaucescens_B. The sequence goes on along the minus strand of NZ_CP009438.1, from coordinate 5,070,976 downwards.
CTGCGCGCCCGCCGCACCACGGCCGCCGCGCCCAGCAGAGCCACCGTGGCCCCGGCCGCGCCCGCCGCCGTGGCGTCCTTGCGGCCCAGCCGCCGCCCGGCCACGGTGTGCCGCCCGGAGACCTCCTCCAGCAGCTCCGCCAGCACCTCCTCGTTGGTCCACTGCGGCCGCCACCCGGCGTCGTGCAGCCGGCTGCCGCTGACCACCCAGGGGTACATCGTGTACGCGAGGTCCCCGGCCGGGGACGGCGTGAGCCCGATCCGGTGCAGCCGCGCCGCCGCGCCGAGCGCGACCGCCGAGGGCAGCTCCATCCGCCGGATGCCGCTCAGCTCCTCGACCTCCTCCTGCTCCAGCCAGCCGTCGCAGCCGACGGCCAGCTCGCCGTCCACCTTCTCCAGGACGGCGTACTCCAGGGCACTGCACAGGTCGTCGACGTGGCAGAACTGCCAGGCCGGCCGGGAGCCGGCCACCACCAGCAGCCGAGGGGACTCGAAGTACCTGGTCAGCGCGGTGTCCGTGCCGCCGACCAGCACCGCGGGACGGACCACGGTGACATTGAGCCCGGGGTGCGCGCGGGGCGCCCGCCGCGCCAGCCGCTCGATCTCCAGCAGGTCGCCGACCCCGGTCGCCTCCGCGGTGGCGCGCAGCTCCGCGTCCTCCGACAGGGGCAGCTCGTTGTCCGGGAGCGCCCCGTAGACCATCGCCGAGGTGCACAGCACCACGCGGTGCACCCCGGCCGCCGCGGCGGCGGTGAGCACGGTCTGGGTCCCCCGGACGTTGTACGCCGTCCGGGCGGCGGCATCGGTCTCCAGGTCGAGGTCGAGCGCGAGGTGGACGACGACATCCGCACCGCGCAGCTTCTCCGCGATGGCCGGATCACGCACATCGAGGATGTGCCACTGCGCGTCGGCGCACTCACCGCGTCGCTCGTCGAGGGCGACGACCTGCTTGATCTCCTCCGACGCGGCCAGTCTCGCGGTGAGCAGCGCGCCGACCCCGGACGCGGCACCGGTGACCGCGACGACGGGCCCGCGCGCGGCGGGAGTGGTTGAGTGGTTTCGCGCTGCGCGAACCTGCGGGTCTGGGGAACTCACCGGGCGTCTCCAGCGGTTGTCTTCAGTACGGGCGCGAGTGACGCGTACGTACCAGGTGGCATCCATCCTGCCGCAGGCCTCCTGTCGGCGAAGCACCGAGGCCCGAACCGCCCCGGGTGTCTACGCTGGGTGGTGTTGTCGGGCAGTCGTGCCGTCGGGTGAAGAACCGGCGGCCTTACCAGCCGAGGAATCCCGTGAGTGACACCCCATTCGGATTCGGCCTTCCGCCGGAGGAGCCGGAGAACGGCGACGAGGGCAAGAAGAAGGACCAGCAGAGCGGTGGTGGGCAGGGACCGGCCAACCCGTTCGGTTTCGGGTCGCTGCCCGGCGCCGGAGGCTTTGGAGGCCCCGGGGCGGACAATCCGCTCGCCGCCATGTTCGGGTCGCTGAACCCCACCGACCTGGGCGCCGCGTTCCAGCAGCTGGGCCAGATGCTCTCCTACGAGGGCGGCCCGGTGAACTGGGACATGGCCAAGCAGATCGCCCGCCAGACGGTCTCCCAGGGCACGTCTGACGGCACCAAGGACGCGAGCGTCGGCCCCGCCGAGCGCACCGCCGTCCAGGAGGCCGTCCGGCTGGCCGACCTCTGGCTGGACGACGCCACCTCCCTGCCGTCCGGCGCCGGCTCCGCCGTGGCCTGGAGCCGCGCGGAGTGGGTCGAGGCCACCCTGCCGGCCTGGAAGGAACTGGTCGACCCGGTCGCCGAGCGCGTCGGCAACGCCATGGGCGACGTCCTGCCGGAGGAGATGCAGGCCATGGCGGGCCCGCTGATCGGCATGATGCGGTCCATGGGCGGCGCCATGTTCGGCACGCAGATCGGGCAGGCCGTCGGCGTGCTCGCGGGCGAGGTCGTCGGGTCCACCGACATCGGCCTGCCGCTCGGCCCGGCCGGCAAGGCCGCGCTGCTGCCGGTGAACATCGAGGCCTTCGGCAAGGACCTCGGCGTCCCCAAGGAGGAGGTGCGGCTGTACCTCGCCCTGCGCGAGGCCGCCCACCAGCGGCTCTTCGCGCATGTGCCGTGGCTGCGCTCGCACCTGTTCGGCGCGGTCGACGGCTACGCGCGCGGCATCAAGGTCGACACCGCGAAGCTGGAGGACGTGGTCGGCCAGTTCGATCCGCAGAACCCGGAGCAGCTTCAGGACGCCCTCCAGCAGGGCATGTTCCAGCCGGAGGACACGCCGGAGCAGAAGGCCGCCCTGGCCCGGCTGGAGACGGCCCTGGCGCTCGTCGAGGGCTGGGTGGACGCGGTGGTGCACGCCGCCGCGAAGCCCCGTCTGGGGTCCGCCGACGCGCTGCGCGAGACGCTGCGACGCCGTCGCGCCTCCGGTGGCCCGGCCGAGCAGACGTTCGCCACGCTGATCGGCCTGGAGCTGCGCCCGCGCCGGCTGCGGGACGCCTCCCGGCTGTGGGCCTCGCTCACGGACGCGCGCGGTGTCGACGGCCGGGACGCCCTGTGGGCCCACCCGGACATGCTGCCGACGGCCACGGACCTGGACGACCCGGACGGTTTCGTGCACCGCGAGCAGATGGACTTCTCCGAGTGGGACAAGATGCTCGGCGAGGCGGCGGACAAGCCCGACCTGCGCAAGAAGGGCCGGGGCGAAGGCACGGACGGCGAGGACGACGGCAAGGGCGACGGCGCGGAGTGAGCCTGTACGACGACGCGGTCCTCGTGCTGAAGGCGTACGAGGACCAGGAGGAGCTGCGCCAGGCCTACCTCGACCACCTCGCCGAGCACCCGGACGGCATGTGGAAGGCCTGTCACGCGGGCCACCTCACGGCGAGCGCCCTGGTGGTCGACCCGGTGCGCGAGCGGGTGCTGCTCACCCTGCACCGCAAGCTGCGGATGTGGCTGCAGATGGGCGGCCATTGCGAGCCGGGGGACACCTCCCTGCCGGCGGCGGCGCTGCGCGAGGCGACGGAGGAGTCGGGCATCGCGGGGCTGACCCTGCTGCCGGGCGGCCCGGTGCGGCTGGACCGGCATCCCATCCCCCCGCCCTGCCACGTCCACCTGGACGTGCAGTACGCGGTCTCGGCGCCGCCGGACGCCGTCCAGCAGATCAGCGACGAGTCCCTCGACCTGCGCTGGTTCGGCTACGACGAGGTGGCGGGCGTGGCCGACGAGTCGGTCGTACGGCTGCTGGAGGCCGCCCGGGCCAGGCTCTGAACAGGTAAGGGGGGACCGCCGTGGTGGTCACCCCTTACCGCAGCCCTCGTGGGCTCAGTTCCAGACGTTGCCCTGGTTCTGGCCGCGGGCGCCCTGCTGGCCCATGCCGTACTGCGCGGCGAGGCCCGACCCGATCTGGGCGTTCTGGGGCGGCAGCAGCTCGCTCGGCTGGATCAGCGCGAAGCCGGTGCCCATGAAGCTCAGCTCCCAGCCCTCGCCGGTGCTGCCGCGGCGCCGCCAGACGCCGGAGGAGTGCGTCTGCGCCTGCATCTGCACCCGCAGCCCGGTGGACCAGGCGACGATCGCGTCGGCGTCGCAGTTGACGTACTTGTCCGGCGTGACGTGCATCATCAGCGGCATGCCGGAGGTCATCAGGGCCACCTTGCCGCGGCCGGTGATGTTGAGCTGGTACTTCCCCGAGCCGGAGATGCCGTACAGGCTGTCGACGGCGATCACCTCGTGGTGCAGCGAGGAGTCCATCGCGAGGACGTAGCTGCTGTCCACGGTGAGCCCGTCCTGGTCGACGTCGACCAGGTGCACGTGCTGCTTGAGGTTGGCGAGGTAGACCGTGCCCTGCCCGTGGCAGCGCATCAGGTCCAGGCCCTCGCCCGTGCGGGCCCGGTCGCGCGACTGGCCGCTGCCCTGGAACTCGGCGTCGAACTCCACCATCCCCTGGTAGGCGACCATGGTGCCCTTGCGGGCCAGGATGTCGTCGTGGCCCTCCAGGGCGACGCGCAGCATCTGCTTGTTCTGCAGGCTCCAGCGTTCCTGGGTCTGCTGCTCGGCGTGGGCGAAAAGCGGACTCTGCATGGTGTTTCTGGCTCCCCCTCAGCCCCGGACCCGAAGGCGGTCGGTGCTGTCCTCGCTGGGCTGGACGACGACGATGCCCTGTCCGGAGAAGGCCATCTGGTAGGCCTCTCCGCTGCCCCGGCCGATCAGCGACTGGGCCTTGAAGCTGCGCTTGCCCTTCACCTTGAGGTTCGGTGACCAGGCCACGAGGGCGTCCGGGTCGACGTAGGTCTCGTCCTCGCCGCCGCCGCAGTCGACGACGATCGGCTTGCCCCGGGAGGTCAGGGCGACCCAGCCCTGGCCGGAGATCCTCGTGTTCCACAGGCCCTGGCCGGCGAACTTCGCGAGCCCCTTGACCCGCTCGACGCCCCAGGTCAGGTGCGCGTCGAAGGCGAGCAGGTTGGTGGCGTTGACGGAGATGCCGTCGCCGTTGAGGTTGATGACGACGACGTTGGCGCCGTAGTCGGCGAGGTAGAGCAGGCCGTCCCCGGAGCACTTCATCAGGGGCGCGCCCTCGCCGGTCATCCAGTCCTTGGCGATCTGGCGCACGGCGGGCGGGTTGGGCTCGTACTGGATGAACCCTTCGTAGGCGACCATCGATCCCACGCGCGCGAGGAGGTCGTTCCCGGTCTGCATGGCGACCTTCAGCATGTGGTTGCCGTGGTTCTCCATGCGGGCGGTGACGGGTGCGGGGGCGTGGCCCGCGAGCGGCTGGTTCATGACGGGCTCCCTCAGACCTCGTACGGCTGGACGACGATGAAGTTGCCGGGCGCGCCCCGGAACTGGAGGTTCACGCTCTCCCCGGAGTCGCCCGGGTAGGCGTTGCGGCGCATGCGGACCTGGCTGGAGACGATCACCTGCGCGGCGGACGACCAGGCGACCACGGCGTTGCAGTCGGCGAACGTGGTCGGTGTGACCGGCAGCACGACGGGCGTGCCGTGGGTCTTGACGACGATCGTGCCGGTGCCCTGGAACTGCATCGTGAACAGCGCGCCGCCCGGGATGCCGTGCCCCTCGATGCGGCGCACCTCGTAGGTCAGGCTCTCGTCGAAGGCGAGGACGTTCTCGGCGGAGACGCAGATGCCGTCGCCCTGCAGCTCGATCGGGTGCAGCATCGTGGAGTTCTCGGCGAGGAAGACCTGGCCCTGGCCGGTGCAGCGCATCAGCTGCATCTCCTGGCCCGTGGCGTTGCCGACGATCCGGCCTGCGAAACCGGCGCCCTTGTAGCTGAAGTCGACCTTGCCCTGGTAGAGCACCATGCTGCCCTGGCGGGCAAGTACGGGCTGGCCGCCGACGCCCAGGTCCACGCGGACCATCTTCTTGTTCTGCTGGGTCCAGCGCTGCCCGGTGGGCGTCTCCTTGAACTGCTGGAGCGCGGCGGCGACACCGGGGGCCTGCGGGGCGCCCTGGGGCATGCCCTGCGGTGCGCCGTACGGCGCGGGCCCGCCGGGGGCCTGGCCGAAGGGCGGCTGCTGGCCGTAGCCGGGCGGCGGTGCGGCCTGGGGCGGGTGCGGCGCCTGGGGCTGGGGGTAGCCGGGCGGCGGCGGAGCGGTCGGCGCGAGCGCGGCCTGGCTGTACGGGGGCTGCTGGGGCGGCTGGCCGTACGGGGGCTGCTGGCCCGGCTGGCCGTAGGGCTGGTGGGGCGCGGAGTGTCCGTAGGGCTGCTGGGGGGCGGGCTGGCCGTAGGGCGGTGTCGGGGCCGGGGCGGGCGGCGGGACGGTGCCGCCGGGCGGGGTGAGGGGCGCGGCAATGGTGGGCGCGGCGTGCACCTGCGGCTGCGGAGCCGGGGGCGGGGTGGCGCCCTGCGGGGGCGCGAAGCCTTGCGCGGGGGCGGGCGCGGGGGCCGGCGCGGGGGCGCCGAACGCGGGCGGGGCGGCCGGCTGCGCGGGCGGGGCGAAGCCCGGCGCGGGCGCGGGCGCGGCCTGGGGCTGCTGCGGCTCGGGGGACTCCTCCTCCAGGACCTCGCCGCCGAAGTTCCTCAGCAGCGCCTCCAGACCACCGTCGAAGCCCTGCCCGACGGCCGCGAACCGCCAGACGTCCTTGAGGTAGAAGTCGCCCAGCATCACGGCGCGCTCGGTGGAGAACTCCGAACCGTCGAAGGAGTACCGGGCCACCTCCTCGCCGCCCGCGACGATCCGGATGTACCCGGGGTTGATCTGCGACATCTGTCCGGCGCCGTCGATCGTCGCCGTGAACGACAGCTTGTGGATCTGCGGCGGGACGCGGTCGAGCGTAACCCGGAAGGACTCGGTGTCGCCCGCCTGGGCGCCCAGCAGCTGGATGGACTCCTCGGGGGACTTCGGCTGGTTGAAGAAGACGAAGTAGCGGTCGTCCGAGAGCCGTTCGTCGGCGTCGAGGCCGAAGCAGCTGATGTCGAAGGTCAGTCCCGGGGCGGAGATCTGCACGCCTACGTACAGATCCGTGCCCGCGGTGAGATCACTGATCCTGGCCTTGTGGCCGCGTTGGAATTGCCTGGCCATGCGTTACGACCGTCCCCCATCCCGAGTGTGAGTGCGTCGCGCCAGGCTAACGGCAAATTCCGGCGACGGACGCGGCCGGTACAGACCCGGTACACAACCACCGCCGACCGGTGTCCTCACGCGGACGGGGCCGCTCGCGCGCCGCGCGCGGGACGATCACTCCCCGCGCGGAACGGGTCACTCCCCGCGCGCGCCGGGCAGGTGCGGCAGCCGCTCGGCCGCCACGACCCCCTCGAGGTAGCCGCGGGCCCGTTCGGTCCGCGGATACGCCTCCAACAGCCGCCAGAACCGCGGCCCGTGGCCGGGCACCAGCAGGTGGGCCAGCTCGTGCAGGAGCACGTAGTCGATGACGTACTCGGGCATCCCCTGGAGCCGGTGGGAGAGCCGGATGCTGCCCTCGGCGGGGGTGCACGAACCCCAGCGCGTGTTCTGGTTGGTGACCCAGCGGACCGAGGTGGGACGGGCCCGGCCGTCGAAGTACTGCGCCGAGAGCCGCTCGGCGCGCCCGGTCAGCTCGGCGTCGCCGAGGAGCCGCTTGCTCTCCTGGGCGGCCAGCTTGTCGAGCATGACGTTCACCCAGCGCTGCTCCTCCGCCTGGGACATCCGGGCGGGGATGAGCACGACGGTGCGATCGCCCTCGCGGTAGGCGGACACCGTCCTTCGTCGGCGGGCGCTCCTGCGTACCTCGATCGCGCTCGCCCCCGAGCCGCCGGGCGGCTGGCTCGTCGTGCTGCGCTGAGGTGTCGCTGCGCGGTGCAGTGGGTCGACGGGCACGCCCCGACGTTACCCGCTGCGCCCGGGGGAAGTCCCGGGTCCGGGGCGGTTGGATACCGATCCGGCACCGAGTGCTTGATTTGTACGACAATCACCCACCACCTGTGGACAACGTCCGGCACCGGCGGCGCGAAGCGTGCATGCTGGCATGCGTCGACGGACCACGGACCGTGACGCACCGCAGCGGACAGAACCGGACCGGAATGAAATGGGGCGGATCGGCGCGTAAGCGTACGGACCAGCATGGACTGTGCGGACAGGAATAGACCGGCGCGCGTACGCGGTTGTCGACAAGCTGGGCTTTTCATAAGACTTCTGGGCAACGGGGGCCTGACATGCATCCGATGGTGAAGCCCGCGCTCCGGCGCGGCTGGCGCGACCTCAACACCGTGCAGTTCGGGATGACTCCGGCACACGCGATGACGCTGGGTCCGATGGACACCGCGACCGGCAGCTTCCTCGATCTCCTCAACGGCACCCGCGGGCTGGACCTGCTGCGCGCCGAGGGCCGGCGGATGGACCTGCCCGACGGCCATGTGGACGCGCTGCTGCGGAGGCTCGCCGGGGCCGGCCTGCTGGACGACGCGAAGGGCGGCGGCCCGGACGCGGAAGCCCTGCGGAACAGGCCGGAGGTCCTCGACCGCCTCCGTCCCGACCTGGCCGCGCTGTCGCTGACCACCTCGGAACCGGGCGAGGCGATCGAACGGCTGGCCGCGCGCCGCTCGCTGCGAGTGCAGGTGCGCGGCGCCGGCCGGGTGGGCTCGGCCCTGGCCGCCCTGCTGGCCGGAGCGGGCGTCGGCGTGGTCGACGTGCGGGACGGCGGGCAGGTGGAACCGTGGGACGTGACTCCGGGCGGGCTGCCCGCCGACGCCGTGGGCGCCCGCCGGGACGAGACCGCCCGGCGGGTCGTGCGCGCAGCCGCCCCGGACCGCGCGCCCCGCCCCGCCCCCCGCTCCCCCGCCGGGGACGCCGACCCGGGCTTCTCCCTGGTGGTCCTCGCCCCGCGCGACGATGTCGCCGTCCACGCGCCCGACCCGGACACCGCCGCTCCCCTCATGGACTCCGGTGTCCCGCACCTGTACGCGGGGGTGGTGGAGGGAACCGGCACGGTCGGCCCGCTCGTCCTGCCGGGAGAGACCGGCTGCGCCGGCTGTCTGCACCGGGGGCGCGCCGAGCGGGACCCGACCTGGCCGCGGCTGGTCGCCCAGTGGCAGTCGGGCAGGCAGCGGCAGGGCAGGCCGTGCGATATCGCGCTGGCCGCCACGGTGGCCGGACTGGCGGCCGCGCACGCGCTCGCCTTCCTCGACGGCCGGACGCCGTCGAGCGCGGGCGCCCGTTGGGAGGTCGCCCTGCCGGGACTGCAGTGGCACGCGAGACCGGTGTGGGCACACTCCGGGTGCCCGTGCGGGGCGGCGGAGAAATCTCACGCTCGATCGGCCTCAGAGGAAGACGCCGCACACGAGACAATGGCGGAGCAAGGGTCGTCGACGCGGGTAGGCCGTCCGGCAGCCGCGGCGCGGCCGGCTGGGAATTGGAGGGCGCATGTCTGATCTTCCCCGGAAGGCGGTCACCCGGACCGCCAAGCTCGCCGCGCTCCCGCTCGGCTTCGCCGGCCGGGCGACCTGGGGGCTGGGCAAGCGGATCGTCGGCGAGTCCGCGGAGATCGTCGGCCGCGAGCTGCAACAGCGCACGGCCGAGCAGCTCTTCAAGGTGCTCGGGGAGCTCAAGGGCGGCGCGATGAAGTTCGGGCAGGCCCTGTCCGTGTTCGAGTCGGCGCTGCCCGAGGAGGTCGCCGGCCCCTACCGGGCGGCCCTGACCAAGCTCCAGGAAGCCGCCCCGCCCATGCCCACGCGCACCGTGCACGCGGTGCTCGCGGAACGGCTCGGCGAGGACTGGCGGGAGCTGTTCGAGGAGTTCGAGGACAAGCCGTCGGCGGCGGCCTCGATCGGGCAGGTGCACCGGGCGGTGTGGCACGACGGCCGTGAGGTCGCGGTCAAGGTGCAGTACCCGGGGGCCGGTGAGGCCCTGCTCTCCGACCTCGGCCAGCTGAGCCGCTTCGCCCGGCTGCTGGGACCGCTGGTCCCCGGCATGGACATCAAGCCGCTGATCACGGAACTGAAGGACCGGGTCTCTGAGGAGCTGGACTACGGCCTGGAGGCGCAGGCCCAGCAGGCGCACGCCGAGGAGTTCGCCGGCGACCCGGACGTGCTGGTGCCGGCCGTGATCCACCAGAGCGAGCAGGTCCTGGTCACCGAGTGGATCGACGGCATCCCGCTCTCGGAGATCATCGCCGGGGGCACGCAGGAACAGCGCGACCGGGCCGGCCAGCTGCTCGCCCGCTTCCTCTTCTCCGGCCCGGCCCGCACCGGTCTGCTGCACGCCGACCCGCACCCGGGGAACTTCAGGCTGCTGCCCGGCGGGCCGGACGGCGAGGACGACTGGCGGCTGGGCGTGCTGGACTTCGGCACGGTCGACCGTCTCCCGGGAGGTCTGCCGGCACCGATCGGCGAGTCCCTGCGCATGACGCTCGACGGCGAGGCCCAGGCCGTCTACGACCTGCTGTGCGAGGAAGGGTTCGTGAAGGAGTCCATCGACCTGGACCCCGACGCGGTGCTCGACTACCTGCTGCCGATCATCGAACCGGCGCAGGTCGACGCCTTCACCTTCACCCGCGGCTGGATGCGCGGCCAGGCCGCCCGGATCGCCGATCCCCGGTCGCCCGCCTACCAGCTCGGCAAGCGGCTGAACCTGCCTCCGGCGTACCTCCTGATACACCGCGTCACGCTCAGCACCATCGGGGTGCTGTGCCAGCTCGGCGCCACGGTCAGGCTGCGTGAGGAGCTGGAGGAGTGGCTGCCGGGGTTCGTGGAGGAGGAGCCGGAGGAGGAACCCGCGGCGGAGGCCTGAGGCCCGGGCGGAGGTACCGTGCGGAGGCCCGGGGGTGTCGGTGTGCGTGTCACCACCAGGCCGAGTCGAGGCGCCCCTCGATCGCTCTGAGGTTCTCGCGCGAGCACCTGTCGCAGAAGTACTGGCGGACGCCGTTCTCCACGGAGCAGGTCCAGGTGGGCCGCGGGCCGTCCGTCCCGATGCCGCAGCGGGCGCACACGAGGCGCCCGCGCTCCGGGCGGGAACCGGCGTCGTCACTGCCTCCGGAAAGACTCGTCACCCGGTGACCATAACGCCGGCATCGGCTGATCACCGGCTGCAACGCACCGCGGGGGCCGGTCCGTTCGGCCGGACCGGCCCCCGCGGGAAAGCTGTTGCCTCCCGCTCGGGGAGGCCGCCGCTTCAGGCGTGGTGGGTTACTGCATGACGGCCAGGGCGAGCGCCCGGCGGGCGCGCAGCGAGGCGCGCTCGGCCCGGCGCTGCATCCGGCGGGCGGCCGCCAGGCTGATGGCCCGGCGCTCCCGCTGTGCCTCGTGCAGACGGTCGTGCATATGCGCACGAGCCAGGGCTTCTGGGATGAGTTGCATCTCTCGGGTCCTGTTCTGACGCGAACCGGTCGTGCCGGTCGTGGTGAAGTCTCGGGTTGCGGAGCCGGTGGGCTCGGTGATGGACGGCTTCATCGGGGCCTGCTTCTTGGGGTCGTGCGTGAGGGGACGGTCGATCGTTCCTGCGGTGTTCATGCCGTGACCGGGTTCTTCCGCGGGCGGCCACGCGGCCGCTTCCGGGCGACGACGACCCCCTGGACGAACAGCTCGCCACCCCAGACGCCCCACGGCTCGCGCCGCTCCTTGGCGCCGGCCAGGCAGGCCTCCATCAGCGGGCAGGTGCGGCACAACGACTTGGCGTACTCCACGTCGGCCGGCGACTCGGCGAAGAAGACCTCCGGGTCGTAGGAGCGGCACGGGACGGGTACGCCCAGGTTCTCGATGGCGTCGTCGAGCGCGGTGAGCGCGGTGAGCGGGGTCAAGGCGGAGTCCTCCGTGAGGCCGGGCGGGGGGATCGTTTCGGAAGGCGGTACGGACGGGGCGTGCGCTTCGAGTTGCACGGGTCGTTTTCCTCGTCTGGTCGTTCCGGTCGGGTGGACCGGGTGGCGGCTGGTACCGGGTTCTTTTCTTGTCCCGAGGCCCCTTCGCTCCGTCATCCACGTTCGTGGACAAACAGAAGGGCCGCGGATCCCGGATGGGGTTCCGCGGCCCTGAAGGCGCCGGCCTGATCGCCGATCAGGCTGGATCACTCCAGGGTTCTGGCCCACGGAAGGCCCACATACGGGGGTGCTGCGTCGTCTTCGTCCGGAATCCGGCACCGGTCGCCGTAAAGGCATAGGCCTGCGCCTTCGCCTCTACTGCCGCTTCCAGTGCCTTGGTCGGTCGCTCATTGCCCTCGCGGACGGGAAGGTCAGCGAGCAGCAGGGAGGACGCCGGACGGACGGCACGAATGCCGGACAGACCGGTGCCCTGGTCCGAGAAGCCGAGCATGCACAGGGAAGCGACGACCGAGCGATCGGTCATTTTGACGGTGCTGATGGAGCTGGCGTTGATGCTGATCACTGGACTCGCCTCCTCTCGGCGTCTCGGGGGACTGGGGTGAGCCAGTCCGACGGATATGCAAGTACAACACGGAATCGGCGCCTCCGAGAAGGCCGCCGTTCCCACGGCTAAGAACCTATGGGGATCGCCGGGGCATGCGCAAACTATTTTTCCGACGAGTTCGTATCAGTCCCCGCCCTCTCCTTCCCGGGGTTCTTCCGCGGGTCCTTCGCCGGGATCACGGCCCGCGCAGAGGGCCAGCACGTCGGCTCCGTAGCGGTTGAGCTTGCGCGCTCCCACACCGGGGATCCGCGCCAGTTCGCCCGCGTCGTCGGGGACCGTCTCGGCGATCGCCATCAGCGTCTTGTCGGTGAAGACGCAGAACGCGGGCTGGCCGCTGCGCCGTGCCTGTTCCGCGCGCCACTCGCGCAGCCGCTCGTACAGTCCCTCGTCCATGTCGGACGGGCACTCCTCGCAGCGCAGCAGCTTCAGCTCACCGGCGTCGGTGAGGGTGCGCCCGCACACCCGGCAACGGGCCGGGGTACGCCGGGTGCGCCGGGGCGCGGTCTCGGTCCGGCCCGCGAACCCGCGCTCGACGCCCCCCGCCCCGCTGCTCGTCGCGCCGCGGCCTGCGGCGCTTCCCGAGCCGGGGCGCAGACCGTCGAGGAACCGGCTGGGACGCCGGCTGGGGCGGCCGCCGGGCGAGCGGGCGAGCGACCAGGAGACGTACAGATGGGTGCGGGCCCGTGTGACGCCGACGTACAGGAGGCGGCGCTCCTCCTCGATCTGCTCGTCCGTCCTGGCGTAGGTGATCGGCATCATGCCCTCGGCGACACCGACCAGGAAGACGACGTCCCACTCCAGGCCCTTGGCCGAGTGCAGCGAGGCGAGGGTGACGCCCTGCACGGTCGGGGCGTGCTGGGCGCCTGCCCGCTCGTCGAGTTCCGCGACGAAGTCGGCGAGGGTGGCGCCGGGCTGGGCGGCGGCGAAGTCCTGGGCCAGGTTGACCAGGGCCGCCAGGGACTCCCAGCGTTCTCTGACGGCTCCGGACCCGGCAGGGGGCTGGGGGGTCCAGCCGTCGGCGGAGAGCACGGCCCGGACCTGGGAGGGCAGGTCGACGGCCTCGTCCAGGGCCGAGTCGTTCCCGCCGAAGCGGGCCGCGCCGCGCAGCGCGACGCCCGCCTTGCGGACCTCCGGGCGGTCGAAGAACCGCTCGGCGCCGCGCAGCTGATACGGGATCCCGGCGTCCGCGAGAGCCTGCTCGTAGGTCTCCGACTGGGCGTTGGTGCGGAACAGGACGGCGATCTCGCTCGCCGGTGTGCCGGCGTCGAGGAGGTCGCGGATGCGGCGGGCGGCGCCCTCGGCCTCGGCGGGTTCGTCGGTGTACTCGGTGTGGACCGGCTCGGGGCCGGCGGGGCGCTGGGAGACGAGTTCCAGCCGGTGGTCGGCGGCCCGGCCGCGGGCCTGGGCGAGGAGGCCGTTGGCGAGGCGGACGACCTGGGGCGTGGAGCGGTAGTCGCGGACCAGCTTGACGACGGTGGCGTGCGGGTGCTTGACGCGGAAGTCGAGCAAGTGGTCGGGGGTTGCTCCCGTGAACGAATAGATCGTCTGGCTGGCGTCACCGACCACGCACAGGCTGTCCCGGTCGCCGAGCCACAGTTCCAGCAGGCGCTGCTGCAGGGGGCTGACGTCCTGGTACTCGTCCACCACGAAGTGCTGGTACTGGGCGCGCACCTGTTCGGCGATGTCCTGCCGGTCCTGGAGGATGGCGACGGTCAGCAGCAGAACGTCCTCGAAGTCGATGACCGCGCGGTCGCGCTTGAGGTCCTCGTACGCCGAGTAGAGCTGGGCGATCTCCGCGGGGTCGCGAGGCACCTCCCGGCCGGCCTTCGCTGCTGCGAGCGCGTAGTCGGCGGGGACGGTCTGGGTGACCTTGGACCATTCGATCTCCGCTGTGACGTCCCGCAGCTCGCCCCGGTCGAGACGGATGCGGCAGGCGGCGGCCGCGTCCGCGACGAGCTGGATCTTGCGGTCGACGAGCCGGGGCAGGGAGCCGCCGATCGCTTTCGGCCAGAAGTACTGGAGCTGCCGGAGCGCCGCGGAGTGGAAGGTGCGGGCCTGGACGCCGGTGGCGCCGAGCTGGCGGAGCCGGCCGCGCATCTCGCCGGCGGCGCGGTTGGTGAAGGTGACGGCGAGCACGCTGGAGGGCTGGAGGATCCCGGCCCGCACCCCGTAGGCGATGCGATGGGTGATGGCCCGGGTCTTGCCCGTGCCCGCTCCCGCGAGAACGCACACCGGGCCGTGCAGCGCGGTGGCGACCTCACGCTGCTCCGGGTCGAGCCCTTCGAGCACCGCGTCGGCCGAGTCGGGGACCTGCGGGATGAGAGGGGGGTGCGTTGCTGCTGTCACACAGCCATGCTGCCAGGTCGGGGGAGACGGCTGAGCCGGTTGTCCACAGGCGGGGCCTCGCGGTCGTACTTATCACTTCGGGCGGAGGTGACGCATCGGCCAAGGCGGCCGCGGGAATGGTGGCGCTTTCAAGTACGTTCCCCCTGCGAAGCACCTGTCCCCGACCCGCTGAAGGAGCGCGAAGACATGCCGGGCACTGTGACGATGTACAGCACCACGTGGTGCGGCTACTGCCGTCGGCTGAAGAGCCAGCTCGACCGCGAGGGCATCACGTACGAAGAGATCAACATCGAGCAGGACCCGGAGTCGGCCGCGTTCGTGGAGAAGGCGAACGGCGGGAACCAGACCGTGCCGACCGTGCTGTTCCCGGACGGGAGCACCCTGACGAACCCGTCGCTGGCGCAGGTCAAGCAGAAGATCGGCGTCTGACGGCGATTCCGGCGCGACACGACGAAGGCGGCCCCCAGGATCTTCCGGGGGGCCGCCTTCGTGTGTCAGATCATGCTCCGCATCGGCAGCGGCTTGCCGTACCACAGCTCGATCAGGCGGGCCGCGATCGAGATGCCGTAGGGCGGCAGCACCTCGCCGGACTCGAAGGCGGCGCCCAGCTCGTCGCGGGAGAACCAGCGGGCCTCGTGGATCTCGTCACCGTCGACGTCGATGTCGGTGGAGGTGGCGCGGGCCATGAAGCCGAGCATGAGGCTGGACGGGAAGGGCCAGGGCTGGCTGGCCACGTACTCGACCCGGCCGACGCTCACGCCCACCTCCTCGGCCACCTCGCGGCGCACCGCCTGCTCGATGGACTCGCCCGGTTCGACGAAGCCGGCGAGGGTCGAGAAGCGGCCCTCGGGCCAGTGCACCTGCCGGCCGAGGAGGATGCGGTCGTCCTCGTCGGTGACGGCCATGATCACGGCCGGGTCGGTGCGCGGGTAGTGCTCGGCGCCGCAGGCGGGGCAGCGGCGGATGTGGCCGGCGGCGGCGATCACGGTGCGCTCACCGCAGCGGGAGCAGAAGCGGTGGGTGCGCTGCCAGTTCTCCAGGCCGACGGCGTGCACCATCAGCCCGGCGTCGCGCGGGGACAGCAGCAGCCCGGCCTCCCGCAGGCCGGCCGGGCGGGCGGACTGGTCGATCCGGCCCGGCAGGGCGTCCTTCTGGAGCGCGAAGTAGCTGACGCCGTCCTCGTCGATGCCCAGGAAGTAGCGGTGGGCCTCGGTGAGCGGGGCCTCGAAGGACGGGGTCATGACGAGTTCGGTGCGCCCGTCCGCTGTCTCGTCGATGAGGACCTGGCCGCCGGAGACCACGAAGCAGCGGGTGGTCGGGTGGCTCCACGCCGCTGCGAGCCAGGCCTCGTCGAGCCGGTGGTGGGCGGCCCGGTCGATGCCGCTCGGGGCGGTGAGCGAGATGGGCCGGTCGGCGGTGTGGTCGGTCCAGGTGGTCACGGGTGCTTCCAACTCCCCCGGTGCAACGGTTCGGTTCGGCGGGCGGTTCGGCGGGTCGTTCGTGCGGGATCGACCGGGTCCGGCAGGGCTCGGTGGTGTGTGGCGGCCCTTCCAGTGTGCCCCGCGCGGTGCGGGGGTCCGGACGGCTGGGCGGGCTCAGCGGGCATGGCGCCAGTTCGCCGCGAGATCACCCCACAGGTACGCGCCGGTCTCGGCGCCCTTCAGGAGCAGGTCCAGTTCGACCTTCTCGTTCGGGGCGTGCCAGCCGTCGGAGGGGACGGAGATACCCAGGAAGAGGACGGGTGCGCCCAGGACGTCCTGGAGGTCGGCGGCCGGTCCGGAGCCGCCCTCGCGGGTGAAGCGGACCGTCGTGCCGAACGCGCGGCCCATGGCCCGCGCCACGGACTGCAGGGCCGGGTGGTCCAGCGGGGTCAGACACGGGCGCGTGCCCGCGGAGAAGGCGATCTCGTGCCGGATGCCGGCGGGCAGCCGGTCGGCGGCCCACGCGCGGACGATCCGCTCGATGTGGTCGAGGTCCTGGCCCGCGACGAGCCGGAAGGACAGCTTCACCATGGCGCTCGCCGGGATGATCGTCTTGCTGCCGGCGCCCTGGTAGCCGCCGCCGATGCCGTTGACCTCGGCGGTGGGGCGGGCCCAGACGCGCTCCAGGGTGGTGTATCCGGCCTCGCCCTGGGCGGCGTGCGACTTGGCGGTGCGCAGCCACCGCTCCTCGTCGAAGGGCAGCTCGGCGAAGAGTTCCCGCTCGCGGTCGGTGAGCTCCACCACTCCGTCGTAGAAGCCCGGGACGGCCACCCGCCCCTGCTCGTCGTGGAGCGCGGCGACCAGGCGGGCCGCGGCGGTCGCCGGATTGGGCACGGCGCCGCCGAAGGACCCGGAGTGGATGTCCTGGTCGGGGCCGTACAGCCGGATCTCGCACTCGGCGAGGCCGCGCATGCCGGTGCACACCGTGGGGGTGTCCTCGGACCACATGCCGGTGTCGGAGACGATCACCGCGTCGGCGGCGAGCCGGTCGGCGTGCTCCTCGACGAGGGCGCGGAAGTGCGGGGAGCCGGACTCCTCCTCGCCCTCGATCAGCAGCTTCAGGTGGACGGCCGGGACGTTGCGGCCGGTGGCGGCGAGGTGGGCGCGCACGCCGAGGGTGTGGAAGAAGACCTGGCCCTTGTCGTCGGCGGCCCCGCGCGCGTAGAGCCGGTTGTCGCGGACGACGGGCTCGAAGGGCTCGCTGTCCCAGCCGTCCTCGCGGGCGGCGGGCTGCACGTCGTGGTGGCCGTAGACGAGGACGGTCGGCGCGGCCGGGTCGTCGGAGGGCCACTCGGCGTACACGGCGGGGGCGCCCGGGGTCTGCCAGACCTCGGCGGTCGGGAAACCGGTCTCCTCGAGTTTCCCGGCGAGCCAGTCGGCACTGCGCCGCACGTCGGGCGCGTGGTGCGGCTGGGCGGACACCGACGGTATGCGCAGCCACTCGGCGAGGTCGTCGAGGAAGGCCTTGCGGTGCTGGTCGATGTACGCGCGGACGGCGCTGTCCGGGGTCTGGCTCATGGTCACGAGCCTATCGGCCCGCACCGACGGCCCGATCGTGCGGTTCGTCACCGGGCGGCTGCCGCGGCACCCCGTCCGGGGAGTCCTCCCGCAGCAACGCCTCGAGCGCCGCCCGGCCCGGCAGGTGGCCGGGCCGGACGACCTCGCCACTGCGCACGTACACGAACGCCGCCGTGACCGACTCCGGCGGCACGCCCTGCTGCTCGGCCCAGGCGAGCCGGTACAGGGCGAGCTGGAGGGGGTCCCCGCTGTGGTCGCGGCCGGTCTTCCAGTCGACGATCTCGTACGTCGCGTGCTCGTCGTCGCCGTCCCGGTAGACGGCGTCGATACGGCCCCGTACGACGCGTCCGGCGATGGTGATCTGGAACGGCGCCTCCACGCGGTGCGGTGTGCGGCGGGCGTACTCGGTGCGCTCGAAGGCCTCCTTCAGCGCTTCGAGGTCGCGTTCGTCGGCGATCTCCGCCTCGGTGCCGGGCAGCTCCTCCGGCTCCAGCAGGGGCAGGGTCAGCGCTTCGAAGCGGGACTCCACCCAGGCGTGGAAGCGGGTGCCCCGGCGGGCGGCGGGCTGCGGCGGGCGGGGCATGGGACGGGCCAGCTCCTGCGCGAAGCCGTCGGGGTCGGCGGCCAGCCGCAGCAGCTGGGTCGCCGTCAGGGACGCGGGCAGGACGACCTCCGTGACGCTCTCCCGGGCGCGCAGCAGTTCGCCGGTGAGGGCGTCGAGATCGCGGTCCCAGGAGGCGACGATCCGGGCCTCCTCCGGGGTGAGCCCGGGTCCCCCGTTCGGACCGCGGTCGCCGGGCGCCGGCTGGTGGGGGACGGTCGGGCGGGGTGTGGGAGCGGGCCGGCGGGCGGTGGTCCGGGAATCCCAGCCGGCCGGGGCGTCGGCGGCCTGGGCGTCGGCGAGGGCCTCCGGAGCGGGGGCGTACTCGTCGGCGTACGGCTCGTCTGCGTAGGGGTCCTCGTCGTACGGCTCCTCGTCGTACGGGAAGTCGTCCTCGTCCGGGGGCGGAGGCCACTCCGGGTCGTCGTGGGTGTCGGGGTCGTGCGCGGCCGTCGGGCGGCCGGGCTCTGCGGCGAGGGCGTCGAGGTGGGCGAGGACCGTCTCGGCGGCGGCCCGGCGGCGGGTCAGCGCCGTGTCGTCCAGGGGCAGCGGCCAGGCCTGCTCGGCGGCGGCCTGGCGCAGGGCCGGGTTCTCCTCGTCCTCGCCCGGTTCGTCCGCCCAGACCTCGATCTCGCCGTGCCCCGCGGCGCAGTGGTCGTGGAGGGCCAGCAGGAAGTCGGAGGGCCCGCGCGGCTTCTTCTGGGTGGGGCCCCACCAGTGCCCGGAGCCCAGGAGCAGGGAGCGCGGGCGGGTGAAGGTCACGTAGCCGAGGCGCAGCTCCTCGGTGTGCTGGTGCTCCTTCATGGCCTCGTGGAAGGCCCTCATGCCGCGCGAGTCCCACGTCTCGACGTCGGGGAGGGTGTCGGCGTCGCCGCGCAGCTCGTGCGGCAGCACCTTGGCCTGGGCGGTCCACTTCTCGCGGCCCTGTGCGCTCGGGAAGGTGCCGGTGACCAGGCCGGGGACGGCGACGACGTCCCACTCCAGGCCCTTGGACTTGTGCGCGGTGAGCACCTTGACGGTGTTCTCGCCGCCGGGCAGCGCGTTGTCGAGGCCCTTCTCGTACTGCGCGGCGGTGCGCAGGAAGCCGAGGAAGGCCAGCAGGGACGCCTCGCTCTCGTGGGCGGCGAAGGAGGCGGCGACGTCCAGGAAGTTCGACAGGGTCTCGCGGCGGCGGGCGGCGAGCGCGTGCGGGGACGCGGACAGCTCCACCTCGAGGCCGGTGACCGCGAGGACGCGGTGCAGCACGTCCATGAGCGGGTCGGCGAGCGAGCGCCGCAGGTCGCGCAGCTCGGCGGCGAGGCGGGCGAAGCGCACCCGCGCGTCCGGCGAGAAGGGCAGTCCGTCGTCGTCCCCGCCGCCCTCCAGCGGGGTCTCCAGGAAGGTGTCGAGGGCGTCCGCGAGCGAGATGACCTCGGCCGGGTCGACGCCCTCCACGGCCTCGGCGAGCCGCCGGTCGGGGTCGTCGCCGGCGTCCACGCGCGCGTGGGCCACCAGCAGCCGGGCGCGCCGCCCGAGCAGGGCGAGGTCGCGCGGGCCGATGCGCCAGCGGGGGCCGGTCAGCAGGCGGACGAGGGCGGCGTTGGCTCCCGGGTCCTGCAGGACCTCGCAGACGGCGACCAGGTCGGCGACCTCGGGCAGGTGCAGCAGCCCGGACAGGCCGACCACCTCCACGGGGACGTCCCGGGCGACGAGTGCGCCCTGGATCTCGGCGAAGTCGGTCGCCGTGCGGCACAGGACGGCGATCTCGCCCGGTGCCTTGCCCGTGTTCACCAGGTGGGCGATGGAGTCGGCCATCCAGTCGATCTCCTCCGCGTGGGTGCGCAGCAGCGCACAGCGGACCACGCCGTCGCGTTCGGCACCGGGCGCGGGGCGCAGCGCCTCCACCCCCGCGTGCATGGCGCGCAGCGGCTCGGCGAGGCCGTTGGCGAGGTCGAGGAGACGGCCGCCGCTGCGGCGGTTCTCGCTGAGCGCCTGGCGAGTGGCGGGGCGGCCGTCGGCGTGCGGGAAGTGCTCGGGGAAGTCGTCGAGGTTGGCGACGGAGGCGCCTCGCCAGCCGTAGATCGCCTGGCAGGGGTCGCCGACGGCGGTCACCGGGTGGCCGGTCCCGCCGCCGAAGAGGCCGGCGAGGAGGACGCGCTGGGCGACCGAGGTGTCCTGGTACTCGTCGAGGAGCACCACGCGGAACTCGTCGCGCAGGACGCGCCCCACCTCGGGCAGCTCGCCGAGGCGGGCGGCGAGGGCGATCTGGTCGCCGAAGTCGAGCAGGTCCCGTTCCCGCTTGGCGGCCCGGTAGCGCAGCACCAGCTCGGCGAGTTCCCGCCGCGCCCCAGCCGTCTCGGGGACCTTCCGCAGGTCGGCGTTGGTCAGCTTGACGTCCTGGAGGGTGCGCAGCAGCTCCGCGTCCCACGCGCGGAGGTCCTCGGGGCGTACGAGATGCTCGGCCAGCTCCGAGTCGAGGGTGAGGAGGTCGCTGACCAGGTCCGCGAAGGAGCGGGTCAGCGACGGATAGGGGCCCGGGGCCTCGCGCAGCACACGCGCGGCGAGCTGGTAGCGGGTGGCGTCGGCGAGCAGGCGGGAGGACGGCTCCAGGCCGATGCGCAGGCCGTGGTCGGTCAGCAGGCGGCCCGCGAAGGCGTGGTACGTCGAGATCACCGGCTCGCCCGGCGGGGCGTCCGGGTCGATGAGGTCCGGATCGGTGACGCCCGCCTTGATCAGCGCCTTGCGGACGCGTTCGGCGAGCTCGCCGGCGGCCTTGTTGGTGAAGGTCAGGCCGAGGACCTGCTCGGGCGCGACCTGGCCGGTGCCGACCAGCCACACCACGCGGGCCGCCATGACCGTGGTCTTGCCGGAGCCCGCTCCGGCCACGATCACCTGCGGGGCGGGCGGCGCGGTGATGCAGGCCGTCTGCTCCGGGGTGAAGGGGATGCCGAGGAGCTCCTTGAGCTGCTCGGGGTCGGTGATACGCGCGGGCACCTCAGAGAGGCTAGCGGCGGGCACTGACAGTCGGTGCCGAATCGTCCCCGGGGAGCACGGAGGCGCAGGTCAGCACGGGTGGTGTGGATCGTCACACCGGTCTCACTCGACGACGTGGCGGCCTTCCGGCCGGGCGCTGCACGACGCCCGGAACGCGCAGTGCGTGCAGTGCTGGCCGGTGGTCGGGGCGAACCGCTCGTCGAGCACCTTGCCGGCGGCCGTGGCCAGCAAGTCCCCGACCCACTCCCCGCCCGCCCCCTCCAGGGCTTCCTGCGCCTGCACCTTGGGCAGGGTCTCTCCGCCGTCCCGTTTCGCGGCGCCCTGGCGCAGCTGGACGAGTTCGGCGCCGCCCGGCTCGGGCCGTACCCCGTCGAAGACGTCGTCCACGGCGCCCTCGCGGACGGCGAGCTGGTAGACGGCGAGCTGGGGGTGGCGGGCCACCTCGGCGGCGCTGGGCGCCTGCTTGCCGGTCTTGAAGTCGACGACGTACGCCCGGCCCTCACCGTCCGCCTCGACGCGGTCCATCTGGCCGCGGATGCGCACCTCGTAGTCACCGGCCTTCAGCGTCACGTCGAAGTCGTGCTCGCTGGCCACCGGAGTGCGTCCGGTGCGGTCCATGACGTGCCACTTCAGGAAGCGTTCGAGCGCCACGCGCGCGTGCTCCTTCTCCTGCGCCGACTTCCACGGTGCGTCGAAGGCGAGGGCGTTCCAGACGGAGTCCAGGCGCTCCATGAGGACGTCCAGGTCGGCCGGGGTGCGCCCGGAGGCGACCTCGTCGGCGAGGACGTGCACCACGTTGCCGAAGCCCTGGGCGGCGGTGGCGGGCGCGTCGGCCTTCACCTCGCGGCCCAGGAACCACTGCAGGGCGCAGGTGTTGGCGAGCTGGTCGAGGGCACTGCCGGACAGCACGACGGGCTGGTCGCGGTGGCGCAGCGGCACCTTGCTCTCGGTGGGCTCGAACATGCCCCACCAGCGGTAGGGGTGGGCGGAGGGCACCAGGGGCCGGCCGTCCTCGTCCGCCAGTGCGGCGAGCCGGGCCAGCCGGTGGGCTGCTGCCTTCCGCAGCGGTTCCGACACGCGCGGGTCGACGGTCGTGGCGCGCAGTTCGGCGACCAGCGCGGCGACCGACAGCGGCCGGCGCGGGCGGCCGGTGACGTCCTTCGGCTCGACACCCAGTTCCGTGAGGAAACGGGAGGGCTGGTCGCCGTCGTCGGCGGGGGCCTTCACCGCGGTGACGACGAGCCGCTCCCGCGCGCGCGTGGCGGCGACGTAGAAGAGCCGGCGCTCCTCGGCCAGCAGCGCGCCCGGGGTGAGTGGTTCGGCCAGTCCGTCACGGCCGATGCGGTCGGCCTCCAGCAGGGAGCCGCGGCGGCGCAGGTCCGGCCACAGCCCCTCCTGGACACCCGCGACGACGACGAGCCGCCACTCCAGGCCCTTGGCGCGGTGCGCCGTCATCAGGCGCACCGCGTCGGGGCGCAGGGCGCGCCGGGTGAGGGTGTCGGCGGCGATGTCCTCGGCCTCGATCTGCTCCAGGAAGTTCAGCGCGCCTCGTCCGCCGGTGCGCTCCTCCGCGCGGGCGGCGGTCGCGAACAGCGCGCAGACGGCGTCAAGGTCACGGTCGGCGTTGCGGCCGGCGGCACCGCCGCGCCGGGCGGCCCGCTCCAGGCGCGCGGGCCAGGGCGTGCCCGACCACAGGTCCCACAGCGCCTCCTCGGCCGTACCGCCACGCGCCAGGCGCTCGCGTGCCGTGCGCAGCAACGCGCCGAGGCGCTGGGCACCGCGCGCGTACGCCGGGTCGTGCGCGACCAGGCGCTCCGGCTCGGCGAGCGCCCGCGCGAGGAGCACGTCCGACGGCGGGGGCACCGGGTTGCCCGCCGCTCGCTCCTCCTCGCGCAGGGCACGCCCGAGGCGCCGCAGGTCGGCCGCGTCCATGCCGGCGAGGGGGGAGGCGAGCAGGGTGAGGGCGGTCTCGGTGTCGAGCCAGCAGGGAGGCTGGTGCTGGTCCTGCGGGGCGGTCCCTGTCGGGGCGGCGTCCGTCGGGGCGGTCTCCGTCGGGGCGGCGTCCATAGGGGCGGTCTCCGTCGCAGCGGTCTCCGCCGGGGTGCCACCCTCCGGTGCGTCCTCGCCCGGGGTGGTGTCCTGCGCGGCGGGGTTCCCGTGGCTCGCTCCCTGGGCGGCTGCTCCCTGAGCGCCCGCTCCCGAGGCGTCCCCTTCTTCCTGCGGGGTGGCCTCCTCCGGGCCCGCGCCCACTTCGGAAGCGACACCTCCGGCGCCTCCGGCGCCCCCCTCGGCAGCGACGCCCGCGGGAGAGGCGGCGCCCTGGAGGCCGGCCTCCGCCAGGGCCACCGCCCGCAGCGCGGTCAGCAGTGGCGCGACCGCCGGCTCGTGCCGCAGGGGGAGGTCGTCGCCGTCGATGTCGAGCGGGACGCCCGCGGCGGTGAGGGCGCGGCGCACCGCCGGGATCGTGCGTGAACCGGCGCGCACCAGGACGGCCATGTCACTCCAGGGGACGCCGTCCTCCAGATGGGCCCGGCGCAGTATGTCGGCGATGTTGTCCAGCTCGGTGCCGGGCGTCGGGTAGGTGTACACCTCCACCTGGCCGCCGTCCCGCACGGGGGTCAGCTCCCGGTGGGCGCGCGCCTTCTCGGCGGGGAGCCGGGTGAGCGGCATGCGCTGGGTCAGCAGCCGGGTGGCGGCCAGCAGCCCGGCGCCGGAGCGGCGGGAGGTCCGCAGCACCTGGACCGGCGCGGGGCGGCCGTCCGCGCGGGGGAAGGCGTGCGGGAAGTCGAGGATGCCGTTCACGTCGGCGCCGCGGAAGGCGTAGATCGACTGGTCGGGGTCGCCGAAGGCCACGAGGGTGCGGCCGCCGCCCGCGAGTGCGTGCAGCAGCCGTACCTGCGCGGGGTCGGTGTCCTGGTACTCGTCCACGTACACCGCGTCGTACTGTCCGGCGAGCCGCGCGGCCACCTCGGGGCGGCGGGCGAGCAGCACCGCGCGGTGGACGAGTTCGGCGTAGTCGATGACTCCTTGCAGGTCGAGGACGTCGAGGTATTCGGCGAGGAAGGCTGCCGCGGCCTGCCAGTCGGGACGGCCGATGCGCCGGGCGAAGGCGTCCAGGGCGTCCGGGCCGAGGCCGAGCTCGCGGGTGCGGGCGAGCACCGCGCGGACCTCGTCGGCGAAGCCGCGGGTGGTCAGGCAGGCGCGCAGCTCGTCGGGCCAGCGCACATGGGCCAGTCCACTCCGTTCCAGGTCGGGCTGTCCGGCGAGCAGCTCACGGACGGTGACGTCCTGCTCGGGGCCGGAGAGCAGTCGCAGCGGCTCGACGAACAGGTCGCTGTCCTGGTGGGCACGGACCAGGGCGTAGCCGAAGGAGTGGAACGTCGTCGCGCGGGGCGCGCGGGCGGCTCCCATGCGCAGGGCCATGCGGTCGCGCAGTTCGACGGCCGCCTTGCGGCTGAAGGTCAGCACGAGGATGCGCTCGGGGTCGGCGCCGCGGGCGATCCGCGCGGCCACGGACTCCACGAGCGTGGTGGTCTTGCCGGTGCCCGGGCCGGCGAGCACGAGCAGCGGACCGGACCGGTGGTCAACCACGGCGCGCTGTGCCGCGTCCAGATGAGGGGGATCCAGTCGGGCCGGGAGGGTGCGGACGAGCCGGTAAGCGCCACGGTTCCCCTGTCGCACCGCGGGGTGCGGCAGGCGTCTGGTGGAGGAAGAGGAGCTCACGTGGTTCGCCGGTCCTGGTGGGTGTGCGGATGGGCCGATCGCCGTGCGGGGACGGCGGTGGCCGCGGGATGAGGGGGACGCGTGGAGCCGACGCTACGCCGACGAACCGGGCGGAAGCAGGGCTTCCGGTTGTTCTCCCCGGGCTCACCGGGCCCTCGCGTCCCCTGCCCCTCGAACGTACGTCATGCCGCGGACGTGCCCTGTTTCCCCCGTACGGATCAGGCGTCCCCCACGGCCGCGGCCGATGGCGGAAGCTGTCAGGTGTGACCCTTCGCACGTTCGGCGCCGTCCCACCGCGCCCGTCGCATGTCGAGCCGCGGCAGGTGACCCTCGGCGGCCCGGCTCGCCTCCTTCAGCGGCGTGCCCTCCGCGCGGTACCGCGCCAGGGCGCGCAGTTCGTGGCCGGGCAGCAGGACGCCGTCCGCGCGGACGACGCGCCACCAGGGAACGGCTCCGCCGTAGAGCGCCATCACGCGGCCGACCTGGCGCGGCCCGCCCTCCTCCAGCCACTCGGCGACGTCGCCGTACGTCATCACGCGCCCGGGCGGGATCATCTCCGTGACGTCGAGGACCCGCTCGGCGTACTCCGGCAGGGCGTCGGCGTGCTCCGCGCGGGCGTCCCCGGGAAGGTTCTCCTCGCTCATTCGTCCCATCCTGCCGCATGCCACCGACAATGTGACGCGGTCGCCACCGTGCGTGACCCTCGCCCCGGAGCGGTGCTTCGGGCAGACTGTGCGCCCCCGCGTTTGCACCCTGATGCCCCCGTGTGTCGGTGGAGCATGCCACCATCGTGCGGGCGGTGACTGGTGATACGAGATCAAGAAGAGTCGATGAAGCAGCAGGGTGTGCACCCGGAGGACGCGGACAGCACCTCTGATGCGTCGTCGCGCCCGGACACCGCCGACGCGGACACCGGCGACCCGGACACCGGTGACGCGGACACCGCCGCCGCCGAGGGCGCGGAAGGGCAGGGCCCGCGGAAGAGTTCCGGCCGGCAGTCGCGGTGGAACTCCGCCGGGGATCCGCAGGACCCACGTGCCGCGGGGAACGGCGGTCCCGGTGAGCCCGCCGCTCCCGGCGGCTCCGAGGACGGATCCGGCGGCGTCGACGGCCCCGGCCCCGGCACCCCGACCGACGAGGTCGAGGGCGACGAACCACTGCTCCCCGCGCGCGTGCACCGCCCGTCGGATCTGATGCGGCTCCTGGTGGGCGTGCTCGCCGTCGCCGTGCTGCTGGCGATCGCCGCGTTCGCGCACGGCACCACCTCGGGCCTCGAGCAGGACATCACCAAGGGCACCGGCCAGGCTCCCGACCTGCTCATCAAGATCGCGGGGCTGGCGTCCAGCATCGCGATCCTGCTGGTGCCGGTCGCCTTCGCGATCGAGCGGCTGATCAAGCGCGACGGGCTGCGGATCGCGGACGGCGTGCTCGCGGCCGTCCTCGCCCACGGTGTGACACTGGCCACCGACCTCTGGGTCGCCAAGGCCGCCCCGGACTCCATCCAGGAGGCCCTGACCCAGCCCTCCCCCGGCGACATCCACGCCCTGACCGACCCGGTGCACGGCTATCTCGCCCCGGTGATCGCGTACATGACGGCCGTGGGCATGTCCCGCAGACCGCGCTGGCGGGCGGTGCTGTGGATCGTGCTGCTCCTCGACGCCTTCTCGATGCTGGTCACCGGCTACACCACGCCGTTCTCGATCATCCTGACCGTGCTGATCGGCTGGACCGTCGCCTACGGCACCCTGTACGCGGTCGGCTCGCCCAATGTCCGGCCCACGGGACGGACGCTGATGGCGGGCCTGCGGACCGTCGGATTCCGCCCGGTGAGCGCGGCCCGTCAGGACACCGCCGACGCGGCCGACGGCGGCGACCGCGGGCGGCGTTACTTCGTCACCCTGGAGGACGGCCCGCCGCTGGACGTCACGGTCGTCGACCGCGAACAGCAGGCGCAGGGGTTCTTCTACCGGGTGTGGCGGAACCTGACCCTGCGCGGCTTCGCCACCCGCCGCAGCCTCCAGTCGCTGCGCCAGGCCCTGGAGCAGGAGGCCCTGCTCGCGTACGCCGCCATCGCGGCCGGCGCCAACGCGCCGAAGCTGATCGCGACATCCGAGCTCGGCCCCGACGCGGTGATGCTCGTCTACGAGCACACCGGCGGACACACCCTCGACTCCCTGCCCGACGAGGAGATCACCGACGAGCTGTTGCGCCACACGTGGCACCAGGTGCGGGCGCTGCAGTCGCGGCGGATCGCGCACCGCAGGCTCGCCGGCGACGCGATCCTGGTGGATCGTTCCGGCACGGTGATCCTCACCGATCTGCGAGGCGGTGAGATCGCGGCCGGCGACCTGCTGCTGCGCATGGACGTCGCCCAGCTGATGACCACCCTCGCGCTGCGGGTCGGTGCCGAGCGGGCGGTGGCCTCCGCCGTCGAGGTGCTCGGGCCGGACGCGGTGGCCGACTGTCTGCCGATGCTCCAGCCCATCGCCCTGACCCGCTCCACGCGCGCGACACTGCGCCGGCTGGCCCGGGAGCGGGCCGAGCGGGAGCGCGAGGCGGTCCTCGAGGCGTCGCGGCAGGCCAAGCTGGCCCGCGTGGAGGCGGCCGGGGACGAAGAGGCCGCGGCCGTCGTTGAGAAGCCCGGCAAGAAGGCCGTGCGGGCGCAGGCCCGGGCCGAGAAGCGGGCCATCGACGAGGCGCTGGAGGAGGCGCGCGAGGAGGACCTGCTCACCCAGATCCGGCACGAGGTGCTGCGGATCAGGCCGCAGGCACCGGTGGAACCCGCCCGCCTGGAACGGGTCCGGCCGCGCACGCTGATCAGTTTCATCGCCGGTGCCATCGGCGCGTACTTCCTGCTGACGCAGCTCACCCACATCGAGTTCGGCCCGCTCGTGGCCAACGCCGAGTGGGGGTGGGTGGCGGCGGCGGTGCTGTTCTCGGCGCTGAGCTACGTGGCCGCGGCGATGAGCCTGCTGGGGTTCGTGCCGGAGCGAGTGCCGTTCCCGCGGACCGTGGCGGCGCAGGTCGCGGGATCGTTCGTGAAGATCGTGGCACCGGCCGCGGTCGGCGGGGTGGCGCTGAACACGCGGTTCCTCCAGCGCGCGGGGGTGCGGCCGGGGCTGGCGGTGGCCAGCGTCGGCGCCTCGCAGCTGTTCGGGCTGGGCTGCCACATCCTGATGCTGCTGTCCTTCGGCTATCTGACCGGCACCGAGAAGACACCCTCGCTGTCGCCGTCCCGGACGGTCATCGCGGGTCTGCTGACGGTCGCGGTGCTGGTGCTGGTGGTGACGTCGGTGCCGTTCCTGCGGAAATTCGTCGTCACGCGCGTGAGGTCGCTGTTCGCGGGAGTCGTGCCGCGGATGCTGGACGTGCTCCAGCGGCCCCAGAAGCTGATGACCGGCATCGGCGGCATGCTGCTGCTCACGGCCTGCTTCGTGATGTGCCTGGACGCCTCGATCCGTGCGTTCGGCGACGACACCACCTCGATCAGCATCGCCAGCGTCGCCGTCGTGTTCCTCGCGGGCAACGCGCTCGGCTCCGCGGCGCCGACCCCGGGCGGTGTGGGGGCCGTCGAGGCGACCCTGACGGTCGGCCTGATCGCCGTCGGTCTGCCCAGCGAGGTCGCCGCCCCGTCCGTCCTGCTGTTCCGGCTGCTGACCCTGTGGCTGCCGGTGCTGCCGGGCTGGCTCGCCTTCAACCACCTCACGCGCAAGGGCGCACTGTAGCGCGAGGACGGGCTCACACCGCCGTAGCGCCCCGTGAGGCGCGTCCCCGCGCGGCGCCCTTCCGTACCCATGCAATGCGCTTCCCGCCCGCGGCGCCGTAGCACGAACGTGCGGCGCGCTACCCGCCCGCGGCGCCGGGGCACACAGGTGCGATCCGCTTCGGGCACGCGCGCGTGACGCGCCGGCTCCCCCGCACGCGCACGCGTACCTCGTACGGCCCGCGGCTCCGCGCGCCCCGCCGGGTGCCACCGCAGGATGGGGTCATGCCGAGCCCCTCCCTGCTGCGCGCCACGGCCGTGACCGTCTCCGCCCTCCTGCTGGCCTCCCTGCTGGCGGGGTGCTCCGACGACACGGCCGAGGACGAGGACCTGGCGAGGCAGCAGCTCGACTGGAAGGACTGCCCGGCACCGTCCCGGGCGCAGGGCGGCGGCACGCCCCCGTCGCCGCTGCCGAACGGCGAGGAGTGGCAGTGCGCCACTTTGAAGGTGCCCCGCGACTGGGACGATCCCGAGGGCGACACCATCGGGCTGGCACTGATCCGGGCGAGGGCGAGCGGCGGCGAGGACCGCCGCATCGGCTCGCTGATCTTCAACTTCGGCGGCCCCGGCGGCTCGGGCGTCACCACGCTGCCGGCCTTCGGCAACGACTACGCGCACCTGCGCACACGCTACGACCTGGTGAGCTTCGACCCGCGCGGGGTGGGCCGCAGTGCCCCCGTGCTGTGCGAGGACGATCAGCAGCTCGACGCCTTCTTCCAGCAGGACGCGACGCCCGACGACGCGGCCGAGCGCACCGAACTGCTCGAGAACGTGCGTGACTTCAACGAGGCCTGCGAGAAGAACTCCGCGAAGATGCTGCCGCACGTGCTCACCACCGACGCGGCCCGGGACATGGACCTGATGCGCCAGGTCCTCGGCGACGACGAGCTGCACTACTTCGGCATCTCCTACGGCACCGAACTCGGCGGGGTCTACGCCCATCTGTTCCCGCGGAACGTCGGCCGCGCCGTCTTCGATGCCGTCGTCGACCCCACCCAGACGCCCGAACAGGGCTCCCTCGGGCAGGCCAGGGGCTTCCAGCGGGCGCTCGGCAACTTCGCCGAGAACTGCGTGTCGAAGGCGGAGGACTGCCCGATCGGGGACAGCGCACAGGACGTCGAGGACCGGATCGCGCAGCTGCTCAGGGACCTCGACAGCAGGCCCATCGACGGCATCTTCCCGCGTGAGCTGACCCAGACCGCGGCGACCAGCGGCATCGCCCAGGCCCTGTATTCGCAGGAGTTCTGGGACTACCTGACCGAGGGTCTCGACCAGGCGTACGACGGCGACGGTCAGGTCCTGATGCTGCTGTCCGACACGATGACCGGACGCAGGACCAACGGCGAGTACAGCAACCTCACCGCGGCGAACGTCGCCATCAGCTGCGCCGACGACAGACCGCGGTACGACGCGGCGCACGTGGAGCGGCGGCTGCCCGAGTTCCGGCGGGCGTCACCGCTGTTCGGGGAGTATCTCGCCTGGGGCATGGTCGGCTGCGTCGACTGGCCGGTGCCGGGCGCCGCCGAGCATCCCGACGTGAGCGCGCCGGGTGCGCCGCCGATCCTGGTCGTGGGCAACACCGGCGACCCGGCGACACCGTACGAGGGCGCCCGGAAGATGGCACGGGCCCTGGGCCAGGGCGTCGGGGTGGAGCTGACGTACGAGGGGCAGGGGCACGGCGCGTACGACAGCAAGAACAAGTGCGTGCAGGACGCCGTGAACGGCTATCTGCTGGACGGCAAGGTGCCGGCAGCCGGCACCGTCTGCCGCTGACCCCGCACGAGTGAGCAGAACCAGCAGGTCAGGAGGTTATCCACAGGCTGGGTCGGGTTCGGCGGCCACCGCCTACCATGGCCTGACAGCCATCCGCGGCCGGGACGCGGAGGCCTGCGAGGGGGGATCGGTCCATGGTTCGTTTCGTACGGTGGGCGGCGCTCGGTGCCGCCGCCGCGCTGCTGGTGTCGGGCTGTGACTCGCCCGGCGACGGCCGGGACGACCGGTCCGACCGGTCCGTCAACGGCTCGGAGAAGCTCGACTGGGGCCGCTGCGAGGCGACTGCGGACTCCCCCGCCCCCGGCGACGAGTGGCAGTGCGCGACGCTCCAGGTGCCGCTGGACTGGGCGAAGCCGAAGGGCGAGACGATAGGGATAGCGCTGATCCGCGCCAAGGCCACCGGTGACGACCGCATCGGCTCGCTCCTGTTCAACTTCGGCGGCCCCGGCGGTTCGGGCGTGTCCATGATGCCGTCGTACGCCTCCACGGTCTCCTCCTTGCGCGAGCGGTACGACCTGGTGAGCTTCGACCCGCGCGGTGTCGCCGCCAGCGAAGGCGTGCGGTGCCGCGACGACGAGGAGATCCAGGCCGCCGAGGCGGAGGTGGACGCCACCCCTGACACCCCGGCCGAGGAGAGGGCGTTCCTCGCGGACGCCGCGGACTTCGGCAAGGGCTGCCAGGAGTCCGCCGGGGAACTCATGGCGCACGTGTCCACCACCGACACCGCCCGCGACATGGATCTGATACGCCAGGCGCTCGGCGACGCGAAGATGCATTACTTCGGCATCTCGTACGGCACCGAACTCGGCGGCGTCTACGCCCATCTGTTCCCGCAGAAGGTCGGTCGCATGGTGCTGGACGCGGTCGTCGACCCGAGCGCCGACGCGGTGGGGCACGCCAGGAATCAGACGCTGGGCTTCCAGCGCGCGCTGGACGACTACCTGGAGTCGACGGGCCAGGACCCGGCGGAGGGCTCGCGCGAACTCGCCGAGCTGCTGGACCGCATCGACGCCCGGCCGCTGCCCACGTCCACCCCCGGCCGCAAGCTCACCCAGACGCTCGCCCTCACCGGCATCGTGCTGCCCCTGTACAGCAAGGACGGCTGGCCCAGCCTGACCAGCGCCCTGGAGGCGGCCGAGGAGGGCGACGGCTCGGAGCTGCTGGCACTCGCCGACGGCTACAACGAGCGGGACGCCTCGGGGCGCTACGGCACCACGACCCATTCCCAGCGCGTCATATCGTGCCTGGACGACCGGCAGCGTCCGACGCCCGCGCAGACGAAGGCGCTGCTGCCCGAGTTCGAGAAGATCTCGCCCGTCTTCGGGAGCTTCCTGGGCTGGGACACGGCCGGCTGGTGCCACGACTGGCCGGTGCCCGGACAGCACGACACCCCGGAGGTGAGCGCTCCCGGCGCCGCGCCGATCCTCACGGTGGGCAACACCGGCGACCCGGCGACCCCCGTCGAGGGCGCCCGCAGGATGGCCGACGAACTCGGCAAGGACGTCGGCGTGGTCCTCACCTGGAACGGCGAGGGCCACGGCGCCTACGGCAGCGGCAGCGACTGCGTCGACTCGACGGTGGACGCCTACCTGCTCGACGGCACGGTCCCGAGGGACGGCACGGTCTGCGACTGACCGTCCTCGCCGCGGAGGGTGGGCATCGACGGTTGCCGCCCTCCGGGCCCGGCCCGGCTGCTCAGCCGGCTATATGCGTGCGGTGCCAAGCGTAGAAGGGCGCTCGGTGCGGACCGTAGTCGGCGACGACGCGGCCTTCGAGAGCTTTCGCTGTTTCAGCAAGGTCGGGCGTGGCTTCGCACTTGGGGCTGACGGCGACGGTCCCGGCTTCGGTCACGTACACGTAGCCGTGCTCGAAGAGTTCGTCACAGCCGATGAGGCAAGCGGCCATGATGTTAGCCATCATCCGTCGTTCCTGGCGGGTGGCGGCGCTGCGACGCTTGACGTGAGCAGCGCGGATGAGCCGACTGGGCAGAACACGGCCACACAACGCGCAGACCGCCTCACTGGCTCCTCGGAGCATGGCCCTGCGGAGCTTGGCCTGTTCGAGACGGATGAGCGCCCGGGCGAGGGCACTTTCGGCGCCTTCGTGGTGCACGGTCTCATCGCTGGGCAGAGCCGGAGCCCTGCGGGGTGCCTCGGCAAGTTGGGCGACGGCGGCTACGTCTGGCAGGAGAACTGCCGCACCCTGCTTGTTGGCGGACAGACGAAGAGCCTCCATGGCTTCGGCGCCGAGGGTGGTGCCGTGGACATCCTGTTCTTCTTCGAGGACGTCGATACCGACGCGTTCGGGGTAGTCGTCGTCAGGCCAGACCGGCGTGCTGTCGGTGAAGTAGGTCTTGTCGACCTGGGTGACGATGAGTCGCTGCAGGGTCGCCTCGGCCCATCCCCCCGGGGCTACCCTGCTGTTGGGTCCCGTGTGTCCCAGGACGAGGAAGTCACCTTCACTGAGGGACTGCACCACTTGACGGGCGTCGGCACGGTCCAGAGCACTGCTACGCCACCCCCACAAGCCGTGATCGAGTCCGATCTCCAGGTTCTGGCGGGAAGGGCGGGGCACGTAGATGTACGCGGTTTTCAGCATGAACCCTCTATCACTCGGCCTCCCTTTCGGGAGGGTGCAGTGAGCAACGCCAACAGCGAGTCCGCGGACTGGAAGTGGCGAAGTTGGCATGGGACTTGATCGACATCGTACACAGTGTCGATTTCCGGAGCCTGAACTTTCGCTGTTGGTCCTCGGCCCGCGCCCAGGCGAGAAGTTCACGGCCGATCGCTACTTGGGCCGTCGTAGACCTTTAGGGGTGTCCGAGCCGTCCGGGAAGGCACGCTCCTACCGAGGCCGCTTCTCACCACTGGGCATCAGGTGGTTCCAGGTGCGCAGCGTACGGGTCATGGCGGCCCAGCTACTGGGATTCAGCCGTGATGCTTTCGCACGCGCTCAGGAGGATGGAGGCAAAAAGTGCCTCGGCGGCTCGTGCCAGCGAACCACAGAGATGCGGTTCTGACATCCAAGCGTGACGTCTCCGGCGCCGGGCGCTCAGGATGAGGACCGGGGGTTGCCAGTGGCCACGGCTTCCGGACGGCACCATCTCAGCCCAGCGGGTGGCCGTCCGGTCGGCCGACGCCGCCGACGGCGACAGAAGCCCACGGCATTTGAACTGGCCAAATGCCGTGGGCTTCGTCAGGTCCGCCGGTCAGCGGGACCGGTGTCAGTAGACCGGCTTGTGCGGTTCGATCTGGTTGACCCAGCCGATGACGCCGCCGCCGACGTGGACGGCGTCGGCGAAGCCCGCGGACTTGAGGACCGCCAGGACTTCCGCACTGCGGACACCCGTCTTGCAATGCAGGACGATCTTCTTGTCCTGCGGCAGTCCCTCCAGGGCGGAGCCCATGAGGAACTCGTTCTTCGGGATGAGACGAGCGCCCGGGATCGAGACGATCTCGTACTCGTTCTGCTCGCGGACGTCGATGATCTCGATGTTCTCGCCGTCGTCGATCCACTCCTTGAGCTGCTTGGGAGTGATCGTCGAGTCGGCGGCCGCCGCCTGGGCCTCCTCGGAGACGACGCCGCAGAAGGCCTCGTAGTCGATGAGCTCGGTGACGGTGGGGTTCTCACCGCAGACCGCGCAGCCGGGGTCCTTGCGGACCTTCACCTGGCGGTACTGCATCTCCAGGGCGTCGTAGATCATCAGTCGGCCGACCAGCGGCTCGCCGATGCCGGCGAGCAGCTTGATCGCCTCGTTGACCTGGATGGAGCCGATGGACGCGCACAGCACGCCGAGGACGCCGCCCTCGGCGCAGGAGGGGACCATGCCGGGGGGCGGGGGCTCCGGGTAGAGGCAGCGGTAGCAGGGGCCGTGCTCGGACCAGAACACGGAGGCCTGGCCGTCGAAGCGGTAGATGGATCCCCACACGTACGGCTTGTTCAGCAGCACGCAGGCGTCGTTCACCAGGTAGCGGGTCGCGAAGTTGTCCGTGCCGTCGACGATCAGGTCGTACTGGCTGAAGATGTCCATCACGTTGTCGGCCTCGAGCCGCTCCTCGTGAAGGATCACGTTCACGTACGGGTTGATGCCCTGGACACTGTCCCGCGCGGACTCGGCCTTGGAGCGGCCGATGTCGGACTGGCTGTGGATGATCTGGCGCTGCAGGTTCGACTCGTCGACCTCGTCGAACTCCACGATGCCGAGCGTGCCCACGCCCGCCGCGGCCAGGTACATCAGGGCCGGCGAGCCCAGGCCGCCGGCGCCCACGCAGAGCACCTTCGCGTTCTTCAGCCGCTTCTGCCCGTCCATCCCCACGTCGGGGATGATCAGGTGGCGGGAGTACCTGCGGACCTCGTCTACGGTGAGCTCAGAGGCTGGCTCAACCAGGGGTGGCAGCGACACGGGGACTCCGTTGGTCGGTCAGTCAATACGGTTGTTCTCCGCGTAACACTGCCACGGCCTTTTTCATTCCGAGACACCTGTTCCGACAAGCGAGACGATTTCGTCCCAGTAGCCGGGCATGCCCTCCCGGGGGCCGGTGCGGCCGGGGCGATCCGTGGTCGGCGGTCCGGGCCGCGGAGAGGGGTGCCGGTAGGCGGATCTCGGAGGGTGAGACGCGGTTGGACGGACGGCGGCCGAGCGGCAAGCCGTCGGCCCGGTACCGGGCGAGGCAGCGGTGGGCGCCGGACTTCACCTGACCGGGCTCGCGTGAGCCGTGGTCGAGTTACGGCTGCCCGAGGAGGCAGCCGGGGTCGAGTTACGGCTGCCCGAGGAGGCGGGCCCCTACGTCGCGCAGCCAGGCGGCGGTCGCCGGGCGGTGCGGGCCGGGGCGGGCACCGGGTCCGTGGGCGGCGTCCGGCCCGCCCGGTGCACGGGGTGTCCGTGTCCGTGCGGGCCGGCCCGCACCACTCGGCCGGCACGGGCGGTGGTCAGATGCGGCATGCCGCTTCCATCCAGATGTCGGCGAGGGACTCTTCGAGGTTGATGCGGGGCCGCCAGCCGAGCCGGTCGCGGGCGGTGCGGACGTCGGCCTGCTGCCAGCTGCCGCAGCCGTCGGGGTACGGGTAGGCGACCGGGACGGGGTGCGGCGGGTGGTCCGCGTCGCCCCGGTGGTGACCGAGGGTTTCCGCGCGGTGGTGGCCGAGGACCTCGGGGCGGTGCTGGCCGAGGACTTCCGGGCGCGGGTGTCCGATGCCGGGGCGCAGCGGCCCGGGTGGGCCGTCGAGTTCGTGCAGGGCTCCGCTGTACCCGGCGACGCGGGCGAGCGTCGCGGCGGCGTCCCGCAGCCGTACGGCGCGGCCGGAGCCGATGTTGATGACGCCCTGGGCGGCGGAGAGCGAGGCGGCGTGCACCGCTCGGGCCACGTCGCGGACGTCGACGAAGTCGCGCTGGACGCCGAGACCGCCGAGCTTGAGTTCGCCGTCACCGCTCTGCATCGCCCGGCGCATCGCCTCGGCGAGACGGCCGAGCGGCGAACCGGCGGGGGTGCCGGGACCGGCCGGGGAGAAGACCCGCAGCACCACCGCGTCCAGGCCGGAGCCGAGGACGAGTTCGGTGGCGGCGAGCTTGCTGACGCCGTACGGACCGCCGGGGCGCGGCACCGCGTCCTCGGCGGTGGAGGAGCCGGGCTGGCTGGGCCCGTACTCGGCGGCGCAGCCGATCTGCACCAGGCGGGCCCCGCAACCGCTGCGTCGCAGCGCCTCGCAGACGGTGGCGACGGCGACGGTGTTGTGGCGGGTGAGTTCCCGGGCGCCGCCCCGGGTGGCTCCGGCGCAGTTGATCACGACGCCGGGGTGGACCGCGTCGAGGAAGCGGGTGAGCGCGCCGGGGCTGCCGGACGCCAGGTCGAAGCGGACGTCGGCGTCGTCGCCGCGGCCGAGGGCGGTGAGCTGGACGGCGGGGTCGGCGAGCAGACGGTCGGCGACGTAGCGGCCGATGTAGCCGTTGGCTCCGATCAGCAGAACCCTCATCGGGCGCCTCCCGGGGTGTGCGCGCGGGTGGCGTTCGCGGGCGAGCCGGCCCGGGACGAGGAGGCCGGGCGCGGGGCGCGGTCCACCGTGGGCCGGTGCGGGGCGTGCAGCACCGTGGGCCGGTGCGGCGCCCTGTGCGCCGTGGGGCGGTGCGGGGTGGGGAGCGCCGCCGGCTGGTGCGGGGCTCCGGACGCCATGGGTGTGTACCGAGCGTCGGTGGTCCCGGGCGCGCGGCGGGCGGGGGCCCGTCCGGCGGCGCCGGGCATCCCGAACCCGCGCGGGGCCTCGCCGGCTCCGGCAGGTGCGCTCGCTCCGGACGGAACGCCGAACGCGCCGGTGGCTCCGGGCGCTCCGGGACGTCCGGGTCGGGAGGTGGTCATCTGGTGTTCTCCTTCGAGGGGGTGGTGCGGGGGTGGTGCGGATGCCGCCGACGGCCTGGCCGGCGCCTGCGGCGGACGGTTGGTCCGAGGGGGGTAGATCCGTGCGGCCGCGGCCGCCGGGCGCGGGACGTCGGTCATCGGCCGTCACCTCGGGCAGCGGCGGGCGCGTGGGCGGAGGCGCGGGTGAGCCTGCGGCTCGCGTGGGCCAGCAGGGCCAGGGCGCCGACCCCGCAGACGAGGACCGGGACGCTGCCGGGCCCCCAGCCGTCCAGGAGGGCCTGGACGGGCGCGCCGAGGAACGCGCACCCCGGGAGCCGGGAGCCGAACAGGACGGACAGGGCCGACGCCTCGGCGGCGGCTGCGACGCCCAGGACCAGCGCCGGAGCCCGGCGGAAGCCGTGTGCGGCGAGGAGCCGGGCGAGCAGCAGCAGGGCGCCCAGGGTCAGGGTCCGGGCGTAGGCGGCGGGTTCGCCGAGGACGGCTGCCGAGAGGGTGTGCAGCCCGGCGAGGGCCGCCAGGTAGAGGGCGATGGTGCCGAGCAGCAGGGGCCGTACGGCCGTGGCGAACTCTCCCAGGCCGCGGCTGGCCGTCAGTCTGCGGCGGGCGCCGGAGGCGAGCAGCTCGGCGCTCCAGGCGGCGGGGGCGCAGGACAGCGTGAGGGCCGCCAGTACGGCCGTGTCGACCGGCCAGGCGGAGTCGGCGGTCCCCAGGGGCAGGGTGTCGGGGCCGCCGGCGGCGACCGCCGCCAGCAGGCCGTCGCCCAGGGCGGCGTAGGCGAGGAGCCAGCAGGTCCACAGGCGGACGCCGGTGGCCGGGGCCGCGGACGCCGGGCCGCGACGACGCGCGCTCAGTGGCCCACGGGCCAGGGCGGCCCGTACGGCGAGGACCAGCGCGACCAGCCCCACGGCGGTCAGGACGAGACGCATCCGGCCGTGCGTGAGGCGCAGGCCTGCCAGGGTGGCCACGCACACGGCGCCGGGCAGCAGGGCCCGGACGATCCACGCGCCGCGCGCGGGCGGGTCCGCGGGCGGCTCGGGGCGCGGCGGGGTGTCCGCGCCGCGCGGGACACGCGCGAACATCTCCTCCGCCAGGGAGAACACGTCACGGTGCCGGAAGCGGGCGGCGGTCCGGTCGGTGATGCCGTACGCCTCCAGTCCGGCGGCGATCTCCAGCGGGTCGACGGCTCGTGCGCACAGCTCACGATGGCGGTGCAGCAGGGCCTTCACGGGATCCGCGGCCCCGCGGCGGGGAGCCGGGGCCGGTGTGCGGTCACGGGTGGCCTCACCCGCGCGCGCACCGCCCGCCACCTGGGCGGGGCCGACCGCGTGCGGGGGGTCGCCGGCGCTAGACGGCGGCTCCGGTCGTGCCGGATGCGTGCGGCTGCCGGGCCCCGGTCCCGTCCCCGCCTCCGTGCGTGACCCGGTGTCCTGGCCCGACTCCGGGCCCGGCCGTGATCCGGCGCTGAGCGCCGAGCCGGCGTTCGGGCGTGACCCGGCACCCGGGCCCGCGTCCGGCCTCTCCCCCGCCTCCAGCTCTGCGTGAGCGTCCGCGGGCCTTCCCGCGACCGCGACCCGGTGACCGCCCACGTCCGGGCCGTCAGCCGCACGCCTCGGATCTCCCGCATTCAGCCGACCCCCGGGGAAACCCTCGCGCGCCACCTCGCCCCGGCCCTCGCCCTCGCCCTCGCCGACAAACCGGCTGCCGCCGATACCCCGGCTGGCGCCGACACCTCGGTCCACACGGGCCCCCCGGCCCTCGCCCGCGTCCCAGCCCTCGCCCGCTTCCACGCCGTCCGCCGGATCAAGGCCCTCGCGCCCGCCCGCGCCCGGGTCCGTCGTCAGCCACTCCTCCGACCGCGTGTCCCAGGCCCCCGGGCTGCCGGGGGTGCCGGGCCGGTCCAGGCCGAGGTCGCTCATCGGGCCCCCTCCACACCGGGTACGGCGGCCACCGCGGCGGCGCGGGCCCGCACAGGGGCCCGCTGCCCGGCCCAGCCGGGTCCGCGCCGCGCGACGCCCCGCAGCGCCGGGTCGGTCCACCGTCCGGCCATCCGGGCCTCGGCGGGTACGGCGAACGGCAGTGGCTCTCCGTCGGCGTCGAGGACGACCCGGCGGACCGGGCACCGCGCGACGGTCTCCAGGTAGAGGCGGTGGAACGCCGCGACGTTCTGCTCCACGGTGAACAGTTCGAGCGCCCGGGCGCGCGCCGCGGCCCCCAGGCGCGCACGGCGCTCGGGGTCACGCAGCAACGCCACGCACGCCTCCGCGAGCGCCCTCGGGTTGCGCGGCGGCACCACGAGCCCGGTACCGCCGATCACCTCGACGACGGCACCGACGTCGGTGGACACGGTCGCCCGGGCGCAGAACATGGCCTCGACGAGACTGACCGGCCAGCCCTCGACGACGCTGGACAGCACGGTCACCGCACCGGAGGCGTACGCCTCGGCGGGGGTGGGGGCCTCCGGCCCGCCGATCTCCGCGAAGCAGACCGGGTTGTCGCCGACGGCGTGCGGCCCCTCGGCCTCGTCGGGGAAGAGCTGGGCGGCGAGTGCCCGGCAGTGGGCGAGGTAGGCGGCGCCCTCCGCGCCGGTGGGAGCGCCGAGGATCCTCAGCCGGGCGTTCGGTGCCTGCGTCCGGATCTGCGCGAAGGCGTGCAGCAGCGAGACGAGGTCCTTGGCCGGTTCGATCCGTCCGACCCAGACGAGCGTGCCGGGGTCCGCGGTGTCCGGCGCCTCGCCCACCTCGGTGAAGGGGGTGGCGTCCATGCCGGGGTGGACGGTGTGCAGCCTGGCCCGGTCCGCCCCGCACCGCTCCTGCCAGCGGCGGGCGTGTGCGTTGCCGGGGGTGATCCGCTCGGCCCGCCGGTAGATCTCGGCCGCGAGCCGGGCGTGGAAGGCGGCGACCAGGGCCCGGACGGCGGGCGCGGCGTCGGTGGCGGCCAGGTAGTGCGTGCGCAGCCGCACCCCGTGCTCGGTCACCAGCAGTGGTACGCCATGGAAGTGCCGGGCGAGCAGCCCGGGCAGGGCGGCCGCGCCGCCGGAGGTGGCGTGGCAGAGGTCGGCCGAGCCGAGCCCGTCGTCCTCGTACCAGCCGAGCGAGAGGGGGCGCAGGGCGCGTTCGAGGTGTGCCGCGACGGTGAGCAGCTCCGGCACGCGTGCCTCACGCGCCGTGCGCGGCGCGCCGGGCGCACGGCAGGCGCGCTCCAGAGTGCGGACGGCGGCCTCGGACCTCAGTGCGCCCGCCAGCCCGCCCTCCGCACGGGCCAGCTCGGCGAGCCCGTAGAGAGCGTTGGCGAAACGGTCCGCCTGGGGGGCGGACGTCTCCTCCGCCCGCTCGGCGCGTGCCGCGGGCGCCGGTGGCGCGGCCTCCGTGGACCCCGCGCACAGGACGGCGGCCAGCTCTCCGTACGCCTCCGTGAAGCGCCGGCGCGCGCGTCGCCCGTACGCCGTGCCGTCGTCCTCCGCCGTCCACAGCGGCGCCGTACGGACCCTGCGGACCTGGGGCGGCAGCGGGACCCGGCCCTGGGCCTCCTGGCGCTCGTCGCGGCTGAGCGCGTAGACGTCGAAC
Organism: Streptomyces glaucescens; assembly: GCF_000761215.1. GTDB lineage: Bacteria > Actinomycetota > Actinomycetes > Streptomycetales > Streptomycetaceae > Streptomyces > Streptomyces glaucescens_B. Next base: position 5,031,046 of record NZ_CP009438.1, on the reverse strand, counting down.
TCGTGCTGCCCGAGCCCGCGCACCAGCCGGTCGCACCAGAGCCCGGCGTCACCGTCCACGTACGGGTAGCCACCCTCCGTAAGCAGTCCCACGCGCACGAGTGCACCCCCGATCTCCCGTTTGGGGAGCCGCCGTCGGCCCGGCGGCTCGCAGCGGGACGAACGTATGCGGACAAGCCGGTGGCGCGACGGACGGTTGTCCATCGCGCCACCAAAAGGGGTGAACGGCCGTAACTTTCCCGTGCGGACGGCGTTCCCTCGCGCTAGGGGATCACCCCGGCGGGCCGCCCGCGCGGACCGTCGTCCGCGTCAGCTCGCCGGGTACGGCCAGGGGTTCGGCTTGCAGCGGATGCCGTCGTGCTCCAGGAACTTGGTCTGCTGCTGCATCACCGGCGCGAGATCGCCGTCCTTGTCGCAGGTGACGTGGGAGTAGCCGAGCCGGTGACCGACCTCGTGGTTGATCAGCATCTGGCGGTAGGCGTGGATGTCGTCGCCGTACGTCTCCGACCCCTGCGCCCAGCGGTACGCGTTGATCATCACGCGCTCGGTGGCCGCGGAGTCGCACGAGACGTTGTCGACCGTGGTGTCCAGACCGGACTTCGCACACCAGTCCGCGGTCGTGCCGGGGCTGGCGAGCGTGATCACGAAGTCGGGCTCGCCCGAGTGGATGCGCTCGAACGTGCGGCCACCGTTGTGCGCCCAGCTGCGGTCGTCGTTGAGCGTGCGCTGCACGGCCTGCGCGAACAGCTCGCCGTCCAGTCCGAGCCCCTGCTCCACGTCCACCCGGTAGGTGTACTTCTGCCCGGCCCCCGGCGCCTTGTCGATCCCGGGGACCGCGTCGAAGGTGCCGGGACCGTCGAGCGACGCGCTCAGCGGGTAGGTCATCGCCATCTTCTGGTAGTACGTCAGCGGCACCGCGCTCGGCGACCCGCTGGGCGTCGGCCGGCCGTCCCCGCGCGAGGCCGGGCCATGGGCGCCCCGGGCCTGGCCGGTGGCGGCCTGCGACGCGACGGAGCCGTGGTCCGGTCCCTCGCCGACCTGCCCGGCGACCACCACGGCCAGCACGGTGGTCACCGCGGCGGCGGCGACACCGGTGAACGTCCGGCCCCTGCCGCTCCCGCCGCCACTGCCGCGCGCGGGCTCGCCGTTGCGCGGACCGCCACCGCCCGGGGTGCCGCCCGCAGGGGCGTCGTCCCGGCGGCTGCCGGAGGCGTGCGGTTCGGCCCCGGCCCCGGGCGCGCGGGAGGGGAAACCGCCGTCGGCCCCGCCGTCCGCGTCGAAGGCGTCGAGGTAGTCCTGTCGCGGCGCCCGCGGACCTCCCCGTCGTGAGGTCGGCCGCGATCGGGGTATCCCGGCACCGCCGGACGGAGCCGGGGCACCTTTCAGCTCACCCCAGCCGCCACCGGCCTCCCGCTGCTCGGGGTGCCCACCGCGAACCTGGCGCGCACCCCGCGCGGGGGTGCCGTCCGGGAACCGGGGCGTGCCCTGCGCCGGTGTGCCGCCGGCCTGCGGCACACCGCGTGGAGGAGTCCTGTCGATATGGCGCGGCACACCACGCGGGGGCGTCCCGTCGCCATACCCCGGTACGCCGCGCGGAGGGGTCCCGTCGCCATACCCCGGCACACCGCGCGGAGGAGTCCCGTCGGCGTAGCGCGGCGCACCGCGCGGAGGGATCGCTTCCGCTCGCCCGGGCACCCCCCGCGCCGGCATTCCGTCCGGCAGTCGTGGCACCCCGCGCGGAGGCGTCCCGTAGGAGAGGGGAGACTCCCCGTGCCCGGGCATCCCCGGAGGGACCGCCCGGGGCGCTCCCTCCTCACCCTCGGCGGGACCGGTCTCCGAGGCCCTTCGTCGGCCCGTAGGGCCGGCGCCCGCGGTCTCGTCCTTCGGCGCCGGACCGCGGCGGCTGTGGCGTCCCACGTCGTCTCTCAGCTCCCCGCACTCACGGTCCCGGCGGCACCACGCGCGGCCTGGTCGGCCAGCAGGTCCCGGAACGCCCCGGCCACCGTCTCCGGATACTCCATCATCGCCACGTGCCCGGCGTCCGGCAGGGTCACCAGACGGGAGTCACGGAAGGTGCGCGCCGCCTTCTGGGCCATGCGGAAGCCGATGAGCTGGTCGCGCCCGCCGTAGACCAGCAGGGTCGGCGCGAGCACCCGTTCGGCCTGGCGCCACAGCGCGTGCTGTCCGCCGAGGGTGTACGCGTTGACGATCCCGCGCGCGGAGCGTGCCATCGCGTCCCAGAAGTACGGCAGCCGCAGCCGCCGCTCCATCTCCTCGACCGCGTTGCGGAAGCCCTCGGGCGACACCCGCGTGGGGTCGCCGTAGCAGAGCGCCATGACGCCGCGGACCCGCTGCTCCGCCGTCCAGCCCCTGGTGTACCGGGTGAACAGCGCGGCCACCCCGGGCAGCGCCAGCAGCCCCGTCGGGACGGCGCTGCGCTGGACCCGCAGTTCGGGCAGCGCGGGCGAGACCAGGGTCAGCGTGCGCACGAGGTCGGGCCGTACCGCGGCGACCCGGGTGGTGATCGCTCCGCCGAGGGAGTTGCCGACGAGGTGCACGGGGCCGCGGCCGGACGCGTCGAGGTAGCGGATCACCGCGCGCGCGTGCCCGGTGACCGAGTAGTCGCCGTCGTCCGGGGGTGGCGAGTCGCCGAAGCCCGGCAGGTCGAGGGCCTCGTTGTCGACGATGTCGTCGAGCAGCGGCATCATCGCCGACCAGTTCTGCGAGGAGCCGCCGAGGCCGTGGACGTAGAGCGCCGGCGGCAGCCCTTCGCGCGCGGGCGGCCGGGAGCGGACGGTGAGGGTGATCCCCGGGAGCTGGACCGACCGCAGCCGCTCGCCCTCCGCGACCCGGACGGGCGCCACCTTCGGGAGCACGTTGGCGGGCGGCACGAAGGCGGGCTCGGTCGAAGACATGCGGCAATGTTACGAGGTGATCACGTCGTGATTCGTGTGTTCGCCGTCACAGACGCAGAGTCGTTTCGGCAAGCCACCCCGGCAGGTCACCCCCGCGGAGGTGAGCGGGTTGCCGGTGCGCGTGGTGTGACGATCCGGACGCGGATCGCATAGCGTCCGGATCGGGTGTCTCCTAGGCTCGTACAGAGGGCACCCGCGTGTGGCCCCTGTTTTCCCCAGGGACGTTCGTAGGAAGGGAGCCCACCATGGCCGTAGATCCGACCGACCCCGAGACCTTCGACAACGGCGACGGCGACGAAGTGAGGGAGTTCGGCGTCGAGGCGCCCGAGGTCGACGCGGCGGAGCAGCACGCAGAGGTGAAGCCGGACCGCGACGACCCGCTGACCGGGGTGAACCCCGACCGGGCGAACGAGGCCGATCTCGTCGAGCAGGCCCGGGTGGTCGCCCTCGACGAGGACGACTACCGGTGACGGCCGCGCGGGCGCGGGGGGCCGGCCGGAGGGCGGCCCCCGCGCCCCTGCGGGGCCGGCCACCAGCGCCCGGACCCCGCGCCGGGCGCCGCTGAGCAGGAGCGGGGCCGTTTTTTGCCCGCTCCGCGATTGTTCGAAACTTTTGCGCGGCTTTCGTCACCGTCCGGTCCGTGAAATTCTGCGCTCGCACCGCGCACGACACGGTTACCGAAAAGTACGATGGCGGCGCGGCGCACACCGCATGTGGACGATTTTGGGAGGCGGCGTGACAGCCATCGAGCAGACAGAGGCGGCACGCCCGCGGGGTACGCGCCTGCCGCGCCGTGCCCGACGGAACCAGCTGCTGGGCGCCGCCCAGGAAGTCTTCGTGGCACAGGGCTACCACGCGGCCGCGATGGACGACATCGCCGAGCGCGCCGGCGTCAGCAAGCCGGTGCTCTACCAGCACTTCCCGGGCAAGCTCGACCTGTACCTCGCACTGCTGGACCAGCACTGCGAGTCGCTGATCCAGGCCGTGCGCAGCGCCCTGGCGTCGACCACGGACAACAAGCAGCGCGTACGGGCGACGATGGACGCGTACTTCGCCTACGTCGAGGACGACGGCGGCGCGTTCCGCCTGGTGTTCGAGTCGGACCTGACGAACGAACCCGCCGTGCGCGAGCGCGTCGACAAGGTCACCAACGAGTGCGCGGAGGCGATCTGCGACGTCATCGCCGAGGACACCGGGCTCTCCCGCGCGGAGTCGATGCTGCTGGCCTCGGGACTGGGCGGGCTCGCCCAGGTGGTGGCGCGTTCCTGGCTGCACAGCGACCGCAGCGTGCCGCGCGACCAGGCGGTGCAGCTGCTGGCGTCGCTCGCCTGGCGAGGCATCGCGGGCTTCCCGCTGCACCACAGCGAGCAGCAGCACTGACACCGCGGGCGGGGGCCCGTTTGTTCCCGGCGGCTGTTCGCTCATGGCGTTCTCGCGTGGAGCGTGCGGGTCCCCTCACCGGGCTAATGTGTGCTGGGTACGGCGCGGACGCCCGCGCAACACTGACCGTTCGGAGGGACATAGCCGTGGAGGTCAAGATCGGCGTGCAGCACGCGCCCCGCGAGATCGTTCTGGAGAGCGGTCAGAGTGCCGAGGAGGTCGAGCGGGTGGTGGCCGAGGCGCTGGCCGGCAAGTCGCAGCTGCTGAGCCTCGTGGACGAGCACGGCCGCAAGGTCCTCATCCCGGCCGACCGCCTGGCCTACGTGGAGCTGGGCGAGCCGGCACCGCGCAAGGTGGGCTTCGGCGCGCTCTAGGCGGCGAACCGAGTACGGAATCGACGGCCCGCCGGGTGGGAGCACCCGGCGGGCCGTCGTGTTGTGCGCGCCCTCGCCCTCGTGGGTGCGCCGACGTGCGTGCCCTCGTGCGTGAGCGCCGGCGTCTGCGTGCGCACGCCGGCGCGACGGCCGCCGTACACGCCGGGCATGACGTGCGCGCCGTACGTGCCCGGGGCGGGGTCGGCGCCGTAGGTGCCCAGTACGGCCTGGACGCCGTATGTGCCCGGCGCGGCGTGGGCGCCGCCCGCGGGGACGGACATAAGTCGCCCAAAGGGGAGGATTGCATTCCGCAGGTCAGGGGTAGGACGGGCGGTAACCGTTAGGGCAGGACGGTCAGGTGGGAGGACCCTTACATGCTCTTGGAAGCCTTCAGCTCCGCGATCCTCGGCCTCGTCCTGGCGTGGGCGTACGCCCATCGGCTGCCGCACCGCCTCCCGGCGCGCCCCCTGGTGCTGTCGACCGGTGTCGCCGGTGCGCTCTTCGGCGCCTTCGTCGCCCGTAGCGCCCTGGACGCCGGGGGCTTCCTGCTGGCGCTCGTCGGGGCCGCCGTGGTCTGCGTCGCCTCGCTGTCGCTGCTGCTGCGCCCGGCGGGAAGACTCCGCCGGCACTCGGCGACGGCCTGAGCCGCCGCCGGGCCCGGACCCGCCCACGGCGACGGCGACGGCGAAGGCACCGGAACGAGCCGCACGGGCACGACCGGGACCACCCTGGCGGACGGTGACGGCCACCGTGCGGGCGGCTCCTCCTAGGCGGCCAGTCCCAGCGCCGCCATCCGCTTGGTGTGCGCCTCGGTGATCCGGGAGAACATCCGGCCGACCTCGGCCAGGTCGAAGCCGTCGGCGACCCCGCCCACCAGCATCGTCGACAGCGCGTCGCGCTCCGCGACCACCCGCTGCGACTGCGACAGGGCCTCTCCCATCAGCCGTCGCGCCCACAGCGCGAGCCGCCCGCCCACGCGCGGGTCGGCGTCGATGGCGGCCCGCACCTTCTCGACGGCGAATTCGGCGTGCCCGGTGTCGTCGAGCACGGCCAGCACCAGCTCCCGGGTGTCGGAGTCCAGCCGGGCCGCCACCTCGCGGTAGAAGTCGCTGGCGATCGAGTCGCCGACGTAGGCCTTGACGAGGCCCTCCAGCCAGTCCGAGGGCGCGGTCTGCTTGTGGAAGCCGTCCAGCGCGGCGACGAACGGCTCCATGGCTGCGGTGGGTTCCTCGCCGATCTCCGTGAGCCGGCCGCGCAGCCGCTCGAAGTGGTGGAACTCGGCCGACGCCATCTTCGCCAGCTCCGCCTTGTCCGCCAGGGTCGGCGCCAGCTTGGCGTCCTCCGCGAGCCGCTCGAACGCGGCGAGCTCCCCGTACGCGAGCGCGCCCAGCAGGTCCACGACCGCCGCCCGGTAGTGCGGGTCGGCGGAGGCCGTCGCCCAGTCCTGGGCGGCGACGCCGGTGGGGGCGGCGGCTTCGGGGGTCTCGGCGGCGTGCGCGGGGTTGTCAGAGCTCGTCATGAAGCGCACAATAGCCCGCCCACCGCGCCGGGGAAGTCCCTGGTCATTCACTGTGACCACGACGACGCGCGGGACCACCCGGCTGACCGCGCGCCGGCCCGACGCCGGCCGTTCGACGACCGGGCGAGGACCGCCCGATGACCGGGAGAGGACCGCGCGATGACCGCGCCGTCGACTGTGACGACGACTACGTGACCGAATCGGCCATCGCATGTGCGCGAATCCGGGGTATGGTGGTAATGCGCCTGCTGGTACGTCGGCTGATTCCGCCGTGCCTCGACAGGCCGCACGTATGAGGATGCCCGGTCGGTGGCCCGATCGGCTCCGACCCGACAGCTCTCCCTGACCGTACGGCACCACGCGTACGACGATCGGAGGGAACCCTCAGCGGTACGAGCGCTAGAGCGTCGGCGCGGTCCCGTGCCCCACGGCCCGCCCGTAAGGCAGCCGACGTCCCCGGCACGGTCTGACACGACCCCCCGCGCTCGCCTCGCACCGCCCACACAGAAGAGGCAGCACCCTGACTACGACGTTCCGAGAGCTCGGGATCCTCCCCGAGACCGCCGAGGCCCTGGAAGCCGTCGGCATCGTCACCCCGTTCCCCATCCAGGAGATGACCCTCCCCGTCGCCCTCGCCGGCACGGACGTCATCGGCCAGGCCAAGACCGGCACCGGCAAGACGCTGGGCTTCGGCCTTCCGCTCCTCGAGCGCGTCACCGTCCCCGCCGACGTGGAGGCCGGCCGCGCCCGGCCCGAGGACCTGACCGACGCGCCGCAGGCGCTCGTCGTCGTCCCCACGCGCGAGCTGTGCACCCAGGTCACCAACGACCTGCTGACCGCGGGCAAGGTGCGCAACGTGCGCGTCGTCGCGATCTACGGCGGCCGGGCGTACGAGCCCCAGGTGGAGGCCCTGAAGAAGGGCGTCGACGTGGTCGTCGGCACCCCGGGCCGGCTGCTCGACCTCGCGGGCCAGAAGAAGCTGGACCTGAGCCACGTCAAGGCGCTCGTGCTGGACGAGGCCGACGAGATGCTCGACCTGGGCTTCCTGCCCGATGTCGAGAAGATCATCAACATGCTCCCGGCCAAGCGCCAGACCATGCTGTTCTCGGCGACCATGCCGGGCGCGGTCATCGGCCTGGCCCGCCGGTACATGAACCGGCCCACGCACATCCGCGCCACGGCGCCGGACGACGAGGGCGCCACGGTCGCGAACATCAAGCAGTTCGTCTACCGCGGGCACTCCATGGACAAGCCGGAGATGGTCGCCCGCATCCTCCAGGCCGAGGGCCGCGGACTGGCGATGATCTTCTGCCGCACCAAGCGCACGGCCGCCGACATCGCCGAGCAGCTCCAGCGCCGCGGCTTCGCGGCCGGCGCGGTCCACGGCGACCTCGGCCAGGGCGCCCGCGAGCAGGCGCTGCGCGCCTTCCGCAACGGCAAGGTCGACGTCCTGGTGTGCACCGACGTCGCCGCGCGCGGCATCGACGTCGAGGGCGTCACCCACGTCATCAACTACCAGTCGCCCGAGGACGAGAAGACGTACCTGCACCGCGTCGGCCGCACCGGCCGCGCGGGCGCCAAGGGCACGGCGATCACGTTCGTCGACTGGGACGACATCCCGCGCTGGCAGCTGATCAACAAGGCGCTCCAGCTGGACTTCCACGACCCGGTGGAGACGTACTCCACCTCCCCGCACCTCTTCGAGGACCTCGGCATCCCGGCCGGCACCAAGGGCGTCCTGCCGCGCGCGGAGCGCACCCGCGCCGGGCTCGACGCCGAGGAGCTGGAGGACCTGGGCGAGCCGGGTGGCGGCCGCAACCGCGGACGTGGGGGCCGGAGCGGCCGCCGGGACGGCGGCGAGGCGTCCCGCCCGGCCGACCGCGAGCGCTCGGAGCGCACGCCGCGCCGCCGCCGGCGTACGCGTGGCGGAGCCCCGCTCGACCCGGCCGCGCAGGCGCCGTCCGGCACCACCGCGCCGGAGACCCCGGCCGTCGACGCCGCCGAGCCGGTGACCGCGCCGCGCACCCCGCGCCGCCGTCGCCGCACCCGCGGCGGCGCCCCGGCGGAGCAGCCGGCGACGACCGCGACGGTCGAGGTGGCGGCCCCCGCCACCGAGTCCGCCGAGGCCGCGGTGACCACCGCCGAGGGCCCGGGACCGCTGGACGCGCCCGAGACGCCGGCGAAGCCGCGCCGCCGCCGCACGCGCCGGTCCGCCGAGACGGCGACGACCGCGACGGCCACGTCGGTGGCGACGGCCGAGCCCGTGACGGCTCCCGCGGTCGTGACGACCGCCGAGCCGGCCACGACCGCCGTGCCGGAGCCGGAGTCACGGACCGCGCCCGCGGAGGCCCCGGAGCCGGCGGCCAAGCCCCAGCGCACGCGCACCCGCAAGGCCGCGGCGACCGCGCCGGAGGAGACGGCTGCCGACACCGCCGAGGCGGTGGAGGCCAAGCCCCGCACCCGCCGGACCCGCAAGGCCGTCGAGCCGGCCGAGGCCCCCGAGGTCACCGCCGTGGAGACGGCCGAGGCCGCCGAGGCCGGGCCGAGGACGCGCCGGACGCGCAAGGCGGTCGAGCCCGCCGGGGCGCCGGTCGTGACCGAGGCGGAGGCCGAGGCGAAGCCGAAGCGCACCCGCAAGGCGACGGCGGCGAAGGCGGAGGCCGCGGCCGACACCGCCGAGGGCACCGAGGCCAAGCCCACGACCCGCCGCACCCGCAAGACCGCGGCGAGCCCCACCGCCGAGATCCCGGCCCAGGCCACCACGGAGGCCGACGCGGAGGCCAAGCCCAAGCGCACCCGCAAGGCGACGGCGGCGAAGGCGGAGGCCGCGGCCGACACCGCCGAGGGCACCGAGGCCAAGCCCACGACCCGCCGCACCCGCAAGACCGCGGCGAGCCCCACCGCCGAGGCCCCGGCCGCGGCGGAGGCCCCGGAACCCGAGGCGAAGCCGAAGCGCACCCGGAAGACCGCGGCGGCCAAGGCCACGGAGCCCGCGACCGAGACGGAGACCGAGGCGAAGCCGAAGCGCACCCGCAAGGCCACCGCGGCCAAGGCGGAAGCCGCGGCCGACACCGCCGAGGGCACCGAGGCCAAGCCCACGACCCGCCGCACCCGCAAGACCGCGGCGAGCCCCACCGCCGAGATCCCGGCCCAGGCCACCACGGAGGCCGACGCGGAGGCCAAGCCCAAGCGCACCCGCAAGGCGACGGCGGCCAAGGCCACGGAGCCCGCGGAGAGCTGACCGGCAGGCACCACGCGACGGCCCGGCCCCACCTCACCCAGGTGGGACCGGGCCGTCGTCGTCCCCGCTACCCTCCCCCCGTGACCGGCCCCGCTCCTCTCGCCCCGCCCCCCGGCGCCCGCGCCTGCCGACTCCGCACCGACCGCGGCGACTTCGCCGTGGTGGACGTGCCCGCGCCGCCGGGTGTCGAGCAGCGCGGCGTCGCCCTGCTGCTGCCCGGCTTCACCGGCAGCAAGGAGGACTTCCACCTCATGCATGAGCCGCTGGCCGCGCGCGGGTACCGGACGGTCGCGGTGGACGGCCGCGGGCAGTTCGAGTCGAAGGGGCCGCTGGACGACGAAACCGCGTACGCGCAGCGCGAGTTGGCACGGGACGTGCTGGCGCAGGCCGCGGCGCTCGACGCGGGTGCCCCGGTGCATCTCCTCGGGCACTCCCTCGGCGGGCAGATCGCCCGCGCGGCCGTGCTCCTCGATCCCTCGCCCTTCGCCTCCCTCACCCTCGTCTGCTCCGGTCCCGCGGAGATCTCCGCGGCACAGCGGGACCGGGTGAAGCTGCTGCGGGACGCGCTGGCCGTGATGCCGATGGACCGGGTGTGGGAGGCGATCCTGGCGATGGGCGACCCGGAGGACGTGGGCGGCCCGGCCCGGGGCCTGGGCGGCCCGGAGCATTTGCGCCGCCGCTGGCTCGGGCACTCGCCGGCGCAGCTGGCCGCCACCGGGCAGCAGTTGTGCACGGAGCCGGACCGGGTGGACGAGCTGGCCGCCGTGCCGCTGCCGTTCCACGTGCTGTCCGGCGTGCGGGACGGGACCTGGCCGGTGCCGCTGCTGGACGAGATGGCGTCGCGGCTCGGCGCGCACCGCACGGTGGTGACGGGCGCCGAGCACTCGCCGAACCTGGACCGGCCGCTGGTGACCGCCCGCGCGGTGGCCGACTTCTGGGACCGTCACCGGGCACGCTAGGCGCGCTGTCCGGAGGGAACGTCACCAGCCTCCGCGGACCGCTCACCTAGTACTGCGACTGGAGGTGGTCCCAGAACCCGTCCCGCAGTGCCCGGCGCAGGTCGGCCTGGCCGCGCAGGGAGTACTGGAGGATGCCTTCCGCCTCGACCAGCAGGTCCTGGTCGACCGAGCCGGGCAGGTAGGGGTGGCCGGGCATCAGCTCGACCAGCGCCTCACGGCCCCGCGCGGACAGCCATTTCGCCGCGATCTGCGCACCGGCGAAGCGGACGTCCTCCCGGGTGGGCCGGGCGGCGGCCGTGGCGTCGTAGGCGGGGGCGGTGCGGCGGGAGACGTACGGCTTGAAGAAGTCGAGGTCGAGGGTGCGCTGGCTGTCGACCTCCCAGAGCAGCGGTTCGGCCTGGTTGCGCCCTTCGGGTGCCTCGATGCCCCACAGGTGCACCCGCGCGCCGTACCCCTGCGCCGCCTCCACGGCCGACACCAGGTCCTCGTCGCCGCCGAGCAGGGCCGCGTCGCTGATGGCGCGGTGCCGGGCCAGGGACTCCAGGTCGGTCCTGATCAGGGAGTCGACGCCTTTCTGCTGGTTGTTGGCGTTGAGGTTGCCGAGGCGGACCTTCACGTCGGGCAGTTCGGCGATGGTCTGCTGCTCGGCGGTGTGGATGCGGCGCCGGGCACCGTCGTACCAGTAGACGCGCAGCAGCCGGCTGTCGGCGAAGACGGTGCGGGCCCGGTCGATCAGGGCGTCGATCAGCCCTTCGGCGTCGAGGTCGAACGCCCGCCGGTCCTCGGTGCCGGCGACGAGGCGCCCCGCCGCCGCGTAGAGGTAACCGGCGTCGACGAAGATCGCGTGGGTGGAGGGCGTCTTCGCCACCTCGGCGAGCATCCGCTGGAGCAGCTCGTTCGTTCGGTCGAGGCGGTCGGCCAGCGCCGAGAGGTCGTCGTTCATCGGTTCCATTGTCCAGTTCGTCACGGTGTGAACACAACCGCTCCCGGTCGGTCCCGGAAGGTCACAGGAGAGGACGCTTACCCGTCAGTAATTAGTTGTTCGAAAAATTTCTTTAGCGTAGGGAATGTTTGTAACAGACACCGCGTTGCATCCGTATGGAACACGGGGCACCGTCGCTTCGTGGGACACCCACCCCAGTAGTTCTCCTCAGGGAGGATGACCAGACGAAGGGAGAAGCCATGCGCTTCGAGATTCTGCGACTCGACGACGTCGACGGTACCCCCGTGGACACCACCGTCGTGGACGCCGCCTCCGTCAACCGGATCGTTCAGCAGGCCGCCGCGATCGGCCAGCGCCTGTGGATCCGCCCGGCCGAGACCCCGGCTTCATAACCCAGATGCTTGAGGGCCCCGTACGGCATGACAGCCGTACGGGGCTCTGTCGCATCCACGGGCACTGGGCGCCCTTCACGGGCGCTCGGCACCGTCCGCGGGCGCTCGGCACCCTTCACGGACCTCGCACCATCCACGGCGCCCGGCACCCCTCAGGCGCCGGAGACCGCCCGCGGTGCTCAGCTTCCCTGGATCACCTGGGTCACGCCGTTGATGATCTGCTGTACCGCAATCGCGGACAGCATCATGCCCGCCAGCCGGGTCACCAGCACCACACCGCCGTCCTTGATGACGCGGATGATCAGCAGCGAGTAGCGCATCACCAGCCACAGCACGACGTGGATGGCGAGGATCGCCATCCACACCGACACCTGCAGGCCGACGCTGTCGGCCTTCTGCACGGCGAGGATGACGGACACGATCGCGCCCGGACCGGCCAGCAGCGGCATGCCCAGCGGCACGAGGGCCACGTTGACGTCCTTGGTCTGCTTGGGCTCGTCGGTCTTGCCGGTGAGCAGGTCGAGCGCGATCAGCAGGAGCAGCAGCCCGCCCGCGATCATCAGCGCCGGCACCGACACGTGCAGGTAGTCGAGGATCTGGTGGCCGAGGACGCCGAAGACGGTGATGACTCCGCCGGCCACGCAGACGGCCTGCAAGGCCATCCGCTTCTGCACCTTGGCGGGCCGCCCGGCGGTCAGGCCGAGAAAGATCGGGGTGATCCCAGGGGGATCCATGATGACAAAAAGGGTCAGGAACAGGGAGCCGAAGACGGCGATGTCGAACATGGGAGTGCTGAAGGCCTTGCGCTGAAAGGGAGAAGGGGGGCGAACGCAGTGGTGGAGCGGGGCGGCGAACCGCGCCCTCAGATCGCTCCGCCGGTCCCCGGCACGGGGAACGCCCCGGTCGCCCGCCGGGTGATCTCCCCGTACACCTCGGGGTCGGTCGTGTACTCGCCGAGCACACACGTCTTGCGGCTGCCGTGGTAGTCGCTGGAACCGGTGACGAGCAGCCCGAGCTCCTTGGCCAGGCCGCGCAGCCGCGCCCGGGTGTCCGGGTCGTGGTCCATGTGGTCGACCTCGATGCCGTCCAGGCCGGCGGCGGCCAGCTCGGCGATCGTGGACTCCGGCACCGTGCGGCCGCGCTTGGCGGCCCCGGGGTGCGCGAAGACGGTGACCCCGCCCGCGCCCTTGACGAGCCGGATGGCCTCGAAGGGGTCGGTCTCGTGCTTCTCGACGTACGCCCGGCCGCCGTCGGCGAGCCAGTCCTGGGTGAACGCGTCGCTCACGGTGGCCACGACGCCCAGCTCGACGAGGGCGGAGGCGACGTGCGGCCGCCCCACGGAACCGTCCCCGGCGATCCGCGCGACCTGCTCCCAGGTGACGGGCACGCCCAGCTCGTTCAGCCGGGCGATCATGCCCTTGGCGCGCGGCACCCGGTCGTCGCGCACCAGTTCCCGCTCGGCGAGCAGGGCGGGCTCCTCCGGATCGAACAGGTAGGCCAGCATGTGCATGCTGATCCCGTCGACACGGCAGGACAGCTCGGCCCCGGTGACCAGGGTCAGCCCCGGCGGCAGGGCGGCGATCGCCTCGGCGTGCCCGCGGGTGGTGTCGTGGTCGGTCAGCGCGACCACGTCGAGCCCTGCCGCGGCGGCCTCGCGCACCAGTTCGGCCGGGGTGTCCGTGCCGTCGGACGCCGTGGAGTGGCTGTGCAGGTCTATGCGCACGACGCGAACTCCAGGCGGTCACGGACAGGTGGGACACCCAAGGATGAGTGGGGACACCCAAGGATAACGGGAATCGGGACCCCCCTGTCACACCCGCAACCGGGATGCGCCCTTTACAGCCGGGTGACACCGCTCACCCCGAGGACCGTGCTCGCCGGCACCCCGCGGGGCTACGGTGAGAGCAACCGCGGCGACAGCGCCCCGCAGGGGACGAGCTCCATCTCCGCGCCCGCGTCCCGCAGATCCGTCAGCACCAGCTCGTCGTACATCAGCAGCCCCGACTGCTCCGGCCAGGCCACGGCCCACAGCCACAGCCCGAGCGCCTCGCCGGCGAACACCGCGCGGTCGTCCGGCGTGCCGGTGACATGCCAGAGCGGGGTGGGCCGGCCGGCGGCGAGCACCTTGGCCTGCGGCGGTTTCTCGACGTCGACGTACGGTCCGGGATCGGGTCCGTCGACGCCCGCGTAGCGCGCGCCGAGCCCGACACCCAGCTCCTCCGCCACCAGGATCAGCTCGCCGGCACCGCCCAGCGGGCTCGGTCCCGAGCAGGCCAGAGCGGTGGCGCGCCCGCCGCTGCGGTCGTCACCCGCGCAGAGCACACCCGTGTAGAGCCAGCCGATCGGCAGGGGCCACGGCATCCACACCGGCACCTGCGCGCGACGCACCACGACGGCGAGGGCCTCGACGCTGGGCGGGACCACGGGCTGCAGCGGGTACACCGCGCCGTGGACATCGCACTGCCAGGAGTCGGCGAAGAGTCCGGGCGCCCTGACCCGGCCACCGCACTTCGGGCAACTGGGTTCGCCCCTCATAGGGCCCCACGGTCCTACCCCCGCCGCGTCACGTCAAGGACGATCACCCGTCCGGGCGGAAACCCGGTGCCGCCCGGTGCCGGTGCGTCCGGCGCCGGGGCCGGGGCGCCGGGGGGTGCGCGACGGAGCCGCCGGCGTGTGCCAACCGGTCCGCCCCGGACCGGGGTTGGCGGGTCGGGTCACCCGAGCGGAACGGACGCGCGCCGCGGATCGCGCAGGTCCGTCCCGTGGTTCAGCCAGCGCTCCTGGAGGGCCTGGGCGCCGTGCACCCGCTTCCAGGCCGCCTCGTTGGGGGTCATCGGCAGCAGCGGCAGGAACCGCACGGGGTCCATCGGCGCGTCCAGCTCCAGGTCCTCCACCAGACCGCCCGGCTCGGCGACCAGCACGGAGGTGAAGGGGGCACCGGGCCACAGCGGATCGCCCACGTCCAGGGAGGCACCGGGGGCCACGACCACTCCCTCGACCTGCGGGGACGCGGCGAGCACGGCGAGCGGGCGGAGCACCTTGTCGGTGTCGGCGAGCCCGGCGCGCACGGAGAGCACCAGCTCGACACGGGGGCCCTTCACCGGATCGGCGAGCATCGCCGTGGGGTCGGTCATGGGCTGGGCGGACATGCCGAGGGTGGCGTAGCGGACGATGTCCCCCTCCTGGAAGCGCAGCACCTCGATGCGGTCCGTGCCGAGGAAGGTGACCGCGGCGCGGGCGTCCGGCTCACCCAGCGCGCTGCGCAACCGGGCTTCGACCAAAGGGAGAACATCAGCCATGCGGCGAGCATAGAACTCGTCAGCACCAGGCAAAGCAGCGCCTTGACACTTCAGTCGGCTGATACTCTTGGCCGGTGGTCGGGCAGCACGGGTCAAGCGTGCGAGTCAAGTCCCGACGCCACGGGAACCCTCTAGGGGGTTGGGATCGTCCCTCACCAGGGACCGGCCGGAGGAGGTGGGGCTGTCATGGATCGAAGTCGACCGTGCAGTACCACCCGCTCTTCCGGCCGCTGATGTAGCTGCTCTGGCTCTGGCTGGCTGCCGCCTCTCGCATACGCGTCTTCGTCCGGGTCACCCGGAAGAGCACTTCGTTTCGCTGTACCTGATCTGTCTGTTCTGTCTGGTCTGCATCAGCAGCTGACTCAGTAGCGAAGCTCGCCACCGCGACGGTGCGGTGCTCCCCGCTTTGTGGACGTGCCAAACATCCGCAGTGAAAACAACGTCCTCATTCCGGGTAGTTCCACCCGTCGTCGGCGGTCTTTCGTTGCCCGTTGCGAAGGAGCCTGCCCATGTCGATGATTCGCGACCTGCGCGCCGCCGTCCGCCCGTCCCGCCCCGCGCTGCGCAAGGACACCGGCGGCTACGACACCACCCGCGACCCGGCGACCTCCTCCGCCGTCGTCGACTGCGCCGTCTACCGCGACGGCGCCCGGGTGCAGACGCCCGGGACGCTCGCGCCGCAGGAGGCGATGCGGCTGGTCCGCCGCGACGGAGGCTTCGCCTGGATCGGGCTGCACGAGCCGACCGAGTCCGAATTCGCCGGGATCGCCAGGGAGTTCGGGCTGCACCCGCTGGCCGTGGAGGACGCCGTGCAGGCCCACCAGCGGCCCAAGCTGGAGCGCTACGACGACTCCCTCTTCACCGTCTTCAAGACGATCCACTACGTCGAGCACGACGAGCTGACCGCCAACAGCCAGGTGGTGGAGACCGGCGAGGTGATGTGCTTCACCGGCCAGGACTTCTTCATCACCGTCCGGCACGGCGGCCAGGGTTCGCTGCGCGGGCTGCGGCACCGGCTCCAGGACGACCCGGAGCTGCTGTCCAAGGGGCCCTCGGCGGTGCTGCACGCCATCGCCGACCACGTCGTCGACGGGTACATCGCCGTCGCCGACGCGGTGCAGGACGACATCGAGGAGGTGGAGACCGAGGTCTTCTCGCCGGGCCGCAAGGGCACCCCGCGCGGCACCGACGCCGGGCAGATCTACCAACTCAAGCGCGAGGTGCTGGAGTTCAAGCGCGCGGTGTCGCCGCTGGTGCGGCCGCTCCAGCTGCTGAGCGAGCGGCCCATGCGGCTGATCGACCCGGACATCCAGAAGTACTTCCGGGACGTCGCCGACCACCTGGCCCGGGTGCAGGAGCAGGTCATGGGCTTCGACGAGCTGCTGAACTCCATCCTCCAGGCCAACCTGGCCCAGGCGTCCGTGGCGCAGAACGAGGACATGCGGAAGATCACCTCGTGGGCCGCGATCATCGCCGTACCGACGATGGTGTGCGGGGTGTACGGGATGAACTTCGACTACATGCCGGAGCTGCGGTGGAGGTTCGGCTACCCGATGGTGCTCGGCATCACCGCGATGATCTGTTTCGGCATCCACCGCACGCTGAAGCGCAACGGCTGGCTCTGAGCCGCCCGCAGCGCGCCGGACGGCCGTGACCCCGCCTCGATAGGCTGGGGCCCATGACAACCGAGCTGCTCGACCGGGCCCTCGTCGAGGAGGCCACCAAGAAGTCCGGCCTCGTCTGGGTGAAGGCACCGGGTGTGCCCGCCCGCGCGCTGTGGCACGTCTGGCACGACGGCGCCGCCTGCGTGGTCGGCGACGGGCCGGGCGAGCAGCCGCTGGCCGGGCTGGCCGACGGCGTCACGGCCGAGGTGACGGTGCGCAGCAAGGACAAGGGCGGCCGGGTGGTGGTCTGGACGGCGGCCGTCGTGGAGCCGGCCCCGGGGTCCGAGGCGTGGGAGGCCGCGGTCGCCGAGCTGAAGGGCAAGCGGCTCAACGCCCCCGACGGCGAGGCGATGACCGAGCGCTGGCGCCGCGAGTGCCGGGTGCTCCGGCTGGAACCGACGGGTGGGACGCTGCCGCTGCCCGACGGCTCGCTGGCCGAGGCGCCGCTGCCCAGTCCGGCGACGACCCGCCGGGCGATCCCCGCCGCGCTGCCGCGGCTGCTGCTCAAGCGGCGCAAGCGGACGTAGACCCACCGGGGCCCCCGGGCCGCTCCCCTACGACGTCGGCAGCTGCTTGCCGTAGTCGACCGTCTCGCTCTTCGCCGGCTCGGCGAGGGGGAAGTCCTTGCCCCAGGCGGAGAACGTCAGGGTGCCGGCGCCGCCGCCGCGGACCAGGCGCAGGGGGTACGGCGTGCCCTCCAGGGAGACGTCGAGGGTGCCGCCGGAGCCCTGGTCCCCGGTGATGCGGACGGTGCGCACCCCGGACCGCTCGTGACGGCCGTCGGTCTCCAGGGTGCCGTGCAGGGTGAGCAGGCTGTCCAGGAGCACGTCCTTGTCGGTGAAGCCGCTGAACCGCTGGTAGGAGGGGTCGCCCTCGGGCACCTTGACGTACTTGCCGCCGAGCTTGTCCGCGGCGGCGTCCCCGGTCCCGCCCGCGCCGCCCTCCGGGTTCCAGAAGGCCGTGTCCGCCTTCAGGTAGAGCTGCTCCCCGATCCGCAGCAGTTCGAACGACGCGCCCTGCGCGGTGACCGACCCGGTGCCGCCGTCGTCCTTCAGCCGCATGTCGAGCTTGTAGGTGCGTCCGCTGGTGACCACGGTCCCGGACAGCCGTACCGCCCCCGCCGCCTTCGCGGCCGCCAGCGTCCTGGCCTGGATCTTCTCGGGGGGCAGCTTGCCCACCCCGTTGGTGCCCGCGTCCGGGTCCTCGCTGCTGCACCCCGTCAGACCCACCGCCGTCGCGGCCAGCGCGCACAGCGCCCTCACCAGCGTGGCCCGGCGGGTACGGCCCAGGGGAATCGCGGTCACAGGTGGCGCTGCCTTTCTCACGGCGTTCCGGTCGGCGTACCGCAGGGTACCGGGGTGCGAAGGTCCCGGCGGAGCCGGACCGTACGGACCGCTCACCAGGGCGTATCCGATCCGGACGGGCTAGCCTGAAGCCCACCCGAACGGGCAACCCGGACACCACCGGGCGGGACGGAAGCGGAGGTGCGGAACATGGCAGGGGTCGCTCCCCGGATCTTCGTCTCGCATCTCGCGGGGATCGCCGTCTTCGACCCCACCGGCGACCAGGTGGGCCGGGTGCGGGACCTCGTCGTGATGCTGCGGGTCGCCCGGCGGCCCCCGCGGCTGCTCGGCCTGGTCGTCGAACTCGCCACCCGCCGCCGCATCTTCCTGCCCATGACCCGGGTCACCGGCATCGAGTCCGGCCAGGTCATCACCACCGGCGTGCTCAACGTCCGGCGGTTCGAGCAGCGCCCCACCGAACGGCTCGTCTTCGGCGAGCTGCTGGACCGGCGCGTCACCCTCGTCGAGACCGGCGAGGAGGTCACCGTGCTGGACCTGTCGGTGCAGCAGCTCCCGGCCCGGCGCGACTGGGAGATCGACCGGGTGTTCGTCCGGAAGGGGCGCAAGGGCGGTGCCTTCCGCCGGGCCAAGGGCGAGACGCTGACCGTCGAGTGGTCGGCGGTCACCGGCTTCTCCCTGGAGGAGCACGGGCAGGGCGCCGAGAACCTGCTCGCCACCTTCGAGCAGCTGCGCCCCGCCGACCTGGCGAACGTGCTGCACCACCTCTCCCCCAAGCGCCGCGCGGAGGTCGCCGCCGCCCTCGACGACGACCGGCTCGCCGACGTCCTGGAGGAGCTGCCGGAGGACGACCAGATCGAGATCCTCGGGAAACTGAAGGGCGAGCGCGCGGCCGACGTCCTGGAGGCCATGGACCCGGACGACGCGGCGGACCTGCTGGCCGAGCTGCCGAAGGACGAGCAGGAGCGGCTGCTGAGCCTGATGCAGCCGTCCGACGCGGCCGACATGCGCCGGCTGATGTCGTACGAGGAGCACACGGCCGGCGGTCTGATGACCACCGAGCCGATCGTGCTGCGCCCGGACGCCACCGTCGCCGACGCGCTGGCCCGGGTCCGCAACCCCGACCTCTCCCCCGCGCTCGCCGCCCAGGTCTACGTCTGCCGCCCGCCCGACGAAACCCCCACCGGCAAGTACCTGGGCACCGTGCACTTCCAGCGGCTGCTGCGCGACCCGCCGTACACCCTGGTCAGCTCGCTCGTCGAGGACGACCTCCAGGCGCTCGCGCCGGACGCCGCGCTGCCCCTGGTCGCCGGGTTCTTCGCCACGTACGACATGGTGGCGGCACCCGTGGTGGACGAGTCGGGGTCGCTGCTGGGGGCGGTCACCGTGGACGACGTCCTGGACCACATGCTGCCGGAGGACTGGCGGGAGACCGAGTTCCACCTGGACGAGGGGACGGCCGCCCATGGCGCCTGAGCGGGAGACGGCCCGGGAGGTCCGCGAGCGCGACCGGATGCCCGCCGGGGCCACCGCGACCGCCCGCCCCCGGGCCCGGCTGGACCTGCCGCGTCCGCCCCGGCCGCGGCTCCTGCCCGAGTGGGACCCGGAGGCCTTCGGGCGGCTCTCGGAGCGGATCGCGCGCTTCCTCGGCACCGGCAGGTTCATCGTCTGGATGACCTTCGTCATCATCGCGTGGGTGCTGTGGAACGTCTCCGCGCCGCCCGCGCTGCGCTTCGACGAGTACCCGTTCATCTTCCTGACGCTGATGCTGTCGCTCCAGGCCTCCTACGCCGCCCCGCTGATCCTGCTCGCGCAGAACCGCCAGGACGACCGCGACCGGGTCAACCTGGAGCAGGACCGCAAGCAGAACGAGCGGTCGATCGCGGACACCGAGTACCTGACCCGGGAGGTCGCCGCCCTGCGGATCGGTCTCGGCGAGGTGGCGACCCGCGACTGGATCCGCTCCGAGCTCCAGGACCTGATGCGGGAGCTGGAGGAGCGCACCGACGGCCACCACGGCAGGGACGACCGGCACGGGCGCGGGGACGGAGCGCGCGTATTCCCGGCAGATCGGTCGGCGGGACGTGACGTAGACGACCGCTGACGGGCTTTCCGGGGCCCCTGTGCGGCGCCGTACCATCGTCTCTATGGCTACGGAAGACGCGGTGCGCGAGGCACTGGCGACGGTGAACGACCCCGAGATCAACCGACCCATCACCGAGCTGGGAATGGTCAAGTCGGTGGACATCGGGGCGGACGGCACGGTCGCCGTCACCGTGTACCTGACGGTCTCGGGCTGTCCCATGCGCGACACGATCACCCAGCGCGTGACCGAGGCGGTCTCCCGCGTCGAGGGCGTCACCCGCGTCGACGTCACGCTGGACGTGATGAGCGACGAGCAGCGCAAGGAGCTGGCGGCGGCGCTGCGCGGCGGCCAGACCGAGCGCGAGGTGCCCTTCGCCAAGCCCGGCTCGCTGACCCGCGTCTACGCGGTCGCCTCCGGCAAGGGCGGCGTCGGCAAGTCCTCGGTGACGGTCAACCTGGCGGCGGCGATGGCGGCCGACGGCCTGAAGGTGGGCGTGGTCGACGCCGACATCTACGGCCACTCCGTACCCCGCATGCTGGGCGCCGACGGACGGCCCACCCAGGTCGAGAACATGATCATGCCGCCGTCGGCGAACGGCGTGAAGGTCATCTCCATCGGCATGTTCACCCCGGGCAACGCTCCCGTCGTCTGGCGCGGCCCGATGCTCCACCGCGCTCTCCAGCAGTTCCTCGCGGACGTCTACTGGGGCGACCTGGACGTCCTGCTCCTGGACCTGCCGCCCGGCACCGGCGACATCGCGATCTCCGTCGCCCAGCTCGTCCCGAACGCCGAGATCCTGGTCGTCACGACCCCGCAGCAGGCCGCCGCCGAGGTGGCCGAGCGGGCCGGGTCGATCGCCGTGCAGACCCACCAGAAGATCGTCGGCGTGGTCGAGAACATGTCCGGTCTGCCCTGCCCGCACTGCGACGAGATGGTCGACGTCTTCGGCACCGGCGGCGGTCAGCTGGTCGCGGACGGCCTGACCCGCACGACGGGCACGAACGTCCCCGTCCTCGGCTCCATCCCGATCGACGTCCGGCTGCGCGAGGGCGGCGACGAGGGCAGGCCGGTCGTGCTGACAGACCCCGAGTCCCCGGCGGGCGCGGCGCTGCGCGCGATCGCGGGCAAGCTGGGCGGCCGCCAGCGCGGTCTGTCGGGCCTGTCGCTGGGGATCACCCCCAAGAACAAGTTCTGAGCACGCCCGGCGGGGGCAGCGCGGACCCCGCCGCACGGGGCCGCCCGGACCCCGCCGCACGGGGCAGCGCGAAATCTGCCGGACAGGGCAGCGCGGAACGAGGCCCTGCGGGAAGTACGAGACCTCGTGGGAGAAGGGGCGCCGAAGACGACGGCGCCCCTTTTCCCGTCGCGTGGCCCTACTCGTACACGGCGATGTCCTTGATCGCGGCGAAGCCGAGCCCGTACGCGCTCATCCCGCGGCCGTACGCCCCGACGTGCACGCCCTGCCGGGTCGACCCGGCCAGGACCCAGCCGAACTCGGACTCGCGGTAGTGGAACGCCGTCGGCACCCCGTCCACGGGCAGGCTCAGCGTCGACCACTCCGGCCCGTCGAGGTCGTCGGCGAGCGCCCACGCGGTCTCGGTCTGCTGCTCCAGCCAGTCGTCACGCAGGCTGTGGTCCATCTGACCGGGCCAGGTGAAGGACAGCAGCCCCACACCGGCCAGCCAGGCCGCGGAGGAGACCGAGGTGGCCTCCAGCAGCCCAGTGCCGTCCGGGCTGCGCCGCACCGGGTTCGCCGCGACGGTCACCACGACCGCGAACCGCTCCCGGTCCTCGCCCGTGGCCTCCGCCCGGACCGAGGGCTCGTCCCCGTGCCCGATCGACCCGTGCTCCACGGACCCGTCGGACGCCGTGCCGACCTGCATCAGCCAGCGCGGTCCCGTGAAGGCCTCGTCGAGGCCGTACCACGGGAAGGACGCTCGCAGGTAGCCGTCGACCGCCCGCCGGGCGGAGGGGACGTGCTGTCCGCCCTCCGCGGCCGGCGTCTGCGCGACCGACCGACTCGTCGTCTCCATGTACCCGGACGCCTCCTCGCTCTCGTCGGACCGGGTCCGCCCGCCCCCCTTCGGGCGGCGTTGCTCATGTGCCCACGGTCCGCACAACAACTCGGCAGCATATCCACACCGCTCCGGGCAGCCGGGAATGCGCTCGGCGCGTGGGGCGCCCGAAGACGTGTTCAAGCCGTGCGGGAGGGGCGCCACGCGGCGCGCGAGGGGCTCAGGTGGCGTCGGCGTCGAACGGCGGGCGGTGGTCCGCGGGCTCCGTCCGCTTGCTCATGTCGACGCGGTCACCGGAGGGGGAGGAACCCGACGACGGGGCGGACGAGTCGGAGTCACGGCCGTGGACCGCGTCCGTGACCTCGGCCATCTCCTTCTTCAGGTCGAAGCCGTTGCGGATCTCCTTGATCCCCAGGTCCTCGTTGTCCAGCTGCTTGCGGATGAACGTCTTGGGGTTCAGGTCCTCGAACTCGAAGTCCTTGAACTCGGGCCCGAGCTCCTGCCGGATGTCGTGCTTGGCGCTCTCCGAGAACTCACGGATCTTCCGGACCGTGCGCATCACGTCCTGGATGACCTTCGGCAGCTTGTCCGGTCCGAACACGAGCACGGCGAGGACGATGATCGTCACCAGCTCAAGCGCGCCTATGTCATTGAACACCTGAAGCTCCTTGCGATGTCCTCCCGTGGTCCCGGGCCGGATCCACGGTACCCGCCGATCCCGTCCGACCGGTACCGTCCCGTGACCCCCGAGTGTGGGTATGTGCGCGGTTTTCCCGGTTGCCGCCCATGTGAGGGGAGGCGACCCGTCCGCGCTGTGAGGCCGGTGTCACAGCCGGGGGACGTCCGGGTCAGTCCTCCGACGAGCCGAGCACCAGGGAGATCGTGCGCTCACCGCCGTCGCGTACGACCGTCAGCTCCAGGCGGTCGCCCGGCCGGTGGGCGCGGGTCTTGACGATCAGCTCCTGGCCCGAGTGCACCCGCTGGCCGTCGACCTCGGTGATGACGTCGCCCGGCTCGATCCCGGCCCGGTCGCCGGGGCCGCCCGGGGTGACGGCGGAGCCGCCGTCGCTGCCCTTGGTGCCGACCCTCGCGCCGTCGCCCGAGTAGCTCATGTCGAGGGTGACGCCGATCACCGGGTGGGTCGCCCTGCCCGTGTTGATCAGCTCCTCGGCGACCCGCTTGCCCTGGTTGATCGGAATGGCGAAGCCGAGGCCGATGGAACCGGCCTGGCCGCCGTCCAGGTCGCCGCCGCCGGCGGACCGGATCGCGGAGTTGATGCCGATCACCCGGGCCTCGGCGTCCAGCAGGGGGCCGCCGGAGTTGCCCGGGTTGATGGGCGCGTCGGTCTGCAGGGCGTCGACGTACGACACGTCGCTGCCGTCGCCGCTCTCACCGCCGGCCGTGATGGGCCGCTCCTTGGCGGAGATGATCCCCGAGGTGACCGTGCCGGCCAGGTCGAAGGGCGCGCCGATGGCCACGACGGGGTCGCCGACCCGGACGTTGTCGGAGTTGCCGAGCGGTAGCGGCTGGAGCCCGCTGACGCCGCGGACCCGGACGACGGCGAGGTCGTAGCCGCTGTCCCGGCCGACGACCTCCGCCTCCGCGGTGTCGCCGCTGTTGAAGGTGACCGTTATCTCGCCGTCCGAACCGGCGGGCTCGACGACGTGGTCGTTGGTGAGGATGTGGCCCCGGCCGTCGAGCACGAACCCGGTGCCGGTGCCGGACTCGTCGCTGCCGGCGACATGCAGGGTGACCACGCTGGGCAGGGCGCGGGCGGCGATCCCGGCGACGCTGTCCGGGTCCCGGTCCGCGGACTCCTTGCCGGCCTGCGGCAGCTCCACCTGCCCGACGCCGCCGTTGCGCTCCAGGTAGGCGCCCACGATGCCGCCGATGCCGCCGGACACCAGGGCCAGCAGCACGGCCGCGCCGGCCAGTGCCTTCCTGGCCCGCTTGCGGCGCTGCCCCCGGGTGAGCACGGCGGCGCCGTTCTGCTGGAGCGGCGCGACGCCGGCGGCCGGCGCGGCCCAGGGGTCGTAGCGCTGCCAGGGGTCGGCGGAGGGCGCGGGCGCGGGCCCGCCGGCGGTGCCCGCGGCAGCCGTCACGGCCGCCGGGGTGCCGGGGTGCGCGGGTGGGGGTGGTGCCGGGACGTGGCCGCCGGACGGTGCCGCGGCGTCGGCCGGGAGCGGGGCCGCCGGTGCCGCGGCGTGCTGGGTCACGGGCGGGACGGGCGCTGCCGCAGGGGGGTGGGGCGCCGACGGGCCAGCGGTGGGCGACGGCGGTGCGGGTATCGCCGTGCCGCGCGCGGGCGTCACCCCCGGGTGCTGCACGGGCGGCGCGGGCGCCCAGGGGCCCGGTTCCCCGTAGGGCGGGGTGCTGTAGGGATCGGGGTCGTGGAGCGGCTTGGGGGCGTCGGCGAAGGGCGCCGGGGCTCCCAGGGGAACGTCCGCTCCCGCCGCGTCGGATCCTGCAGCCTCGCCCAAGCGGGCGGAAGGGACGACGGGCGGCACCGGGTCCGGCGCCTGCGCGGGGGCCCGGTCGGGGAGCGGCTCGGGCGCGTCGGCGAAAGGCGCCGGAGCTCCCAAGGGAACGTCAGACCCTGTCGTCTCGCCGGAGCGGGCCGGAGGGACGACGGGCTGCACTGGGTCCGGCGCCTGCGCGGGGGCGCTCGGAGCGGCGGCGGGCCCGGCCGGGTCCGGTGTCGCACCGGGGGCGTCGAGGGTGCCCTCGGGCACGGTGGAGCCCGGCTGCACACCGGAAGGCGGTCCGGGGGCGTCCGCGGACTCGGCGGATCCGGCCGTCTCGCCGTCGGCGTTCTCGTCGAGGCGCCTCTCCCCGGCGCCGCCACCGGAACCGGAGGCGATCTCGGTCGTGGCAGCGTGGCCCGCCGTCCCGGCCCGGCCGTCCGCCGGCTCCTCGGGACGCCTCAGCTCGAAGTCGCCGTCGGTCGGGGCCGCCGGACCGCCCTGCGTCCCCGCGCCCGCCCCGGCCACCGGGTCATCCCCTCGCGCCCCCGCGGGAGCGCCCAGCTCGAAGTCGCCGTCGGTCGGGGCCGCCGGACCACCCTGCGTCCCCGCGCCCGCCCCGGCCACCGGGTCATCCCCTCGCGCCCCCACGGGAGCGCCCAGCTCGAAGTCCCCGTCGGTCGGGGCTCCCTCGGGGGAAGCGGCCGGCCGGGGTGGTGCGGGGTGTTCCAGTCGGAAGTCGCCTTCGGGCCGTGCCGTGTCCCCCGGCCGGCCCGAAGGGCTCTGCGCGGGCTTCCCCTCGTTCATGCTCTCCCCACAGCTGGGCGCGGCTCGGCTCGTCGATGGTGGCCGCGGTTCGTCGATTCCGCGCCCGGGCCAAGGCCGAGGGTGCGGTCCTCCCCGGGATTCAACCAGGTTCGCGAGCCGATCCGCAGGGAGCGGTCAGCGAGCGGGGTGCTCGGTGCCCGGGTCGGGGCCGGGCGAGGCGGCGAGCAGACCGGGGGGGCCGGTCTGGGGCGCCGGGGACCAGGCGGTCAGGCTGATCGGCGGGGTGGCGCCCAGCGGGCGTATCCACGGGGACATGGCGGCCGCGCCGGCCAGCACGGGTGTGGTGAGCGGATGCGCCAGGCCGTGCTGCTGTCCGGCGGCGGGGGCCGTCACCCCGGGCAGCAGGGGTGCGGACAGCTGCGTCGGGGCCGCCGGGACCTCGCCGAGCATCCGTCCCCCGACGCCTTGGGCCAGCAGGGGGCCCACCGAGCGCCGCCGCTGGCCGTCCGGCGCCGTGGTGGTGCCCGCGCCCGGTGAGCGCAGCGGCGTCACATTGCTGCCCGCGCCGCCCCGTGCCTCGGGGTCACCGGGGACTCCGGTGGTGACACCGCCCAGTGCGATCGCGGCCAGGGACACCGCTCCGGCGGCGACGAACGCGAACCGCCGCCCGCGCGAGGCCCGTTCGCCGTCGGACCGGGCGACGTCGTGGATGCGGAAGCCGCGCGGCGCGGTGACCGGCAGGACGGGGTCGTGCGGGCGGGCCGGGACGTAGTCGAACGCGAAACGCTCACCGCCCCGTCTCAGCCCGAAGACGCCACCGGCGCCGGGCCGTCCCGCGAAGCCGCCCAGCGGTCCCCCGGGCGGGGAGTCGCCGCTGTCCGGGCCGCTTCCGCCGGGCAGCCCCTGGAGCCGGGCCAGGAGGCTCTCGGAGGGCGGCGGCGGGGCCGCTTCGGCGAACACGTTCTTCAGGCGGCGCTGCGCGTCGACCTCCGCCTTGCACTTCGGGCAGGTCGCCACGTGCGCCAGCACGCGCTCACGCGCGTCATGACCGAGCTCTCCGTCGACGAGGGCGGCGAGCCGGTCTCCCAGGTGCTGCTCTGCGAGGTGTCCCTCCGCAGGTTTCGGCCGTGATCCACTCACGCGGACGCGCCCCCTCCTCCCAGTGCGGGGACACGGGCGAGGAAGGACCGGCGCTCGGCGCGTGCCTCGGGCGAGCGGTGGGCGAGCGCCTTGCGCAGCTGGGAGCGGCCGCGGTGGATCCGGGAGCGGACGGTGCCGAGCTTCACGCCGAGGGTGGCGGCGATCTCCTCGTAGGAGAGTCCCTCGATGTCGCAGAGCACGACCGCGGCGCGGAACTCGGGCGCCAGGGTGTCGAGGGCCTGCTGGACGTCGGCGTCGAAGTGCGCGTCGTTGAGGACCTGCTGCGGGGAGGGCTCGCGGCTGGGCAGGCGCTCGGCCGCGTCGTCGCCGAGGGCGTCGAAGCGGATGCGCTGCTTGCGGCGGACCATGTCGAGGAAGAGGTTGGTGGTGATGCGGTGCAGCCAGCCCTCGAAGGTCCCCGGGGTGTACGTCGACAGGGAGCGGAAGACCCGGACGAAGACTTCCTGGGTCAGGTCCTCGGCGTCGTGCTGGTTGCCGGTGAGGCGGTACGCCAGCCGGTAGACGCGGCCGCTGTGCGTGCTGACGATCTCCTCCCAGGTGGGCGGAGTCCACGCCTGCCCGTCCGCGTCGGTGGAGAAGGTCGCGGTCTGGGCGTACCCGTCGGCGTGGCTGTGGTCAGCGGTGTCGTTCACGGATTTCGGCCTGCCCGCCGACCCGAGGAAGCGCCGGAGCACTCCTCCCCGGTCCACAGGTGCGGCCGCACCTCCCCTGTCGGCTCTGGTGGTGTCCAGTGGAGCCCCTACCATAGCCACCTCGTCCGTTAGCTCCGGATAAGCGGTTTTACGAGAATTTGAGCTGGGCTGCCACGGCTCATACGGCTGCGTCAGCACTTGCTCGGTGTCCCGCTCGTCGTCGTGATCCAACCGTGTCCCCCGCTGTCGTCTCCCACCCCTCTAAACGCCCGGTCCCATCTGCGGGTTCCCGACGCCAACGGATACAGTCACGCCGAGGCAACCGTGGGGACAGGAGAGGGTCATTACCGCCAACCGGCAGACGAGCTGGGCGTTCGCCGACGCCTATGTCGCCGAGGACGAAGCGCTGCACTGGGCCCGCGAGCGGGCACGTGAGGCAGGGCTGCGCCCGGTGGCGCCCGGTACGGGCGCCGCGCTGCGGATGCTGGCCGCCTCCGTGGACGCCAAGGCGGTCGCGGAGATCGGCACCGGCACCGGCGTCTCCGGGATCCACCTGCTGCACGGCATGCGCCCCGACGGCGTGCTGACCACCGTCGACACCGAGCCGGAGCACCAGCAGTTCGCCCGGCAGGCGTTCCGCGCCTCCGGGTTCGCCAGCAACCGGGCCCGGTTCATCCCGGGCCGGGCGCTGGAGGTGCTGCCCCGGCTGGCGGACTCCGGCTACGACCTGGTCTTCTGCGACGGCGACCGGCTGGAGGTGCTGGACTACCTCGACGAATCGTTGCGTCTGCTGCGGCCGGGCGGCCTGGTGGTCTTCGAGGGCGTCTTCGCCCACGGCCGCACGGTGGACTCGGGGCCGCAGCCGACCGAGGTGGTGCGGCTGCGCGAGCTGCTGCGCGCGGTGCGCGAGAGCCAGGAGCTGGTGCCGTCGCTGCTGCCGGTGGGGGACGGGCTCCTGTGCGCCGTCAAACGCCCGGACGCCGGGCGCCCGTGAGGCCGGAGGGCGGCACGCCGCACGCCCGTGACACCGGACGACGGCAGGCCGGGCGTCCGTAGCGCCGAGGACAGGACTCCGCACGCCCGTGACCGCCAGAGGACAGCACGCCGGCGCCTCCGGACCGGCGCACGCCGAGGCCGGCCGCGTGCCGGGGCCCGGACACGGAGCCGCCCCGGCACCGGGTGGGTGCCGGGGCGGCCGAAAGGGTATGGTCGCTTGCGCGCGTCAGCCCACGACCTTCTTGAGGGCGTCGCCGAGCGCGTCGGCCTCGTCCGGGGTCAGCTCGACGACGAGCCGACCGCCGCCTTCGAGCGGAACGCGCATGACGATGCCCCGCCCCTCCTTGGTCACCTCGAGCGGGCCGTCACCCGTTCGCGGCTTCATGGCCGCCATGCTCGTTCCCCTTCCTGAAACCAGCTCATCGTCAAAGCCGACGGCCCACTGGGGGGCACGCGGTCCGTGAGCGGGACGCGCGACACCGGCATCGAACACATTGCTTCCAGGCCATTATCCCGCATCGCACGACCTGATGACCAACATCGGTTGGCATCGCTTGGGCAACGCGCGCGAGCAAAACCACTCAATTCGGCGATGTGACTGCGATACTGCGCGACCGCACGTCGCCGCACCGAGCGAAATCCGTCCCGTTTTCTTTGACGCAGGTCACACGGACGTCCCCGGCGATCTCCGCCATGCTGTCCTTCGTACGCGGGGCCCGACACAGGACCCGGACACAGCACCCGTACCGGAGGGGAAACGCCATGGCCGACACCGTGCTCTACGAGGTGACCGACGGGCTCGCGACGATCACGCTGAACCGCCCGGAGGCGATGAACGCGCTGAACATCGCGACCAAGGTCGCGCTCCGGGAGGCGGTGCAGTCCGCGGCGGCCGACGACGCCGTCCGCGCGGTGCTGCTGACCGCCGCCGGGGAGCGGGCGTTCTGCGTGGGCCAGGACCTCAAGGAGCACATCGGGCTGCTGGCCGCCGACCGGGAGGCCGGCGAGGGACAGACCATGAGCACCGTACGGGAGCACTACAACCCGATCGCGCGCGCACTGGTCGGCATGCGCAAGCCCGTGGTCGCGGGTGTGAACGGGGTCGCGGCCGGGGCCGGCTTCGGGTTCGCGCTCGCCGCCGACTACCGGGTGGTGGCGGACACCGCTTCGTTCAACACCTCCTTCGCCGGGGTCGCGCTCACCGCGGACTCCGGGATCTCCTGGACCCTGCCGCGGGTCGTGGGCCCCGGCCGCGCCGCCGACCTGCTGTTCTTTCCGCGCAGCGTGAAGGCGCAGGAGGCGTACGAGCTGGGCATCGCCAACCGGGTGGTGCCGGCCGCCGAGCTGCGCGCCGAGGCGGAGAAGGTGGCCCGCGAGCTGGCCGAGGGACCGACGGTGGCGTACGCGGCGCTGAAGGAGTCCATGGCGTACGCGCTCACCCACACCTTCGACGAGGCGCTGGAGAAGGAGGACGAGCTCCAGGGGCGGGCCGGGGCCTCCGAGGACCACGCGATCGCGGTGCGGGCGTTCGTGAACAAGGAGAAGCCCAGGTACCTGGGCCGGTGAGCCCCCGGCGGGCGCGGCGCGGCGGGTGACGGCGCGTCCGGCGTGCGGCCGGGCGCGCGCCCTGGCTAGGAGGCTCTCCTGGCGGCGCAGGCTGCCAGGTGATCGTCGACCAGGCCGCACGCCTGCATCAGCGCGTACGCCGTCGTGGGGCCGACGAAACGCAGGCCGCGCTTCTTCAGCGCCTTCGACAGGGCCGTGGACTCCGGGGTGATCGCCGGGACGTCGGCGAGGACCTTCGGGACCGGGCGGCCGGCCGGGTCGGGGGCGTAGGACCAGATCAGCTCGTCCAGCTCGCCGGGCGCCCAGCCGGCCAGGACGCGCGCGTTGGCGAGCGTGGCGTCGATCTTGGCGCGGTTGCGGATGATGCCGGGGTCGGCGAGCAGGCGTTCGCGGTCGGCGTCGGTGAAGCGGGCGACCTCGGCGATCCGGAAGCCGGCGAAGGCGGTGCGGAAGCCCGGGCGGCGGCGCAGGATGGTGATCCAGGACAGACCGGACTGGAAGGCCTCCAGGCAGAGCCGTTCGAAGAGCGCGTCGTCGCCGTGGACGGGGCGGCCCCACTCCTGGTCGTGGTAGGCGAGGTAGTCGGGTGCGGAGAGCGCCCAGGGGCAGCGCGGGGCGCCGTCCGGGCCGGGCAGCGGGCCGCGGTCCGGGGCCGCCTGGGGAGCGCCCTGGCCGGTCGCGGGGGCGTCCTGGCCGGCCACGGGGGCGTCCGGTCCGGTCCCGGGGGCGTCGGTGCCGGTCACCGGGGTCGTTGCGTCGCTCACTGGTCGCCCTCCTCCCCCGGCTGGTCGGTCTTCTCCACGCGGACGCGGCCCGCGGCGGCCGTGCGCGCGCCGGTCAGGGCGGACTCCAGGTCGGCGATCCGGGCGTCGCGCTCGGCGAGTTCGGCGGCGAGGCGGTTCAGGGCGTCGTCGACGTCGCTCATCCGGTAGCCGCGGGCGGCGAGCGGGAAGCGCAGGGCGTCGATGTCCGCGCGGGTGACCGGGCGGTCCGGCGGCAGCGGGTCGTACAGCCGGTCGGGCGCCGCCTCGGGCAGCGGGGCCTGTTCGCCGCCGCCCACCACGGCGAGGGTCACCGCGGCGACCACGACGGCGAGCGCGACGACCAGGAACAAGAACATCACCATCGCTGGGCCCCCACGGTCGGGTCGGTCGAGTCGGAAGAATCGAGTCGGACGTGTCAGGGTCCG
The DNA here is from genome assembly GCF_000761215.1 of Streptomyces glaucescens. Taxonomy (GTDB): domain Bacteria; phylum Actinomycetota; class Actinomycetes; order Streptomycetales; family Streptomycetaceae; genus Streptomyces; species Streptomyces glaucescens_B. The sequence continues at coordinate 5,000,185 of NZ_CP009438.1, read as the reverse complement.
ATCGTGCCATGCGAGTCTGACAGTTAAGGTCGCAGGCGGCCGACGGACCGGCCGGCCGTACGACGTACAGGGAGAGGTCACAGGGGATGCTCAGGCTGGGCAGGCGGCAATTCGACCCGCACGAGCCGGTGATCATGGCGATCGTCAACCGGACCCCGGACTCCTTCTACGACCAGGGGGCGACGTTCCGCGACGAGCCGGCCCTCGCCCGGGTGGAGCAGGCGGTCGCCGAGGGCGCCGCGATCATCGACATCGGCGGGGTCAAGGCCGGTCCGGGCGAGGAGGTCACGGCCGAGGAGGAGGCGCGGCGCACGGTCGGCTTCGTGGCCGAGGTGCGGCGGCGCTTCCCGGACGTGGTGATCAGCGTGGACACCTGGCGGGCCGAGGTCGGCGAGGCCGTCTGCGAGGCGGGCGCGGATCTGCTGAACGACGCGTGGGGCGGGGTGGACCCGCGCCTGGCGCAGGTCGCGGCGCGCCACGGGGTGGGCCTGGTGTGCACCCACGCGGGTGGCGCGCGGCCGCGGACCCGGCCGCACCGGGTGGCGTACGACGACGTCATGGCCGACATCCTGCGGGTGACCGTGGGGCTGGCCGAGCGTGCGGTGGCGCTGGGCGTGCCGAGGGAGTCGGTGCTGATCGACCCGGGGCACGACTTCGGGAAGAACACACGGCACAGCCTGGAGGCGACCCGGCGGCTCGGCGAGATGGTGGAGACCGGGTGGCCGGTGCTGGTGTCGCTGTCCAACAAGGACTTCGTCGGGGAGACGCTGGACCGGCCGGTGAAGGAGCGGGTGATCGGCACGCTCGCGACGACCGCGGTGTCCGCGTGGCTGGGCGCGCAGGTGTACCGCGTCCACGAGGTCGCCGAGACCCGTCAGGTGCTCGACATGGTCGCCTCGATCGCCGGGCACCGCCCGCCGGCGGTGGCCCGCCGCGGCCTGGCCTGACACCGGGCCGGGCGGCGGGAGGCGGGGCGGCGGAAGGCGGGGCGGTGTCCCCGCCGGCGGTGCCGGACTCCCGGCGCCTCGCGCCGCCCGCCGGTCCGCCTCACCGGCGAGGCCGTGCCCGTGAGTGTCCCCAGGGGACGCTGCCCGGGTGCACCGGTCACGAGCGGGCCCTGGGCCTGTCGTTCGGATCAGGCCGGCTGTGGAGTGCGGCGCCTTCCGGCCGACCCGAGCGGGGTCCGGTACGTGCAGCTGCAAGGCGGAGGAGGGAGCCGAAGCGGAGCTTCGGCGAGTGACGACAACGCGGCAGATGTGCGTGCCGGACCCCGCGACGCCGGGATGATCCGAACGACAGGCCCTAGCTGTGCTGTCCCGGGACGTTGGTGACACGCGTGCTGGGTGCTTGAACGGGTGAGGGCCTTCTGGTTTCGGTGTGGATTGCGAAGTCTGCACCGACGTCCAGGAGGCCCTCGTGTCCCACCGTAACGCCCCGCTGACGCCGACCGGCAGGCTGCGTCTGGCCCGGTGTGTCGTCGACGACGGCTGGCCGCTGCGGCGGGCCGCAGAACGCTTCCAGGTCAGCCACACCACCGCCGCACGCTGGGCCGGCCGCTACCGGCAGCTGGGCGCGGCCGGCATGCAGGACCGCTCCAGCCGCCCCCACTACAGCCCCCGCCGGACGCCTGCCACCGTCGAGCAGCAGGTCCTGCGGCTGCGGCGCGAGCACCGGATCGGGCCCGTGCGGCTGGCCGCCCGCTGCCACATCGCCGCTTCCACCGCTCACCGCATCCTCGTCCGGCACCACCTGCCCGCCCTGGCCACGCTGGACCGGGCCACCGGCGAACCCGTGCGCCGCTACGAACGCTCACGGCCCGGGGAACTGGTCCACATCGACGTCAAGAAGCTCGGCCGCATCCCCGACGGCGGCGGCCACAAAGTCCTCGGCCGGGCAGCCGGCCGGGCCAACCAGGACCGCCGCAACGGCGCGGGATACGCCTACCTGCACACCGCCCTGGACGACCACTCCCGCCTCGCCTACACCGAAGACCTGCCCGACGAAACCGCCGCTACCTGCGCGGGCTTCCTCACCCGAGCCGTGGCCTGGTTCGCCGCACGCGGCGTCACCGTCGAGCGGGTCCTGACCGACAACGCCTGGGCCTACACCAAGAACACCTGGCGCCAGACCTGCCACGAGCTGGGCATCAGCCCGCGCTGGACCAGGCCCTGGCGGCCGCAGACCAACAGCAAGGTCGAACGCTTCCACCGCACCCTGCTCGACGAATGGGCCTACCAGCGGCCCTACACCTCAGATGCCGAACGGCAGGCAGCGTTTCCCGACTGGCTGGACTGGTACAACTACCACCGACCCCACACCGGCATCGACGGCCACCCACCAGCCAGCCGCGTCACCAACCTGTCCGAACAGCACACCTAGCGGCCCGCCTCCTTCGAGACGAGGGCGACCGCTTCGTCCACGTCGTCGGTGAGGTGGAAGAGGGTGAGGTCCTTCTCGGCGGCCTTGCCCTGGGCGATGAGCGTGTTCTTCAGCCAGTCGACCAGCCCGCCCCAGTACTCCGTGCCGAACAGCACGATGGGGAACTGGGTGACCTTCTGGGTCTGGACGAGGGTCAGCGCCTCGAAGAGTTCGTCGAGGGTGCCGAGGCCGCCGGGCAGCACCACGAACCCCTGCGCGTACTTCACGAACATCATCTTCCGCACGAAGAAGTAGCGGAAGTTCAGGCCGATGTCGACGTACGGGTTGAGCCCCTGCTCGAAGGGCAGCTCGATGCCGAGGCCGACGGAGGTCCCGCCCGCCTCGCAGGCGCCCTTGTTGGCGGCCTCCATCGCGCCCGGCCCGCCGCCGGTGATGACGGCGAACCCGGCCTCCACCAGGCCCCGTCCGAGCCGCACCCCCGCCTCGTACTCCGGTGAGTCCGCCGGTGTCCGGGCCGAGCCGAACACGCTGATCGCGGGCGGCAGTTCGGCCAGGGTGCCGAAGCCCTCGATGAACTCCGACTGGATGCGCAGCACCCGCCAGGGATCGGTGTGCACCCAGTCGGAGGGAGCGCGCTCGTCCAGCAGCCGCTGGTCGGTGGTGCTCGCCTGCACCTGATCCCGCCTCCGGAGGACCGGTCCCAGGCGCTGCTCCTCGGGCGGCTGCTTGCTGCCCTCAGGGTTGCCGGTAGCCATGTGCGCTCCCTCCGCTTGCCACGTCTTTCGGTCTCAGCGTAGATCTACGCGGGTTACGGAGGGGGGACGCACGCGTGTCCGCCAGGAAGCGCCCGGCCCACGGGGCGCGGGGCGTGCTCAGGCCGTCAGCCAGGAACGCAGCCGCTCCTCCGCCGCGAGGATCTTCGTTGTCTCTACCCGCTCGTCCCGCTTGTGTGCCAGGTGCGGGTTGCCGGGTCCGTAGTTGACCGCCGGGACGCCGAGCGCGGAGAAGCGGGAGACGTCCGTCCAGCCGTACTTGGGCATCGGGGTGCCGCCCACCGCCTCGATGAAGGCCGCGGCGGCCGGGTGGGACAGACCGGGCAGCGCGCCGGGGCTGTGGTCGTCGACCACGAACTCCGTCACCCCGCAGTCGGCGAACACCTCGCGCACATGGGCGATCGCCTCCTCGGGCGTACGGTCGGGCGCGTAGCGGAAGTTCACGGTCACCACGCACTCGTCGGGGATCACGTTCCCGGCGACGCCGCCCGAGACGAAGACCGCGTTCAGCCCCTCCCGGTACTCGAGTCCGTCGATCACCGGCCACCGGGGCTCGTACGCGGCCAGGCGCTGGAGGATGGGGGCGGCCGCGTGGATGGCGTTGGAGCCCATCCAGCCGCGCGCGGAGTGGGCCCGCTCGCCCGTGGTCCTCAGCAGCATCCGCAGGGTGCCCTGGCAGCCGCCCTCGACCTGGCCGTCGGACGGCTCGAGGAGCACCGCGAAGTCGCCCTCCAGCCAGTCGGGGTGGGCCTCGCAGACGTGCTTGAGGCCGTTGAGGTCGGCGGCGACCTCCTCGTTGTCGTAGAAGACGAAGGTCAGGTCGCGGTTGGGGGCGGGGACCGTGGCCGCGATCCGCAGCTGGACGGCCACGCCCGACTTCATGTCGCAGGTGCCGCAGCCCCACAGCACGCCGTCCTCGTCGAGGCGGGACGGCACGTTCTCCGCGATCGGGACGGTGTCGATGTGCCCGGCGAGGATCACGCGCTCCGGCCGGCCCAGGTTCGTGCGCGCCACGACGTTGTTGCCGAAGCGGTCGACGGTGAGGTGCGGGAGGGCGCGCAGGGCGGTCTCGACGGCGTCCGCGAGCGGCTTCTCACCGCCGCTCACCGAGGGGAAGTCGACGAGCTGCGCGGTCAGCCGCGCGGCGTCCAGCGTGAGATCGAGCGGAGTATCGGCCATGCCGTCGACCCTAACGCCGCCGCGCTCCGGGCACGGTGCCCACCCGGTCCTGGGGTCGCGGGACCCAGTACCTTGTACGCGTGCCAGAGCCGTCCCCTTCTCCCAAGCGTCACGGCCGTCTCCTGCGTAGCGGAGCGGCCCTCGTGGTCCTGCTCGCGGTCGCGGGGTACCTCGCGGTGCAGTACGTCACCGGCGGGGCCGGCGGTCCGGGCTGCACGGTGGTGTCGGGCAAGGGCGACGGGGCGACGTACGAGTTCTCCCCGGAGCAGGCGGTGAACGCGGCGACGATCACCGCCGTCGGCACCGCGCGCGGGCTGCCCGAGCGGGCGGTGACGATCGCGCTGGCGACCGCGCTGCAGGAGTCGGCGCTGCGCAACATCGACCACGGCGACCGCGACTCGCTCGGCCTGTTCCAGCAGCGCCCTTCGCAGGGCTGGGGCACCGAGAAGCAGATCATGGACCCGATCTACTCGGCGGGCATGTTCTACGACCACCTGGTCGAGGTGCCCGGTTACACCCGGCTGCCGCTCACCGTGGCCGCCCAGCGGGTGCAGCGCAGCGGCTTCCCGCAGGCGTACGCCAAGCACGAGCCGGACGCCACGCTGCTCGCCGCCGCCCTCACCGGCCGCGCGGGAGCCACCCTGACGTGCGAGGGGCGCCCGGACGCGACCCGGGTCTCCGGCCCGGACGGGGTGCGCTCGGCGCTGGTGCGCGACTTCGGGCGGGACGCGATGGAGGCGGCCGGCGCCGAGGTCGGTGCGGGGGCGTCGCCGCGGCCGGCGGCCGGCGCCGGGGCGGACGGGCGGACCGTGACGGTCCCGGTGGCCCGGCAGCCGGGCGCCGGGGACGGGCGGGCCGCGCGCGAGCGGGGCTGGCAGCTGGCCCACTGGGCGGTGGCCAACGCGTCCGCGCTGCACATCGAGCGGGTCTCGTACGCGGGCCGCGAGTGGGTGGCCGGCACCACGGAGGGCCGCTGGCGCACGACGGACGCGGCGGCGGACGCCAAGGGCGGCGAGGGCGTCGGCGCGGTACGGATCGTCACTGCGCAGTAGTGCGGACGGTCACCCGCAGGGGTGGAAGCCGGCCCGGTGCGGGTGACGGTGTGCGCAGGTTTTCGCGTGGTCGCCCGGGCGTTCCCGGGAACCGTTGGGAACAAAGGGCTGTAAGGATTCGGCGGGCTTCCGGGCCGACAGCCCTTTGTCCCTTTTTATCCACAGCCGATAATGCGACGCATTGCCAACTCTTTGCGTTTCGGGTCCGCAACCTCGGCGGGGGGTCGAGCGGTAGTCACGGCGCACGTCCTCGTTACGTCTCTTCCCGTCGAAGGAGCATCATGTCCCTCCCCCTGACCCGCCGGATCGCCCGTGCCGCGCTGCTCACCGCAGCGGGAGCGGCCTCCGTGGTCGGCGCGGCCGGTGCCGCCTCCGCGGCGCCCGGACTGCCCGCCGCCCAGAACCTCGGCGGGATGACCGCGCTGGACGGCGCGAACGTCGGCGGCACCGTCGACAGCACCGCCCAGAACGTCACCGAGCTGGCGGGCGAGACCGGCAGCAAGACCGTCAAGCAGTCCGGCAAGACCACCGGCAAGGCGGCCAAGAAGGTGACGCCGGTCGCGCAGAAGGCCGCCGGGGACGTGGCCGGTTCCGCCGGCGGCCTCGTCGGCGACGCCACCCAGGCCGCCGGCAAGGGCGGGCTGTCCACCGGTTCGCTGACCAAGGGCGGTCTGCCCACCCAGCAGCTGCCCACCAAGGGCCTCCACATCGGCTGACGCGCCGTGGGAAAGGGGTCCGGGGACGTGCTCCCCGGACCCCTTCGCCGTGTCCCGTACCGCCGCCCGGCGGCTACCGCGCCAGCCGCTCCACGGCCGCCCGCACCCGCTCGTCCGTGGCCGTCAGCGCCACCCGGACGAACCGGTCCCCCGCCGGGCCGTAGAAGTCGCCCGGCGCGACGAGGACGCCGCGTCCGGCGAGGTGCGCCACGGTGTCCCAGCAGGACTCGTCGCGGGTCGCCCACAGGTAGAGGCTGGCCTCGCTGTGCTCGATGCGGAACCCGTGGCCGAGCAGGGCCTCGCGCAGGGCGGTGCGGCGGGCGGCGTACCGCTCGCGCTGCACACGCACGTGCTCGTCGTCGCCCAGCGCCGCCACGACGGCCGCCTGGGTGGGCGCGGAGGTCATCATCCCGCCGTGCTTGCGGATCTCCAGCAGCGGGCCCAGCACGGCCGGGTCACCGGCCAGGAAGGCGGCCCGGTAGCCGGCGAGGTTGGACCGCTTGGAGAGGGAGTGCACCGCGACGATGCCGTCGTAGGAGCCGCCGTTGACGTCCGGGTGCAGCACCGAGACGGGGTCGGCCTCCCAGCCCAGCTCGATGTAGCACTCGTCGGAGAAGAGCAGCACGCCGTGCTCGCGGGCCCAGGCCACGATCCGGGTCAGCTCGTCCTTGGTGAGGACCTTGCCGGTCGGGTTGGACGGCGAGTTCAGCCAGAGCAGCTTCAGGCCGGCCGGGTCCAGCTCGGCCGGGTCGTCGTAGACCTCGTACGCGGCGCGCGCCAGCCGGGCACCGACCTCGTAGGTGGGGTAGGCGAGGCGCGGGTGGGCGACCCGGTCGCCGGGGCCGAGGCCCAGCTGGGTGGGGAGCCAGGCGACGAGCTCCTTGGAGCCGACGACCGGCAGCACGTGGTGGTGGGTGACGCCGCGGGCGCCCAGGCGGCGCTCCAGCCAGCCGGTGATCGCGTCCCGCAGCTCCGGCGTGCCCCACACCGTGGGGTAGCCCGGCGAGTCGGCCGCGGCGACCAGCGCCTTCTGGATCAGCTCGGGCACCGGGTCGACGGGCGTGCCCACGGACAGGTCCACGATGCCGTCCGGGTGGGAGGCGGCCGTCTTCTTGTACGGCGCGAGCTTGTCCCAGGGGAAGGTCGGGAGGCGGTCGGAGACTGCGGACACGGTTTCTCGCTCACTCTCTTCGTACGGCAAACGCCTCGGTCCCGCACGGCGATCTGAGGCGATCAGGCCGTACGGGACCGAGGCGGCGCGGATGGCGGGCCGCCGGCGCGGTGTTACTCGCCCTGCGGCGGCAGACCGGCGACGAACGGGTGGTCGCGCTCGATCAGGCCGAGCTTGCTGGCACCGCCGGGCGAGCCCAGCTCGTCGAAGAACTCGACGTTCGCCTTGTAGTAGTCCTTCCACTCCTCCGGCACGTCGTCCTCGTAGAAGATCGCCTCGACCGGGCAGACCGGCTCACAGGCACCGCAGTCGACGCATTCGTCCGGGTGGATGTACAAGGACCGCTGGCCCTCGTAGATGCAGTCGACCGGGCACTCCTCGATGCACGCCTTGTCCTTGACGTCGACACAAGGCTGCGCGATGACGTAGGTCACGCTGTCGTTCCTCCTCGATAGGGCGCTGGCGGGCCTCCTCAGGCTCCGCCGCCTGGCGCGCGGGAGCGCGGCGTCGTCGATGCCCGCCCCTAGTATCTCCGTTCTTGGGCAAGATCCGAACAGGAGGGGTGAACCGACCTGTGGAAATCTCCGCGGCAGGGCGCCTTGAGGTCCGAATCACCACTGCTGACGTGGGCAAACGCGTCTCCGTGCGGCGCTTGAGCCACCCTAGCGGCAGCACAGGGACGCAAAAGAAATTCACCGACACGGTCGGTGTTCTCGCATCCTGGGACGACGGTGTGCTCCTGATCACACGGCGGGACGGTGAACTCGTCCGCATTCCGGAGACCTCGCTGGTCGCGGGCAAGGTGGTGCCGGCCGCCCCGGCGCGCCGCCGCGGTCCCGCCGCCTCCTGTCCGGAACTCACGCGGATCTCCGCCCGGGCGTGGCGGCCCGTGGTGAGCGAACGGCTGGGCGACTGGGAGCTGCGGGCCGCGGGCGGGTTCACGCGGCGGGCCAACTCGGTGCTGGCGCTGGGCGACCCCGGACTGCCGCTCGACGACGCCCTGGCCGTCGTACGCCGCTGGTACGGCGAGCGCGGCCTGCCCGCGTACGTCCAGGCCACCACCGGCGGCGAGGGCACCCAGGAGCTGCTGTGCGCGCAGCTGGCCGGGCGCGGCTGGGTGCGGGAGGTGACCGCCGAGCTGTGGACCGGCGCCCTGGCCCCCGTCGCGGACCGGGAGACGCCCGTGCGGGTACGGCTGTCCCGGGAGGCCGACGAGGCGTGGCTCGCCCGGTACCGGCGCAAGGGGCTGGGCGAGGTGGCACTGCGGGTGCTGCACGGCGGGCCGTCCGTGTGGTTCGCGACCGTGCCCGGCGAGGAGGCGGGGGCGCCGCCCGCCGCCATCGGGCGGTGCGTGGTCGACGGGCGGTGGGCCGGGTTCGCCGCCGTGGAGGTCGATCCGGCGCTGCGGCGGCGAGGGCTGGCCACGGCGGTGATGGCCGCGCTCGCCGGGCGGGCCCTGGAGGAGGGCGCCTCGGCCGGCTGGCTCCAGGTCGAGACGGACAACGCGGCGGCACGGGCGCTGTACGGGGAATTGGGCTTCGCCGCCCACCACGCGTACCACCACTACCGGGAGCCGGGAGCGACGCACGACCGCGGCGGCTCCCCCGCCGGGCTGGGCTGAGGGGTGCGGCCGTGATGCGTCCCCCGTTCCCCCCGCCGCCCGGGCGGGCCGCCGAGCTGCGGCTGCGGTTCGCCGAGGAGGCCCGCTCCGAGCGGCCCGACCTGTCCCTGCTCTGCCTGCTGCTGGCGGCCGCCGGGGACGCCTCGCTGGACGAGGCGGGCATCGACGCCGCCCAGATGGAGCTGGACCGGCTGGCCGGGCTGCTGCCCCACCGGCCCGCCGGGCCGCTCGCGTGGGCCGAGGCGACCCGGGACCTGCTGGGCGAACGGCTCGGGTTCCGGGGCACCGCCGGGGACTACCGGCGGCTGGAGTCCTCCCTGCTGCACGAGGTGCTGCGGCGGCGCCGCGGCCTGCCGATCCTGCTGTCCGTGGTGTGGATGGAGGTGGCTCGGCGGGCCGGGGCACCGGTGTACGGCGTCGCGCTGCCCGGGCACTTCGTCGTGGGGTTCGGCACGACCGGGGAACGGGTGCTCGCTGATCCGTTCGACGGGGGGCGGGTGCTGAGCGGGATGGATGCGGAGCTGCTCGTGGTCGGCGCCACGGGGGTGCCGCTCGACCCGTCCGTGCTGACGCCCGCGGCGCCGGGCGAGGTCGTGCTGCGGATCCTGAACAACATCCGGGCGTGGGCCGCCGCCCGGCCGGAGCGGTCGGACGTCTCCCTGTGGGCGGTGGAGCTGTCGCTGCTGCTGCCCTCCCGTCCGGCCCGGCTGCGGTACGAGCGGGCCCGGCTGCTGGTGCAGCGCGGGGAGTTCGCCGCCGGGGCGCAGGAGCTGGAGGCGTACGCGGAGGTCGTGGCCGAGGTGGACCAGGCGGCGGGCGAGCGGCTGCGGGGGGAGGCCCGGGCCGCCCGGGCGATGCTCAACTAGCGGGATCCGCGAAGTCGCGTCGTCCGCGCGCGGGACGGGCCACGCGGCGTCATGAGGGCGGCCCCCGCCGGCACCGCTCGCGGGAGCGTGCCAGGCGTCGCGGGGCGGACGGGACTCCGCGGACACTCCCTGGTGGTGCCGGACCAGCGGTGCCGGACCGGCGGTGCCGGACCAGCGGTCCGCCGCCGGGGTGTCCCGGTCGTCGCGGGTGCCGGTGGCGAGAAGGCCCCCGGTTCTCCTCCGGGGGCCCCTCGCTCGGTGTCAGCTCGTTTCGATGACCGCTGTCCTGTTCGTCTTGCTCACCAGGGCCGTGCGGAGGGCGCCGTAGACGTCCTCGGGGGTCACCGGGGTCTTCTCGCCGGTGCCGCGGGTGATGAGGACGCCGTCGAAGGTGCTGCCGTAGAGCTGCTTGAGGGCGTTCAGGTCCGGGCTGTCGACCAGCTTGCCGTTGACGGCCTTGACGCGGAGGAACTTCCAGAGGGAGTTCTCCGGGCTCAGCGGGACCGAGTGCGCCGCGTCCGTCTGCACCGTGACGATGCCGGACATCGCGGGCTCCGCGAACTCCTTCATCATCCGGTCGACCTCGGCGTCGGAGACCGTGGGCTGCCTGGTGGTGGTCGGCAGCGCGACCGCCGTCGCGGTGCCGGTCTCCACCTGGGCGCGGTACGCCTCGGCGACGGCCTCGCCGGCCCGGTCGGCGTCGATGCCCTTGCCCGGCTTGCCGTAGACGGGGACGGCCTTGCCGGACTCGAAGCGGATCGTGCCGTCGGTCGCGGTGCCCGCGCCGCCCGCCGCGGTCTCCAGGGCCGAGTGCAGCTTCTCCTCGTCGACCGGCATGACGGGCTCGACGACCCGCTGCTCGCCGAAGAGCGAGCCGATCACGGAGACCGGGTTGTAGTCGTTGGTCGCGGCCTCGCGGACGGTGGCCTGGGCGTCGAACGCGAGGCCCGCCTGGTCGGGCTTGAGGGTGACGGTGTCGCCGTCGACGGTGAGCTTGAGCGGGTTGTCGATCCGCTCGCCCAGCGCGTCGTCCAGCTTCTTCACGGCCTCGTCGCGGGTGCCGCCGCCGATGTCCACGCCGAGCACGGTGGTGCCCTTGGGCACGTCGGAGTGGTTCATGAGCAGCCCGGCGCCGTAGGCGACACCGGCCAGGGCGATCACGCCGCCGCCGAGCAGGACCAGCTTGCTGCGGCCCTTCTTCTTGCGGGGCGCGGCGGCCGGGGTGCTCTGGCCGCCCGGTGCGGGCGGCGCCGGGGGCGTGGCGGCGGTGCCGGGGCCGGCCGGCGGGAACCCGGCGTCGCGTTCGGGGCCGGGGACGACCGGGATGCCGCTGGTGACGGTGTGCCCGGAGACGTTGTCGTGCGCCGGGGGGCGGAAGTCGGTGCCGGCCGGGGGCTCGGGGACCTGCTTCTGCGGGGTCAGGATGGCGGTGTCGTCGCTGAGGCCGCCACCGGTACCCGCCATGCCGGGAACGCCGGGTGCGGTGCGGGGTGCCGTCGCCTGGCTCCCCGGGGCGCCGGCGGGAGGCGGGGCCAGGGGGCCGTCACCGGTGACGGGGCCGCCGGTCGGCCCGGCGGGGCCGCCCGGTCCTGCGGGGCCGCCGGGACCCGCGTAACCGCCCTGGCCCGGCCGGCGCGTCTGCGGGGACGGCGGCCGGTCGTCGCGCCGCGGCGCGCCG